>CANJSG010000030.1 GCA_947476875.1 Verrucomicrobiota bacterium | reverse complement strand
TGTGGTCCCGGATAGCCGCCCTGGTCGCCCGTCTCGTCCGCCGCTCTCCCACAACTTTCTCCGGACCATCCCAGGCCAAGCCATCATACGCATCCGTCACGCCGCTCCAAAACACCCGTTCTTTGACGGGCTGTTAGTGGGCTGGGATTGTCTCGTCTGGTGGGGCTGGAAGGCGAGTTCCTAACAGCGGGCCTTTGCAGCTGGGGCGCTTCAAGGCCGCCCTATCTGCCGCACTGTTCCGGTGTGGGATGGCTGTCTCCTGGCCGGGCGAGGACGTCCGGCCTACGGCCGCGCTTCGGAGAAGAGGCGGCGGATGATGTCCTCGATGGGGACTTCCTGGATGTCGATGTCCTGCACGGGCAGGCGGTCGAGGAGGGTCTTGCAGACGTGGATGACGCGGTCGCGCTTGACCTTGAAGGTCATGCTGACCGGGGTGCGTTCGGTGATTTCGCCGTAGCTGGCGAGCTCCTCCCCGGTGCAGGTGCATTCGCCGGTGAAGCGGATGGTGAGGAGTTTGAAATCGGCGAAGCGGTCGAGGACGGTCGCGAGCTTGCCGTCGAAGAAGACGGTGCCCTTGTCGATGATGATGACGCGTTCGCAGAGTTCCTGGATGTCGGCCATGTAATGGCTGGTCAGGAGGATGGTGGTCTTGCGGGTGGCGTTGTGGTGCTTGAGGAAGTCGCGGACGGTCTTCTGGGAAACGACGTCGAGGCCGATGGTGGGTTCGTCGAGGAAGAGGACCTTGGGCTCGTGCAGGAGCGAGGCGATGAGCTCGAACTTCATCCGTTCACCCAACGAAAGCTCGCGGACCATGACGTTGAGCTTTTCACCGACGCCGAGGAGGGAGGTGAGCTCGTCGACCGTCTTGCGGGAACGGGCCGGGTCGAGGCCGTAGATCTTGGCGTTGAGTTCGAGGGATTCGCGGGCGGGGAGATCCCACCAAAGCTGGTTCTTTTGGCCGAGCAGCAGGGCGAACTGCTGGCGGAAACCGTCTTTCCGCTGCCACGGGGTGTAGCCGAGGACGGTGGCCTCGCCCCGGGTGGGGTAGAGGAGGCCGCTGAGCATCTTGAGCGTGGTGGTCTTGCCGGCGCCATTGGGGCCGAGGAAGCCGACGAACTCGCCTTCCTCGACGGTGAAGCTGACGTTCCGGGCGGCGGCGGTGGTTTCGTAGGTGCGTTTGGCGAGGCCGCGCACGGCGCCCCAGAAGCCGGGGGCCTTTTTGTAGGTCCGGAATTCCTTTGTCAGCCCGCGCACTTCGATGACAGCCATGGGCGTAGGCTGCGGAGGGGAACGGGAAATGCCAAATGACGAATGACGAAGGCCCAATCCCGAATCGGATGACCCCGGCCCGCTTTTCGGCATTTGGCCTTCGTCATTCATCATTCCGCGGCTTTGCCGCGGTCCGCTGTGCGGGCAGACGCCCACTTTGCCCATGCGGAACGATCGGCTTACGGTCCCGCGTTCCAACGAATCGGCGATCGGGCGGCGTTTGTGCCGTGCCCGAACGCCGGGTGGGTTTGGTGGTCAAAGAGACCCCGACCCGCTTCGCCGTTGGCAAACGGTTGCGGGACCTCTAGGTTCTCGGCCCTGTTTCCGAGCATTAGAAGAAATTAATAGATGCGACAGTTCGTCACCATAGCGGTCAACGCGTTCATGGAGCTGATTCGTCAGCCCGTGTTCCTGCTGCTGGCCACGGCCTCGACGATCTTCTGCGTCTTCCTCTCGTGCGTGAATTACTTCGGTTTCGGGGATGAACCGAAGCTGGTGCGCAACTCCGTTCTCGCCGTGATGCTCCTGTCGGGGTTGTTCGGTGCGGTGTTGAACGCCTCGGCGGCGGTCGCCCGGGAGATCCGGACGGGAACGGCGCTCGCCGTTTTGTCCAAGCCGGTCAGCCGTTTCCAATTCCTCATGGCAAAGTTCGCCGGGCTGATGCTGGCGTTGGCGGTGATCACCTATCTGAACCTGCTCGGCTGCCTGACGGCCTCGAAGATGGTCTTCGACTCCTATGGAACGGTCGACTTTTTCTCGCTGCTGGTCTTCGTGGGATCCGTCGTGGTGGCCTACTTGGCGGCGGGATTCTCGAACTTCTTCCTCCGGCGCACGTTCATGTCGGACGCGGTTTTCGGCCTCCTGATCATGATGACCATCGGGTTCATCGTGATCTGGCAGATCGACCGGGATGTCCCGTGGACCGTGGCCAAGCCGGAAGTGAACTGGCAGATGGTGCCTTGCGCGATCCTGATCCTGTTCGCGCTCTGGGTGTTGGCGGCTCTGGCCCTCGCCTGCTCCACGAGGCTGGAAGTGATCCCCACTCTTTCCATCTGCGTCGCCCTGTTCCTGCTCGGGCTCATGTCCGACTACCTGTTTGGCCGTCCGGCCGGGGAAGGTTCATGGCTGGCCGGCGTGGCCTACGCGATCACCCCGAACTGGCAGCTGTTCTGGGTGGTCGATGCGTTGGACATGGAGGCGAAAACCATTCCCTGGGGCTACGTGGCCCGGGCCGCCGGCTATGCCGTGGCCTATTGCGGCGCCGCACTGGCGTTGGCGATGATCCTGTTTGAAGAGCGCGAGCTCACCTGAAGCACATGGAGAAGAACAACCTCAGAATCGGGCTGGTCAACTGGCTTATCCTCCTCGCGGCGGCGGCGGTGACGTTGGTGGCCGCGCGCTATGTGAAGTCCGCGTCCGGCCTCGTTGCCGGTGTCCTGCTGGCGGCGGGATTCCTGGTCGCGCTGGTAGGCTATTTCCAGATGCGTCTGGAGGAGCGGGAACGGCTGGAGAAGCTCGAGTTCGACGAGCTGAACCGCCAGAAGGGTTCCACCAACCTGTTCGGAACGGATGAGGCCGACACGTTCGCCGCGCGGCAGTCGCGCGAGATGTTCGAGAAGTATTTTGTCCGCGGCTTCGCGATTCTGCTGTGCGGCGGAGCCGGCTTCCTGACCTGGTGGTTGTGGAACTACCTGGGCAAGGAGGCCCTCGACGTCGTCGAAGACCGGTCGACCATCGCGATGACCGTGACGGGCCTGTTCGGCCTGATCCTGTTCCTGCTCGGCAAATACACCGCCGGGCTGGCGCGGTTGGACGACCAGCGGCTTCTCCGCCCGTGCGGCAGCTACATGCTGCTCGGGGCCTACGCCTCCTTCCTGGTCACCGGTGCCTTGGCGCTCAACCTGATCGGGTATCCGCGCTACGACCTGGATCTCGCCCGTGTTTTCCTGGTCCTTCTGGGTCTGGTGGCGGCCGAGACGCTTCTCACGCTGGTCGCGGAAATCTACCGGCCCCGGGTCAAGGGCAAGGTCGCCCGGATCCTCTACGACAGCCGCCTGATGGGGATCGTCGGTGAACCCGAATCCCTGTTCCGCACCGCCGGACAGGCGCTGGACTACCAGTTCGGCTTCAAGGTTTCCGAGACGTGGTTCTACCAGACGGTCCGGGAGAAGATCGGCCAATGGGCCGCGATCTGGGTGGTCGTTCTCCTCGCATCGACCAGCGTCGTCTTCATCGAACCTGGCGAGCAGGCGGTCTTGGAGCGGTTCGGGGCGCGCACCGGCGGGTTGCTCGAGCCCGGCGCGCACCTCAAACTCCCGTGGCCCGTGGACGAAGTGTTCCGGTTCAAGACCCGTGAGGTCCAGACCCTGAACGTCGGGTTTGTTCCGAAGGATGACGACCACGGCAACACGATTCTTTGGAATGTGGCGCACTACAAAGAGGAGTTTAACCTCCTGGTGGCGAGTCGCGAAGCCGGCACGACCAACTCCTCGGGCGGCGTCTCCGTTCCCGTCAGCCTCCTGACCGTGAGCATCCCGGTGCAGTATCAGATCCGGGACGTCGACAAGTTCGCCTACGCCTATGCGAATTCCGGCGGAATGCTTGAGAAGATCGCCACCCGGGAGGTCATCCGCTACCTCGTCGGGGTGGACTTGAACGAAGTCATGTCCATCGGCCGGGAAGCCGCCGCCAAGGACCTGCGTCTTTCCATCCAGAAGCGGTCCGATGACCTCGGACTCGGCGTGGAGATCCTGTTTGTCGGCCTTCAGGACATCCATCCGCCCACCAAGGTGGCCGAGGCCTACCAGTCCGTGATCGGAGCCCAGCAGGCGGTCGCCGGTGCCATTCTCGCCGCGAAGGGCTACGCGACCCGGACGGTGCTGCTCGCCTCGGCCGAGGCGCAGAAGAAGATCAACGAAGCCGAAGCCTTCAGCGCGCAGCGGATCGCCAGCGCGGCCGCGACGGCGTCCCGGTTCACGAACCAGATCCAGGCCTTCAACGCCGCGCCTTCCGTCTATCCGACGAGGGCCTATCTCCAGACCTTCGCGCGGGCCGTTGGACCGGCCCGCAAATACATCATCGCCACGACCAACAGCAACGAGGTCGTCCAGTTCAACCTGGAGGACAAGATCCGCACCGACATCGGCGACGTCTACATCCCGCCGACGCGCGACGAGCAGCGCCAGGAGCGGATGAAACAGCAGCCCCAGGCGCCCAAGTAACCAACCCCACTTTCCAGACCAGCCATGAACAAGAACCGTTTTTCCCTCGCCGTTGGGCTGATGCTCATCGTCCTGTTCGCCCTCATGCTCTTCACCTTCCAGGTGAGGGAGACCGAGGTCGCGCTCGTGACCACCTTCGGGAAACCTTCCCGCACCGAGGCCGAGCCGGGACTCAAGTGGAAGCTCCCCTGGCCCATCCAGCGCGTGCTCAAGTTCGACAAGCGCGTGCAGAACTTCGAGGGCAAGTTCGAGGAAACCCAGACCCGCGACGGCTACAACCTCCTCATCTCCGTCTATGCCGGCTGGAAGATCGAGGATCCGTCGAAGTTCCGGAACGCCTTTGCCGACGGCGCCACCGCGCGGGCCACGCAGACCTTCGAGGAGCGTCTCCGCAGCGAGAAGAACGCCGCCGTGGGCCGTCATCCCTTCTCCCATTTCATCTCCACGGATTCGAAGGAGATGAAGTTCACCGAGATCGAGAAGGAGATCGAAGACGCGGTGAAGCAGTCGTTGCTCGAGAGCTACGGCGTGCGGATCAGCTTCCTCGGCATCAAACGGCTGGGCCTCCCGGAAAGCGTCACGCAGAAAGTCTTCGACCGCATGAAGGAAGAGCGCATGCGCTTCGTGGCCAAGCTCCAGGCCGAAGGCCTCAGCGAAGCCCAGAAGATCGGCACGGCCGCCGACCGTGACCGGGCCAAGCTCCTCGCCGAAGCGGACGCCAAGGCCACCGAGATCCGCGGCCAGGCCGAGTCCGAGGCCGCGAAACACCTGCAGGTGTTCGAGAAGAATCCCGAACTGGCCATCCTCCTGCAGAAGTTGGCCGCGTTGGAAGTGTCGTTGAAGGACCGCTCGACCCTGATCTTCGATCCGCGCACCCCGCCGTTCGACCTGCTTGAAGGTTCGAAGCTCAAGATCCCCGGAAGCAACCCCAAGTAGGCCGACCATGAGCGACAAAGACCAACACAGCCACGGGCATGGACAGGGTCACGACCATGATCACGGCCATGACGAGGGCCCCAAGCTGGTGTCGACGAACACCGGCAAAGGGATTCCCGGCAGCGAAGCCGATTTCGCGCCCTTGATGGAGGACACCGGTTCGCGGGCCTTGGCGGAGGCGCTCCGGAGCAGCTTCGTCATTGTCCGATGGGTCATGGCGATCCTCATGGGACTCTTCCTTTGCTCGGGCGTCTTCAGCGTCGGACCGAATGAGAAGGCCCTCATCCTGAGATTCGGCCGGGCCCAGAGCCTGACCGAGGATCAACTGCTCGGGCCCGGCCTGCGCTTCGCTTTCCCGTATCCGATCGATGAAGTCGTCAAGATCCCGATCAGCCAGGTCTACCAGGTGCGTTCCACCATCGGCTGGTTCGCCACGTCGCCCGAGTTGGAGGCCACGGGCAGGGAACCGAATGGCCGCGAGACCCTGAATCCCGCGATCGAGGGCTACACCATCTCCGGCGATGCGAACATCATGCATGTCCGGGCGACGGCGCGTTATACGATCAGCGACCCGATCAGCTATGTGTTCGGGTTCACCGACACTTCCAACACGATCCAGCACGCCCTCGACAACGCGATTCTCTTCGCCTCCGCCCAATTCCCCGTGGATGGCGCGCTGCGTCTGGACCAGGCCGGCTTCCGCGAGAAGATCACCTCCCGCCTCGGCCAGCTCCTCAACACTTCGAAGCTCGGGATCCGGCTGGAGCCCATCGACGTCGTGGTCCGGCCGCCGATGTTTCTGAAGTCCTCGTTCGATGAAGTCCTCGCCGCCGAAGCCGACCGCAGCAAGGCGGTCAACGGTGCGCGTGGTTATGAGAATTCCATCCTGGCCAAGGCCAAAGGAGAGGCCGATGCGCTGGTGAACGGCGGCGAAGCCGACCGGTCGCGGATCGTCCAGACCACCTTGGCCGAAGCCCGCTACATGGAGGACCGGCTCGCGGAATTCCAACGGACTCCGGGTCTGTTCCAAGAACGAATCCTGGCCGAGGCCATGGCCCGGATCCTGCCGAACCTCCAGGAGAAATTTATGATGCAGGAACGTGGTGGAGCCTCTCGTGAGATGCGCCTCCTGCTAAGCCGGGAACCGCAGAAGGCGGTCCAACCGCAGGCTGCGGATTCCGCGGCGTTCCTGCCCAAATGACCTGATCGCAACCGGAGAAAACCATGCTCAGCAACCGCCTCAAACACGATCACGATCATGACGAAAGTCACAGCCATGGCCACGGCCATGGGCATGGCGACGGGCACGATCACGATCACGACCATCACGACCACAAGGCAGGCGAGAATTGCGAGAGCTGCGGACACGACCACTCGCACACCCAGATCAAGCTGGGCCAGACCATCCTGGGCCTGATCCTCGTCCTGAACTCCTACGCGGTGGAATGGATCTTCCCCGGCTCCAGCGTCGTGGCCGACTTCAGCGCGATGGCCGGGGCGCTCATTCTCGGCATTCCGATCATTCTCACCGCCATCAAGGATCTCCGGCGCGGGGTGCTCAGCACGAACGAACTCGTGGCGCTCGCGGTGCTCGCCTCATTCGGCACGCACAACTACCAGGAAGCAGGCCTCGTCGCCTTCTTCATGCTTCTCGGCGAGATCATCGAGACCCGCACGGCCGACGGCGCGCGCAACTCCATCGAATCGCTCATCAAGCTGACCCCGACCAAGGCCCGCCGCATCACTCCCACGGGCGAGGAAGAAGTGCCCGCCCGCGAACTGAAGATCGGCGACGTCATCCGCATCCGTCCCGGCGACAACGTCGCGGCCGACGGCCTCATCCTTACCGGCCAGGGTTCCATCAACCAGGCGAACATCACCGGTGAGTCTTTGCCCGTGGACAAGAAGACCGGTGAGGAAGTCTTCGCAGGCACGACCAACCTGACCGGTGTCCTCGAGGTGAAGGTCAACCGCGCCGGCACCGACACCACGCTCGGCAAGGTGCGCGAGCTCATCCTCGCCGCCGAGAAGACCAAGCTGCCCATCATGCGGATCGTCGACCAATACATGGGCTTCTACACTCCGCTCGTGCTCGTGCTCGGTGCGCTGGTCTGGGCCTTCAGCAAAGACCTTTCCCGCGTCATCGCCGTCTTCATCGTCGCCTGCCCGTGCGCCTTCATTTTGGCGACGCCCACGGCGATGGTGGCCGCCCTTTCCGCCGCCGCGCGCCTCGGTATCCTGATCAAGAACGTGGCCGACATCGAACTGGCCGCGAAGATCAACGCCTTCATCTTCGACAAGACCGGCACGCTCACGCTCGGCAAACTCGTCGTCAGCCGGTTGAACCCCCTTCACGGCACCGCCCCGGCGGATCTCCTCCGCATCGCCGCCTCCGCCGAACGCTACAGCAACCATCCGACGGCCAAAGCACTTCTGACTCTGGCAACCGACGCCGGAGTGAAGCTCGTCGAGCCGCAGGATTTTGCCGAAGCCGCCGGACGTGGCATCAAGGCCGTGGTCGAAGGATCCTCCATCGTCATCGGCCGCGCGCAGTGGCTGAAGGACAACGGCGTCACCGAGGATTTCCTCAGCACCGTGGACCTGAACGAGACCGAGGGTTTCAGCATGCTCTATGTCTCCAGGAACGGGCAGTGCATCGGCTGGGTCGGCCTGCAGGACCAGACCCGCAACGAGGCCAAGGAAGCGTTGGCCGATCTGAAGGCCGCCGGCGTGCGCCGCATCGCCATGGTTTCCGGCGACCGTCAACCCGTGGCCATCCGTGTGGCCCGGGAGATCGGCTGCGAGGAAGTGGCGGGCGATTGCCTGCCGCAGAACAAGGTCGAGTTCGTCCAGGCCATGAAGAAGAAGGGCTACCGCGTCGCTGTCGTCGGTGACGGTGTGAACGACGCGCCCGCTCTGGCTGCGGGCGATCTTGGCATCGCCATGGGCGCCGCCGGTTCCGAGGTCGCGATCAACAGCGCGACCATCGCGCTCATGAACAGCGACCTTCGCCGGCTGCCGTTCCTCATCCGCCTTTCCAAGCAGACCCGGTCGGTCATCAACCAGAACTTCCTCCTCGGCATCCTGTTCGTGATTGGCGGTCTGGCCCTGGCCGCGACCGGCTACATCAATCCGATCGTCGCCGCCCTGATGCACGTCGGCGGATCCCTCATCGTCGTCTTCAACAGCTTCCGCCTCGTCCGCGAAGGCGAGGAGCTGGAGCCGTATCAGCCGGTGGTCGCCATCGAGGCGGCGCCGGCGGAAGCGAAGTCCATCGGCTTCAAACCAAGAGCGGCTTGAGCTATCCTACCGCCATGAGTGCGACTGAAATCATCGCCGAGTTCAAGAAACTGCCGGCCAGCGACCAAAGGACCGTGGTGCAGGAGTTGTCTGGTTTTCTGAGGACCAAACAGACGAAGCCCGATGAGGTGGACGAATTCAACCGGCTCGCCGACGAAATGTTCGCGATGAACGCGGAACTGTTCCGCAAGCTGGCGAGCTGACGTGGCGAATCTGCGGTTCATTACCTTGGCGGAAACGATGCAGCTTCATGCTAAATCTTTGGCCCTGTTCGGCGGAAGCGAAGGCGTCCGCGAGCCCGGCCTTGTCGAATCGGCCCTGGCGTCGGCTGTGAACGAGCGTGGTTATGGCAACGGCGATGAATTCGCGGTCGCGGCGGCATACGCGTTCCATTTGTCGCAGGCGCAGGCTTTCGTCGATGGAAACAAGCGAACAGCAGTTGCGGCGTCGATGATGTTTCTACGTCTGAACGGGCATCCGTTCTTCGTGGATGATGGCACTCTCTACGCGGCGCTGATCGCCGTCGCTGAGAAGCGGATGACCAAGGCCGGGGTGGCCGATGTTCTCCGCAGACTGACTGAGAAGACTTGAACAGCATGACAACCCCAACCCAGACCCAGCAGCCGGGCTCCACCGAGCGCGCCGCCGAAACCGTCGTCGCCGTGCGCGGACTGTCGAAGGTGTTCAAGGACTTCTGGGGCCGGCCCAAGGCCCGCGCCGTCGACAACGTCGATTTCGAGGTCCGCAAGGGCGAGGTCTTCGGATTGCTCGGACCCAACGGCTCCGGCAAATCGACCACGGTCAAAATGCTCCTCGGCCTGCTCAATCCGACCAAGGGCCACATCGAGGTCTTCGGCCATTCCCCGCGCCATGTCGCGACCAAGGCCCGCATCGGCTACTTGCCGGAAGAGTCCTACCTTTACCGCTACCTCGACTCCGCCGAGACGCTCGAGTTCTTCGGCAATCTCTTCCAGCTTTCCGCCTCCGAGCGGCAGAAACGTGCCGAACAGCTCATCGACATGGTGGGCCTTGCCAACGCCCGCACCCGGCTCGTCGGTGAATTCTCCAAGGGCATGCAACGCCGCATCGGCCTGGCCCAGGCGCTGATCAACGATCCCGACCTCGTCATCCTGGATGAACCCACGGCCGGCCTCGATCCCATCGGTTGCCGCGAGGTGAAGGACCTGATCGTCGCGTTGGCCAAGCGCGGCAAGACGGTCATCCTCAGCAGCCACCTTCTGGCTGACGTGGAAGACGTCTGCGACCGCGTGGTCATCTACTACGGTGGCAAGATCCAGGCCTACGGCACGCTTCAGGAGCTCCTGACCAACCGCGATTCCATGCGGATCACGACGCCGCCGTTGTCGCGTGAGACGACGGAGAAGGTCCTCGCGATCATCCGGCAGGATGTGAGCGAGGACAAAATCCGCATCGATAACCCGACGCAGAACCTCGAGAGCTATTTCCTCGGAGTCGTCCAACGCGCCCGCCAGTCAGGTGAAACCTCCGGCGCAACGTCCGGCGGCAAGGTGGCCGCGTATCTGGCCGGAGAAGGCGAAGCCGCCTCACCCGCTGCACAGACGGCCAAGCTGCTCGAACGATTGACGGCTCCCGCCGCGACGGCCGAGTCCGGCGCCGTGGTTTCGCCGCTGGAGCCAGCGGCCGTAGGTTCATCCGTCGATGTTTCCAAGCTGGACCTGTTGACGAAGTCGACGCCGGTGCCGCCGGTTCAACCCGCTTCCGTGACGGCGAGTCCGGTCGTATCGAGTCCCGCTCCCACGGCTGAGGAATTGGCCAAGGCGAATGACAAGCTGTCGTCGCTTTTGGGAGGAAAGAAGTAATCCGCCATGGCTGAAGGCAGGAACAAGTTCGGCGTCTTCGAGCATCCCGCGCAGGGTTTCCGGGCGGTGGCGGTGGGCTTTCGAGTGGTGGATGCCATCTGGGCGTTTGTCCTGCCGTTCAGTTATGCGCTGGCCCATGGCCGGTTTTCGGCGGGAGTGGTGCTTCTGCTGGTTGATCTGGTCTTGGGATTTCTTGCGGCCACAGTGCCCGGAATAGCCCTGAGCCTTTTGGTCACCCGTTCGATCCTGACGGGGATGTTGGCCATCCATTGGGGTGGCCAAGGGGCGTCCTTCAAAGCCGAGTCGCTGGAAGACCGGGGGTTTGTTTTCCGCGGCACGATCGACGCCCTCTCCGCCGGTTCCGCCGTGGACCTGGCGAAAACCGGGCGGGCGGATCTCAAGCCGGAACGGGTTCTCCTCGCGCGCTCCGCGTTCACGATGGTTCCGAAGGCGCTTCAGCCCATGGCCGCCATCGCTGCTTTGACCTGGAAAGCGGCGTTCCGCTTCCGGCTTTTCTGGGTGCTCCTGTTTCTCCTGATGGTGACCGTCACGGTCCTTCCGGCCGTGGTGAAGGACGATGGCACGCCGCGCGGGTTCATCCAGATCATGCTCACCTACACGCTGAGTTTGATGACGGTGCTGCTCGGATTCTCCACGCTTTGGCTGGCTTGCGGCACGTTGGCCAAGGACATCGAGGAGTGCCAGATGCAGGTGGTCGCGACGAAACCGGTGGCGCGGTGGCAGATCTGGATGGGCAAGTGGATCGGCCTGTCGCTGCTCAACCTCGCCCTGCTTTCCATCGCCGGCGCGAGCGTCTACTTCTTCCTCCTCTACCGGGCTTCCCGGCTTCCCGCAGACCAGCAGGCGGTGCTGAACAACGAAATCCTGGTCGCGCGCGGAACGCTGAGGGAGCCTATGCCGGACATCAAAGGCGACGCCGAGAAGATGATGGTCGAGAGGCTGAAGAATCCCGAAGTGGCCGCCAGCATCGACCGGGCGACGTTGCGGAGCATTTCCGAGAACCAGATCAAGGCGCTCCACCAGGTCGTGATGCCAGGCTATCTCCGCGTGTGGAAGATCGACCTCGGATTCCTCAAGGAGCGGTTGAACCAGGAGCAGCTGTTCGCCCGCATCAAATTCTTCGTGGCCAAGACCAACGACGCGAACCTGTATAAGGGCGAGTTCATGATCGGGCCGCCCGGGACGTCCAAGGTGCAGCCGTTCCAGGGCACGTTCGCCTCCGATACGTTTCATGAACTGGCCCTGCCACGCGGCCTGGCCGATGAAAACGGCATCCTGACGGTCCAGTTTGTGAACCGCAGCGAGGCCACGATGCTGTTCCAGTTGGAGGACGGCTTCGAACTGCTCTACCGCGAGAGCACCTTCGGCGTGAATTTCATGCGCGGTGTCACGGTGATCTTCTGTTGGCTGGTGCTCCTGGCGGCCGTGGGTCTGGCGGCCGGCAGCTTCCTGTCCTTCCCGGTGGCGGCGTTGGTGTCGGTGGCGATCCTGTTAGTCGGGCTTTCCGGCGGGACGCTCCAGGCCGTCGTGGAGGAGGGGACGATCCTCGGCACCGACCACGATACGGGCAAGCCGATCAACCAGTCGGTCGACGCCGTGATGGTGCCGTTGTTCCACGGGCTGCTCTTTGTCGTGAACGTCGCCCGGGACTTTTCGCCGGTTGATTCGCTCAGCACCGGCCGGAGCGTCACGTGGCTTTCGACCGGCATTGCGATCGTCCAGATCATCGGCCTTGCGGGCGGGATGTTCGCCGGTCTCGGCATCTACGCCTTCCATCGCCGCGAGCTGGCGCGAACCCAGGCGATCTCCTGACATGAACCGATCCCGCTTCACGCTTTTCCGGGTTGGACTCGTCGCGCTGATCGTGGTGCTGCTGACGGTCGCGGGCCTGCTCCAGAAAGGCCTCAACACCGAACGCCTCGCCCTTGGGATGAACCGCTACGTCGAGCTCAAGGGAGCCCCCCCCGTTCTTGCTTTGACGACCGTGGCCCTCGGTGGTTTCCGTGGCCTGGTGGCCAACGCGCTTTGGATCCGCGCCATCGAGCTCCAGGACCAGGACCGCTACTTCGAGAAAGTGCAGCTGGCCGACTGGATCGTGAAGCTCCAACCCCACTACGCCCACGTGTGGCGGGTGCAGGCGTGGGACATGGCCTACAACATCTCCGTCAAGTTCACAGACCACGACGACCGTTGGCGCTGGGTGCAGAAGGGCTTCGAGCTCATCCGCGACCAGGGCCTCGTCTACAACCCGGATGAAGGAACCCTCTACCATGAGATCGGCTGGATCTTCATGCACAAGATGGGGCAGAACCTCGACGACGCCCACAGCCTCTACAAACTGAACTGGGCCCGTGAGATGGATGCCGTCCTCGGCACCAACTACGTCTCGTTGATCGATCCCCAGACCGACGACGAAAAGGCACGGTCCAAGGAGCTTCGCGAGCACTACAAACTCGATCCGGCCTTCATGAAGGAGATCGACGGGCGTTATGGCCCGCTCGAATGGCGTCTGCCCGAGGCCCACGCGATCTACTGGGCGGCGCTTGGTCTCAAGAGAAGCACGCTCAAGGACAAGATGTCCCTGCGCCGTTTGATCTACCAGTCCATGCAGATCGCCGTCACCCGCGGCCGGATCACGCCCGACATGATGTCCGGCCGGATCGTCCTCGCCCCGAACATCGACATGAGCGAGCGCGCCAACGAGGCCTACCTCGAGAACATGCAGTTCGACCCGAGCAACTATGAACAGGTCCAGACCGGCCATAAGAATTTCCTGAAGAACCTGCCCTACTATTTCTATCTCGAAGGCCGGACCAAGGAAGCGACCCAGTGGTTCAACTACCTCCGCGAAAAATATCCGGGCTCGGTTCCCGGAGGCATGGAGCTCGAGGCCTATGTGGTCAGCAAAATCTCGGAATACGCCGGCGAAACCAGCCAGGAAAAGACCACGGGAATCCTCAAGGGCCTCGTCACACGCTATTATCTGGATCTCGCGACGGGTGAGGAAGAGCGCGCCGGGACGATGCTCCGGTTGGCCCAGAAGGCCCGGGCCCGCTATATGGCCGAGGTCGGCAAGGGACAGCTCGTCCGACTCGACCTCCCGGAGATTCCGGTCCTCCTTCGAAGCGGTTTGGATGATCTTCTGAGCGCCCGGTCGGGCTTGATCCCCGAAGTGCAGGCCATGCTCCGGACCCGGCTTGGGCTTCCAGCGGGAACCAACTCCGCCGCTCCCGCCCGCATTCCCATGGCCCGCCCGCCCGAGGCCCCGGTGACGACCAACGCCCCTCCGGGCAAGGGCGCCTGATCGAGCGGGAGTTTTGCGTTGCCTGTCCGTTCAGGCGCTACCTAGGCTGCTGCTCGCACAGTCTGCCCCAGCCTGCTGTCTCCGGCCCGCCATGAACTCGAAAAAAAAGTCCGCGAAGAAGACGCCTGCCGGAAGCGTGGCCCCGACGTCCGCCGCTCCTTCGCCAGCCGCCAGGGCGCCGCTCAAGCTTTCGATTCCTCCGATCCTACTGGAGGGCGATCCCGACCCTTCGACCTACCGGAAGGTCGCGCCCAAGATTGTGCCGTCGATCGTGGCGGAAGTTCCAAAGGCGGTCGTGGCCGAACCAGCCAAAGAACCTGTGGTTGCTCCGGTCAAAGGTGTGAACCGGAGCGATCCGGAAACCCTCAGCCTTGGGGAGCTCCGCCTCTTGGCGCGGGATCCCTACACGTTGTTCGTCCAGTGGGATTTGGCGGAGTCCGAGCTTAACCACGCGCGCGGGCAGGCCGCCGACGGGCTGATCGTTCTCCGGGTTCATCGGCGCTCGGTCGAAGGCCCGGTGGTTGTGGAGATCCCGGTGCTCGGCGGCGAACGCCATGAGTTCATCCCGGTGCCGCACGCAGCCATGCCCTACGCCTGCCAGATGGGTTATCGGGCAGTGGAAGGCCGCCAGTGGTTCTCGCTCGCGCAGTCGGAGACGGTGGTGACCGCGCCCGATCCTCAGGCGGATCGATCCGCAACGGCGTCCCTGAAAATGGGCCGCTGGAGCGCATTGGAGGACTTTGCGTTCCAGCCGAAAGAAGTCCCGGTCGAATCCGTGGTTCGATCGGAGACGGCTTTGGCCATCGCCCCGTCGTTTGTCGCTCCGGTGTTCGCCGCTGTTCCTTCCTTTAGCCAACCGCGAGTTGAGGATCGGCTGCGCGTGCCGGCCGTGGATCCGTTGGTAGCGCCGAGTTCGGCGGAATTGATCTATCCTCCGGAAGCACCTTGGCATCCCGGTGCTGTCCCCAGTGCCGTCATTCCCGTGGCCGAGATCAGCCACGCGGCGGCGGCTGATCTCCCGTCGAGCCCGGTGGTGTTGCCTCCGGAGATGCGGCGAGGTTTTTGGTTCGCGGTGAACGCGGAAGTCGTGGTCTACGGTTCCACCGAACCGGACGCCGCCGTGACTTTGGCGGGGCGGTCCATCAAACTGCGGCCGGACGGGTCCTTCAGCCTCCGCTTCAGTTTGCCCGATGGCGACTTTCACCTGCCCATCGTGGCAGCGTCTGCCGACGGGATGGAGCGACGGGGAGCCGAGTTGCGGCTGTCTCGGGCGACGGGAATCTCGGGCGAGGTCGGCGTGCATCCGCAGGACAAGTCGCTGCGCCCGCCGGCCGCCTGAGGTGGGCGCGTCGGAACCATGAATCCGTATCGCAGGGCCGCCACGTTTCTCATTCGCCTCGTCGCGATCTGCATGATTTTTTTTGGGGCGACCCTCGTCTTTTTCGACGGCGCGAAGCAGAAGGTTTCGCGTCGGCCACCCGCGCGGGTCGGCCAGGGTGACAGGGCGGTGGTGTCACAGCCCGGAGTGGTCAAACGAATCGTCTCGCGATCACTGCCTTGGGGCATGGTGATCATTGGGGTGCCATTGCTGGTCAGGTCCTCGGCCTTGGCACGACGTCTCACCGAGGATCTGGACGACGAGGAACCATCATCGGAAACTTAGCCGTCATCCTTCACGCCCACCTGCCGTGGGTCCGGCAGTCGGCCCATAAACGCTACCTCGAGGAAAGCTGGCTGCACGAGGCCATCGCCGAGTGCTACCTGCCGCTGCTTCTGGTCCTGCGTGGATGGGCCCGCGACCGGGTGCCCGCGCGGATCACCGTGTCGCTCTCGCCCACGTTGGTCGCGATGCTGGACGATTCGTTGCTGCGCGAACGGTTCGCGAAACGGTTGGAGGAAATGGAAGCGCTCGGCGAACAGGAACGCTTTCGCACCGGCTGGCTGGGCGAGTTCAAGGAAGCCGCCGAGTTCCACGCCGACCGCGTCGACCAGTTGGCCCGGTTGTATCGCGAGATCGGCGGCGACATCGCGGGCGCCTTCGCCGAGCTGGCGAAGAGCGGTGTCGTCGAGCTCATCACCACGGCGGCGACCCATGCGCTGCTGCCGTTTCTGCTCGATCAACCCGGTTCGCTCCGGGCCCAGATCGTGACCGGCGTGAACTCCTTCCGCCGCCGCTTCGGCTTCAAGCCCGC
The DNA here is from genome assembly GCA_947476875.1 of Verrucomicrobiota bacterium. Taxonomy (GTDB): domain Bacteria; phylum Verrucomicrobiota; class Verrucomicrobiia; order Limisphaerales; family CANJSG01; genus CANJSG01. The sequence goes on along the minus strand of CANJSG010000030.1, from coordinate 10,285 downwards.
AGGGTTCTGGGTTCCCGAGTGCGCTTTTGCCCCGGCGTTGGAAACGGCTTTGAAGGCGGGAGGTGTCCGCTGGTTCGTCTTGGAAACGCATGGGCTGAATGCGGCGGAACCGCGTCCGCCTTTCTCGCCCCTGACGCCCGCGCTCACGCCGGGCGGCATCGGGGTCGTCGCGCGCGACCCGGAATCAGCCCAGCAGGTATGGAGCCGTGAAGTGGGCTATCCGGGCGATCCGGCCTACCGCGAATTCTACCGTGATGTGGGCTTCGATCTCGACCTCGACTACGTGGAGCCGTGCCTGCCCGCGCCGAAGGTCCGGGGTTTCACCGGCTTCAAGTATCACCGGGTGACAGGAAGCACGAACGAGAAGCAGCCCTACCGCCGCGCCGAAGCGATGGCGACGGTCCAACGCCATGCGGAACACTTCATCACGGCGCGCCTGCGACAATTGGATGCGGCTCGCAACGCCGGTTGCGCCGCTCCGCTGGTGACCGCGCCGTATGACGCCGAGCTGTTCGGGCACTGGTGGTTTGAGGGTCCCGAGTTCCTTGATGCCGTGGCCCGCACAGCGGCGAAGGAAGGCCGGCTGAAGCTGGTGACTCCGACCGACCACCTTCAGTCGGCGCCCGAGTTGCCGGTGGTCCAGCCCGCCGCCTCCAGTTGGGGCGAAGGCGGTGATTGGCGGCTGTGGCTGAACTCCTCCAACGCCTGGATCCAGGAGGAGCTGCTCGCCGCCGACCGCGCGATGACCCGCATCGTGGCCACGTGCGTCGCGGCGGATGAGTTGGTCGAACGCGCGCTCCGCCAGATGACCCGCGAGTTGCTGTTGGCGCAGGCCAGCGACTGGCCGTTCATGCAGCGGACGGGCACGAACAGCGACTTTGCCCGGGGGCAGGTTGAGCTGCGGTTGTCACGCTTCCGGTCGCTCGAAACGATGCTCTCAACCAAGAGGCTCAACTCGGCGGCGATCACCGCCATCGAGGCGGAAACCCCGATCTTCGCTGGGACATTGGCCGATCCCGCGGTATGGATCCGCGGCTAGTGACGAAACCACGGGGATTTCTTCCGCCGATCCGTTGACTTGATCGGTTCGACTCCTATATTGCGAACCGGACAAAGTTAATCCGCTTTGTCTTCAGACCATGCAAATCACCAAAGCAGGCGAATACGGAACCCTGGGCCTTCTGGCCTTGGCGCGTCGTCCTTTTGGCGACGTGGTCATGCTGGACGCCATCGCGCAGGAGGAGAGCATCCCCGCCAGTTTCTTGGGGAAGATTTTCCAGAATCTCGCCAAAGCCGGTTTGGTCCGTTCGGCGCGTGGATCCGGTGGTGGGTTCGCCCTCGTGAAAACGGCCGAAGAAATCACCGTCCTCGCCGTCATCGAGGCCATCGAAGGCAAGATCGCCTTCCAGCGTTGCCTTGAAGAAAAGCCCGACTGCACCCATATGGCCGGTTGCGCCTTGTGCGGCCTCTTTTCCGAAGCGCAGGACCGGGTGAAGGAAGTCTTCAGCCGGACGACCATCGCGAGCCTTTCCAAGAAGCACACGTCTTTCGCCGACCATCAGGCGGAAAACGGCCTGACCGGTCCGAAGCACCAGCCCGGCAAGGCTCTGCCCAAGATCCTCCCGAAACTTTCCCGATCTCCCCAAACCATTTAATCGATCCAGCACTATGAGCGACACCTACACCCTCTACAACCAGACGGTCATGGACCACTTCATGAACCCCCGCAACATGGGCGACGTGAAGGACGCCGACGGCATCGGCGAAGTCGGCGCGGCCGCCTGCGGCGACATCATGAAGATCTCCCTCAAGATCAAGGACGGGAGGATCGAGGACGCCCGTTTCAAGACCTTCGGCTGCGGCTCCGCCATCGCCAGCTCCAGCATGGCCACAGAGCTCATCAAGGGCCGGACCATCGCCGAGGCCATGAACTTCTCGAACCAGGAAGTCGTCGACGCCCTTGGCGGTCTGCCTCCCGTGAAGATCCACTGCTCCGTCCTCGCCGAAGAAGCCCTCAAGGCCGCCCTCGAGGACTACGTGAAGAAACACCCGGAACTCGCTGCGCAGATCAACAAGTCCGAGCCCGTCGCGGTCTGAGTTCTCGTTCCGACTCCTTTCAATCCCTGCGGCTGGGCCGGTTCCAACCGACAGCCGCAGGGTTTTTGTTTCGACCCGTTTCGTTCGTCCCAGTCCACTGACCACTCCGATGCGCCACGTTTTCCTCGACCACCAGTCCAGCACGCCCGTGCTGCCCGAAGTCTTCGACGCCATGAAGCCGTTCTTCATGGAGGCCTTCGGCAATCCTTCCTCGCTCCACCAGCACGGTCTGCGCGTGCGCGACGCGATGAAGAAGGCCCGGCAGCAGATGGCCGCGCTCATCAACGCCGACAGCGAGGAGGAGATCTTCTTCACGTCCGACGGCACCGAGTCGTCCAACCTCGCCATCAAGGGCGTGGCCTACGCCAACGAACGCAAGGGCAAGCACCTCGTCGTCTCCGCAACCGAACATCCGAGCGTGATGCAGTCGGTCGAGTTCCTGGAGAAACAGGGTTGGACCTGCACCCGCGTCAGCGTCGATCCCGAAGGTTTGATCAATCTGGAGGAACTCAAGGCCGCGATCACGCCACAGACCGTTCTCGTGGCCGTGCATCATGTGAACCACGACATCGGGACCATCGAGCCGATCGTCGAAGTCGGCCGTATTTGCGCCGAGAAGAACGTCCCGCTCTATGTCGATTGCGAAGCCAGCGCCGGTTGGCTGCCCGTCGATGTGAAACAGTTCGGCGCCGCGCTCGTCAGCTTTTCCCCGCACCGTTTCTACGGACCCAAGGGCGTGGGTGTGCTTTACCGCAACAAAAAGGCCCGCATCGTTTCCATCATGCACGGCGGCGTGCAGGAAGGCGGACGCCGCGCCGGCACGGAGAACGTCCCGGCCATCGTCGGCGGTGGAGTGGCGGCCGAGATCGCGCTTCGTGAAATGCCCACGCGCATTGAGCACACGGCCACGTTGCAGAAGCGTCTCTGGGACGGCCTCAAGACGAACATCAAGTTCATCAAACTCAACGGCCCCGAGCCCGGCCCCATGCGCGTTTCGACGAACCTGAACCTCTCGACCGAGTTCATCGAAGGCGAAGGCCAGCTGCTCCTCTGCGACATGAGCGGCATCGCCGTCGCGAGCGGATCCAGCTGCGTCAGCAAGAGCCTGAAGATCTCGCACGTCCTCGGCGCCATCGGCCTCGACCACGCGCTCGCGCAGGGCAACATCATCATGTCGCTCGGCAAGGGCAACACCGCCGATGACATCGACTATGTGGTGGAAGCCTTCGGCAAGATCGTGGTGAAGCTCCGCGGCATGTCGCCCATGTGGGACGAGTTCGAGCGCGGCGTGATCGACTCCGTGATCAACCCCACCGGGCGCGGAAAATCCTTTAGCCAGCACGCGGCCGACATCTCCGGCAAAGCGGCCCATTGATCGGGTTCGCTGGCCAATCCGTTTCCAACAGAGTTGAACCGCGTTCCGCAATGCTCACCCAAGACGTCATCCTCAACGCCCTGAAGTCGGTCAAATACCCCGGCTTTTCCCGCGACATCGTCTCCTTCGGCATCGTCAAGCAGGCCGAGGCCGATGGCGGCAATATCAAGGTCCAGCTCCAGCTCACGACGGCGAACGCGCCGGTTGCCCTGCAGCTGAAGGCCGAATGCACCAAGGCCCTCGCGTCGTTGCCCGGCGTTGAAGGCATCTCCGTCGAAGTCCTCGCTCCGCAGACTCCCGGGGCCCCCACTCCGGCGTCCAACCGCGTCGTCGGGATCAAGAAAGTCGTGGCCATCGCGTCCGGCAAGGGCGGCGTCGGCAAGTCGACCGTCTCCGTCAATCTCGCCTGCGCCCTCGCCCGTCTCGGCGCGAAGGTGGGTCTGCTCGACTGCGACATCTACGGGCCCAGCATCCCGTTGATGATGGGCGTGCACGGCCGGCCTTACGTCAACGAGGACGAGAAGCTCGTTCCGCCCGTCAACCACGACGTGAAGCTCATGAGCATGGGCTTCCTGATCGAGGACGACCAACCGGTCATTTGGCGCGGGCCCATGATCCAGAAAACCATCCAGCAGTTCATCGGACAAGTGGACTGGGGTGAACTCGACTACCTCCTCGTCGATCTGCCGCCCGGCACCGGTGATGCGCAGTTGTCCCTCTGCCAGACCGTTCCCCTAGACGGCGGAGTCATCGTGACCACGCCGCAGGAAGCCTCGCTCGGCGTCGTGCGCAAGGGCATCAACATGTTCACCAAGGTCAGCGTGCCCATCCTCGGCATCGTGGAAAACATGAGCTACTTCACCGCTCCGGACGGGTCCCGGGTCGAGATCTTCGGTCACGGTGGCGGCAAGGCCGAAGCCGAGCGGCAGAAGGTGGCGTTCCTTGGGGAGATCCCGCTGTTCACGTCGATCCGCGAAGGCGGCGACAAGGGAGTCCCGATCACGGTCGGCGAACCCGACAGCGCCCCAGCGGCGGTGTTTCTCGAGCTGGGCAGGCTGCTACGCAAGCAACTCGGGGCGTGATGTCCCGGTCCGATGCGTGGTGTCCTGGAATCTTTTCGCGGTCAGATTTCGGAAGTGGATTAATTTTTACGCGCAGATACCGATTGAACACCGGCAAGTGATGGATAAATTTTGAACATCGTGTCTGCTGTTTCCGCCACCATGGGTAATCAGGTCCAAGACAGTATTTCGGGAAATGACCTGGTCCGGAAATCCTCGCTCTACCGCGAGTATCAGGCGGAGCGTGAGGAGATCCTGCGGCACAAGTGGATCGAATCGGAAAAGGCCGGGTATGACGTGGGCTTCGAGCGGGCGTTGACCGATTGGATCATGAACCACCGTGCTCGCTGGCGGGAATCGCGGATGCGGCGGCTCCAAGAGAAGAACTGACCCCGGGCAGGCTGCTTCCCTGGTCTTTCTTCCGGAGTGGACCTTCAAGGATCCCAAACGATCGCCGGGTTGTTGGTCCTGCCTTCGTTCTTCTTCAGATCCCAATAGTCCGCCAGTTTGAACGCCTTCACGTGCCCGTCGAAGAAGCCGAGGTGCGCGGCCTTGTCGTGCGCGTTCGTGTGGACGGCGTTCTTCGTTCCCCAAGCGCGCCGGTGCTGGTTGTCGAACATCCAGGCGGTGGAAACCGGCTCCCTGATCTCCACCATTTTTGTTTCCCGGCCGTTTGCGCTGCGGTTGTTGATGTTCCCGTTGATCGCGTAGTGGAACAGGTTGATCCCGTCCGAGCGGTTGGTGTTTGCGGGGCAAAGCCAAATCGTCGTGGACATCCGGGTCAGCGGGTTCGTCCTCCAATCCTGGCCGTTGTAGGCCGTCAAGTTGATCTCCCTTGGTAGCAAGTTCAGCCAACTCCCCTTCGGTTCGCCTGCCGGAGGATAGGCCAAACCGTCGGGCGGCAGGAGATCGTCGTGGCCTTGGGCGTAGAGGTGCGTGGCCATGAGCCACTGCTTCAGGTTCGACTTGCAGACGGTGGCGGCCGCCCGGCTTTTTGCGGTCCTCAGCGCCGGGAGCAGGAGCGAGGCGAGGATCGCGATGATGGCGATGACCACCAGCAACTCCACAAGCGTGAAGGCGGCGTTGGCCTTGCGGAGCATGCGTTCAAAGTGACCGGCGGCCTTCACAGGGAGGGTGTCTAGCAGGACCCCTGGGTTTCTGGAAACTCCGTTTGCGGCCACAGCGCGTGTTCCCTAGCTTGCGCGCTCCATGGTCCGACTCGTCCTTTTCGACATCGACGGCACGCTCATCCACACCAACGCGGCCGGCATCACCGCCTTTGGCGAAGCCTTTCGCGAAGTCTTCCACTATCCGGCGGCCGTGCGTGGCGTGTCCTTCGCCGGCCGCACCGATACCGGCCTGGCCAGGCAGATTCTCCGCGCCCACGGCCATGAGCCGACGCCGGCCGACTTTGACCGCTTCTTCGCCTGCTACCTTGGCTGGCTGCAGCACATTCTTGGCAGGGTTGGCGGCGGGATCTTCGAGGGAGTGGGACCTTTCATGGCCGACCTCCGCGCTCAGCCGGAGCGTCCGAGCTTTGGTTTGCTGACCGGCAACATCCGGCGCGGAGCCGAGATCAAGCTCGGCCACTTCGGCCTCTGGAACGACTTCGAGTTCGGGGCCTTTGCCGACGACCATGAGAACCGCAATGAGATCGCGCGCGTCGCCCAGAAGCGCGGTTCCGACCGGATGAAGCGCGAGTTGTCCGGCGACGAGATCCTCGTCATCGGCGACACCCCGCTCGACATCGAATGCGGCCGGGCCATCGGCGCCCGCGTCCTTGCGGTGGCCACCGGGCATTTCACCGTGGACCAATTGAGGGAGCACAAACCCGACTGGGCCGTGAAGTCGCTCGCCGAAGTTCCGGCTACCGAAGCCCTGCGGTAGGATCAAGGATCCCGTGGTTTATCGGCTTCGCGCCGTTGGCGGATGGCCCTCGGCCTCAGCCCACCCGTTTGGTCAGCCAAAGCCCCAGCGCGCTGAAGGCGACATTGGGCGCCCATGCGGAGATCCCGGGCGGCAGGTAGCCGCCCGTGCCCAGCGCCAGTGCGAGCCTTTGCACGATAAAGAAAGCGAAGGCGATGAAGATGCTGCTGGCTACGCCGACGACCGGGTTCCTTCGGCCTGAAGGCATCCCGAACGGCACCGCCATGAACACCACCACGACGCAGCGCCATGGCTCCGCCAGCCGCGCGTGGAACTGAGTCTGGAGCAGTGCCTGCCTGCCTGGCGGAAGTTCCGGATTCAGCGCGAGGTAGGTCCGGATCTCGGTGAGCGACAACTGCGCGCCCTTCGTGGCCCGCTCATTGGAAAGGCCTGCGATCTTGACCTCGCTGCGGATGAACTCCGGCGTCTCGCGCCAGTCCGAGAAGGCCAGCCGATTGGTCATCACCGGCGGATCCGAGATCGCATCGGCGGCGTTGCGGTAGCGGACATCGCGCACGGTGAAGAATACCCAGCTCCCGTCCTCAAAGCGCGCCCTCTCCGCGTAGATCTCGCGGCGGCCACCATCGGGCGTTTCCCACAGGATCAAGGGGCGGATCATTTCTGCCGTGCGGATGTTGCAGGACTCGATCGACCAAGTCCGGGCGTCGCGCGCGTTGCGGAAAACCATGTGCGGCCGCCAGTCGTCCTTGGACAGTTTTCCTGAACCCTTGTCCAGCATCGCCGCCGCCCTTGCCGGACTGTCCGGCGCGAACCACTCGTTGACCGAGAGCAGCAGGAAACTCGCGATCACCCCGACGCCGAGATACGGCACCGTGATGCGCCAAGTGCTGATCCCGGCGGCGCGCATGGCCGTCAGCTCATGGTGTTTGGCATGGTTCGTCAGCGAGTAGAGCAGCGCCAGCAGGAGCGACATCGGCAGGATCAGGTTCAGGAACCCCGGCATCGCGTAGAGGTAATACCGGGCGATCGCGGACGGCCCCATCTGCGCGTCGCGGAACTTCTCCAGCATGGCGAAGACGTCGAAGGAGATGAGGAAGACCAGGAACCCCACGAGACAGCCGATCAACGGGATCAGCAGTTCGCGCAGCAGGTATCGGTCGAGGAGACGCACGGCGCAGGCTAGAGGCCGGTTCCCCGGCGACGCAAGATTGGCGGCGTAGCCCGACGGGCCGTGGCACTGGCGCCTTCGTCGGTGTCCGGTCCGACAGGCGCCCGCAGAACAGGGACAGCCGAGGGCGGCGGAGCCACTTCCGATCCGGAACCGGGAGGCGCCATCAAGAGTCGCGATGCTTGCCGCGCTTCGCGCTTCGCGGTTTGCTCTGCTCCATGGACCCCAAGGAAGCGTTGATCGCCCTCAACATGGTCGAACACGTCGGGCCGGTTCGCCTACGCAAGCTGATCGACCACTTCGGCGACGCCCCGTCCATCCTCCGCGCCAGCCGTAACCAGCTTCAGGCCGTGCCCGGCATCGGCACCGAGATCGCCGATTCGATCGCCGGTTGGGAGACGACGGTCGATCTTGCCGGTGAACTCAAACGCATCGCGGACTTCGGCTGCCATGTCCTCACCGGCGATGACGCGCTCTATCCGCCGTCGCTGAAGGAGATCTACGATCCGCCCGTCGTGCTCTATGTGAAGGGCGCGCTGACGGAGAAGGATCACCACGCCGTCGCGCTCGTCGGTTCGAGGATGGTCACGCCCTACGGCACCGAGACCGCCCGCAAGCTCGCCTACCAGTTGGGCTACGTGGGCGTGACCGTCGTGAGCGGAGGAGCCCGTGGCATCGACACCGCCGCGCACCAAGGCGCGCTCCAGTCCAAGGGCCGCACCATCGCCGTGTTGGGAACGGGCATAAACCTGGTCTTCCCAGCCGAGAATAAAGACCTCTTCCACCGCATCGCGGAGGACGGGCAAGGCGCGCTCATCACCCAGTTCCCCTTCAACCGTAAGGCCGACAAACAGTCCTTCCCCATCCGCAACCGCATCGTCGCCGGCATGACCCTCGGCACCGTCGTCGTCGAGGCGAACCTCACCAGCGGCGCGCTCATCACCGCCAACATGGCCACCGACTACGGCCGACAGGTCTTCGCCGTCCCGGGCCGCATCGATTCCCCGCGCAGCAAGGGCTGCCATGATCTCATCAAGAAAGGAGCGAAACTCTGCGAAGGACTGGAGGATATCCTGAGCGAGTTCGAATATCTCTTCCCCGCGTCCAACCGTCCGGCCAGCGCGGCCGAGACCGGCCAACTTCCGGCAATCACGCTCTCCGAAAACGAGCAGCTCCTCTACGGCCTCCTCAGCGAGACGGAGACGACCATCGACGAACTCATCCAACGCAGCGGCCTCCCCAGCTCCGTCGTCTCCGTCACCCTGCTCGGCTTGGAAATGAAGCGGATGATCAAGCAGCTGCCAGGGAAACTCTTCATCCGCAGCCGATAGCCAGCGGCTTTGGATTGAGCGTTTCGGGCGCGGGTTAATTGTTTGTCGGTCCAGCCATGAGATCTGAAAAATTCCTCTGCCAATTCCAGAGGCCTGCGGTTTACTGGCCCTACCATTTCATGAGCTTCACCCAGCAATACCTCGCGGAAACCATCCAGGTCGTCCAACAGCTCGACGTCGCCGCCATCGAGAACCTCGCCGTCACCCTCGCCCAGGTGCGCGACGGCGGCGGACGCCTCTTCCTCCTCGGCGTCGGCGGCAGCGCGGCCAACGCCAGCCATGCGGTGAACGACTTCCGCAAGATCTGCGGCTTCGAGGCCTACGCCCCGACCGACAACGTCTCCGAACTCACCGCCCGCACCAACGACGAGGGCTGGGCCACGGTCTTCTCCGAATGGCTCAAGGGCAGCCGGCTCAATGCCAAGGACGGCCTCCTCATCTTCTCCGTCGGCGGCGGCAACTTGGAAAAGAACGTCAGCCCGAACCTCGTGTCCGCCATCCAGCTCGCGAAAGAACGCGGCGCGGCCGTCTGCGGCATCGTCGGCCGCGACGGCGGCTACACGGCCAAGGAAGCGACCGCTGTCGTCATCGTCCCCACGGTCAACGGCGAACACACCACCCCGCACGCCGAAGCCTTCCAGGCCGTCGTCTGGCACCTGCTGGTCTCGCATCCCGCGCTCAAGGTGAACCGGACGAAGTGGGAATCGACCAAGTAGCCCGGCACAAGCCAAAGCCCGGAATTCACCACAGATGGACACAGATCAACACAGATGGGCTTCAGGGACTGCGGTTCCTCTTTGGCTTTATCTGTGTGAATCTGTGTCCATCTGTGGTTGCCCGTCTTTTCGGGCTGTCTGTCCGGCAAGGAACTGAATTGTCCGCGTGGCCATGTCTTCTTCGCCTCCACTTCTTCGCGCCGTGTTTCTCGACCGCGACGGCGTGATCAACCGCGCGTTGGTCCGCGACAACAAACCGTATCCGCCAACCAGCGTCGCCGAGTTCGAACTGCTGCCCGGTGTCGAAGAAGCCTGCGCCAAGCTGAAGGCTGCTGGCTTTATCCTCATCGTCGCCACCAACCAACCCGACGTCGGCCGCGGGACCTTGCCGCAGGCCGCCTTGGACGCCATCCACGCCGAAATGCTCCGCCGCCTGCCCATCGACCGCGTCGAAGTCTGCATCCATCCCTGCCAAGGCAAATCCGACTGCGACTGCCGTAAACCCAAACCCGGAATGCTCCTCCGCGCCGCTCGTGAACTGGGCCTCGAGCTCGGGCAAAGCTGGATGGTCGGCGATCGCTGGCGCGACATCGACTGCGGTGCGGCCGCCGGGGTGAAAACCGTCTTCCTCGACTACGGCTACGACGAGC
>CANJSG010000029.1 GCA_947476875.1 Verrucomicrobiota bacterium | reverse complement strand
CGACCAGCCGGTTCAATTTTTTTCAAAAGATTCAAAGCTGTGGTCGGACGGTATGGTTGTGGGTTTGCCGGAGGTAAGTAAGAGGGACAAGGGTGGCGATTCTGCCGTGCCTTCAGCGTGAAGCGCGGGCGGCGTCGGAACCGGCCCGCCCTTCGCCAATGCCGCGAGGTTTCCCATCTCCTCCGCGCTCAACGCCCGATTGAACGCCGCCCCGCCGCCGATCCAGCCGGCGAAGCCGACGCCGCGGGAGCTGTGGATGACCGGGTCGGCGTTCAAATCCATCGGTGCCAGCGTCGTCGGTCGGATGGGCGGCGAAATCGCGCGGCAGTGGATCGGGGACTCCTCCCGGGATTTTGTTCTGAATGCTCGGTAACCGGCCTTGCAGCCCGGGAGCCGTGTGCGATCATCGTGTCTTCTCACTGTATGCGCAGGTTTCAACTCATTGATGCGTTCGCTGCCCTTATCGGAGCCAAGACCGGCTTTGCGCTGGCTGCGTTTCTTGTTTTTGCCTGCGGAACCATCATGGCGGAGCCGATCCCCGCGCGGCTCGCGCTGGACCAGTATCGCAAGGAGATCGAGCCCCTGCTGAAGGAGTATTGCTACGACTGCCACGGCGACGGCATGGACAAGGGCAAGGTCGCCTTGGACAAGTTCGGCTCGGATGAAGCCCTGCTCGGCAGCCATGATCTTTGGCTGCATGCGCTCAAGAACGTCCGGTCGGGCCTGATGCCTCCTCCGAAGAAACCGCAGCCTACACCGGCGGAAAAGCTGAAGCTGGAGGCCTGGATCAAGGCGGGCGTGTTCCATGTCGACCCGAAGAATCCCGATCCGGGCAAGGTGACCGTGCGTCGCCTGAACCGCACCGAGTATCGGAACACCATCCGTGACCTGACCGGGGTGGAGTTCGACACGGCGGCCGAGTTTCCGGCGGATGATTCGGGCCATGGCTTCGACAACATCGGCGACGTGCTGACCCTTTCGCCGATGCTGCTGGAGAAGTATCTCGCCGCCGCGAGGTCGATCATCACCCGCGCCATCCCGGTGGTGCCCTACGTTCCGGCGGAACAGATCGTGGCCGGCCGCGAGTTCGCGCGGGAAGGCCTCTCCGCCAACGGCAACACGCTCTCGCTTTCCTACTACGAGACGAACTCGGTGACGAACATGGTCAAGATCACCAAGCCCGGTCGCTACCAGCTCGTGCTGAACCTCTCGGCCAACGAGCGGTTCGTCGACAACCAGTTCGACTACAACAAAGCGCGGCTCGGTTTTCGGGCGGACGGAGACGCCTTGCTCGACAAGGAGTTTACGCGCGAAGGCGGACGCGCCCTGCGCTACGAGTTCGATCGAACGTGGAAGGCGGGATCACATGAACTGTCGTTCTCCGTCGAGCCGCTGACGCCCGACCAGAAGCGCATTCGTTCGCTCACCTTCCGGATCGAATCGGTCACCGTGGTCGGTCCGTTGGAGAAGGAGCACTGGGTTCGTCCCGCCGGCTATGCGAAGTTCTTCCCCAAGGACACGCCCGAAGCTCCCGCCGCCAAACGCCAGTCTGCCCGCGAGTTGCTCGCTCCGTTCGCGACCAAGGCCTATCGCCGTCCCGTCGACGAACGGACGCTCGACCGCTTGGCCGCGCTGGCCGAGGCCACCTACCAGCAGCCGGGCAAGACCTTCGAAGCGGGCGTCGGCCAGGCGATGGTCGCCGTCTTGGCTTCTCCGCGTTTTCTTTTCCGTGAAGAAGCCATGGAAGCCCTTCCCAAGGATGGAACCCACCCGCTGGTCGACGAATACGCCCTCGCCTCGCGGCTTTCCTATTTCCTCTGGTCCACCATGCCGGATGCCGAACTGTTCCGTCTCGCCGGCGAGCGGAAACTTCGCGCGAACCTGACCGCCCAGGTGGATCGCATGATGAAGGATTCGCGCTTCGACGGGTTGATCAAAAACTTCGTCGGCCAATGGCTCCAGGCCCGTGACATCGAAGCCGTCGTGATCGACTCCCGTCAGGTCCTCGCCCGCGAAGCCAAGCCGGATCCGGAGGCCGAGAAACGTCGGGCCCGCCTGTTCGAGCTCCGTGGCAAACCCGAAGCCGAGCTGACGGCGGATGAGCGCAAGGAAATGGAAAGCCTGCGGTCCGTCTTTACCCGCCGGTTTGGCCAGGGCCAGCGCGCCGAGCTGACGGGCGATCTCCGCCGGGCCATGCGGCAGGAAACCGAGCGGACCTTCGCCCATGTCATCCGTGAAAACCGCAGCCTCAAGGAGCTGCTCGACAGCGATTACACCTTCCTCAACGAGCGCCTCGCCAAACACTACGGCCTGACCAATCTCAACGTCACCGGCGACGAGATGCGCCTCGTGAAACTCCCTGCGGACAGTGCGCGCGGCGGACTGCTCACCCAGGGAACGCTGCTGGCCGTGACCTCCAATCCCACGCGCACCTCGCCGGTAAAGCGCGGCCTGTTCATTCTCGAAAACCTTCTCGGCACCCCGCCGCCGCCCGCCCCGCCGGACATTCCGCCGCTGGAGGACGCGGCCAAGGCCATCAAGGGCAAGAAGCTTTCCCTTCGAGACACGCTGGCGCTGCACCGGGAACAGCCGCTTTGCAGCAGTTGCCACAACCGCATGGACCCGCTCGGCCTTGCGTTGGAGAACTTCAACGCCATGGGCATGTGGCGCGACGAGGAGCAGGGGATCCCGATCGATGCGACGGCGACCCTGATGTCAGGCGAGAAGTTCACCCAGATCGGCGAGTTGAAGAAGATCTTGGCCACGGCGCACGCGGAGGACTTCTACCGCACGGTCACCGAGAAGCTCCTCACCTACGCCCTCGGGCGTGGCTTGGAATATCACGATGTCGATACGGTCGACCGCATCGTGGCCCGGCTCGTCCAGGCCGACGGCCGACCCGCCGATCTCTTTAGCAGCATCATCGAATCTGCTCCCTTCCAGAAAACCCGGACCGGCGGAACCGCCAAACCGTCGCCCGCAAACCCGGCCGTGAAGCAACGCGCCGATGCCCGAATCAAGCCATGAAGACTCCCGCCAACCTCCTCGCCGAACGCCGCCTGAGCCTGAGCCGCCGCACCTTCCTGCGTGGTCTCGGGACCGCGATCGCGCTTCCCGCCTTTGCCTCGCTCCGGCCGTTCTCGGCGCTGGGCGCGACCAGTCCCGGAGTCACCGCTTCGGGCGCGCCCTTGCGGACGGCCTTCGTGTTCTTCCCCAATGGCGCGATCCCTTCCGCCTGGTGGCCCAAGGGCGAGGGCAAGGAGTTCGAGCTGGGCGCCACGCTCAAGCCGCTCGAAGCGCACCGCAACCGTCTCCAGATCCTCGGCGGCCTCGACCACCGCGCGGCGGAAGGCGGAGCCGACGGCGGTGGTGACCACGCGCGTGGCAACGGCGTCTTCCTCACCGGCGTGCGCCTCAAGAAGAGCGCCACCGACCTGCGGGCCGGCGTCTCCATCGACCAGGCCATCGCCCGCGAAGTCGGGCATCTCACCCGCTTCGCCTCGCTCGAACTGACCTGCGACGCCGGCCGTTATTCCGGTGCGTGCGATTCCGGATACGCCTGCGCCTATCAGCACAATCTTTCGTGGAGTTCCCCCTCGACCCCCGTCGCGGCCGAGGTGAATCCGCGCCTGGTCTTCGAACGGCTCTTCGGCACCGGCGCCGCCGGCGACCGGGCCGCGAGCCTCCAGCTCCGCCGGCAGGAACAGCGCTCCGTCCTCGACTTCGTGCTGGAAGACGCGCGCGGGATGGAACGCCGCCTCGATGCCGGCGACCGCGGCAAGCTCGACCAGTATCTGACCGGCATCCGCGAGATCGAAATCCGCATCCAGAAGGCCGAGAAGTTCGGTGCGGCCAAGGATCCCGGCATCGACACGCCGCCCGGAATCCCGACCGACTACGGCCAGCACATCCAGCTGATGTATGAGATGATGGTGCTCTCCTTCCAGACCGATTCCACCCGCGTGGCCACGATGCTTCTCGCGCACGACGGCAGCAACCGCTCCTTCGCCGACCTGGGCGTTCCCGAGGGCCACCATGACCTTTCGCACCACCAGAACGACGCGGCGAAGATCCAGAAGATCGCCTCCATCGACCAATGGTATGTGAAGCAGTTCGCGAAGTTCCTGGAGAAGCTGGACGCGACCAAGGACGTCGACGGCCAGTCGCTCCTGCACAACTCGATGATCGTCTACGGCGGCGGCAACGCGGACGCCAACCGGCACACGCATACGAACCTCCCCATCGTCCTTGCCGGCGGCGGCGGCGGCACTCTGACCTCGGGCCGTCATGTCAACCACGGCTCCAAGCCGACCTCGAACCTCTTCCTCAGCCTCGCCGACCGCATGGGAGCGAAGAGCCTCGAACGCTTCGGCGACTCGACGGGACGGCTCACCGACGTCTGAACGGGGAGCCGACAGGATCTATCGATCGAAGTCCTGGAAAAAGCGCCTCAGCATCCACGTGCGGTCCAAGTTGTCGCCAAAGATTGTCTCGAAGCCCCGGTCACGTAACTCGTAGCGCTTGCGGTTGACGGGAAACAGGGTCCTCGGATTCTTCCGTTTGCGAGTCTCCGTGTGGCCGTCCACAAAGGAAATGCTCCCCGCGCCAAGGTGCCGGGCCGTCGGCCATGACCACCAATAGGTGGCAGTGCTCCCATCTCTATCATTCCGATGGTAGCCAGCTTCAAAAAAGGTATCGCTGATCGAATCCTCGTGCTCATCGATGAAGAGGATTGTCCCTGCTGCATCGCGGATCTGGCTGATCCTCTTCAGCAATTTGCTTTCGATGTTTCCAGCCTTCGCATTCATGGCCGGACTAATTGAGTAGCTGCGGACACGGCTCTCCTTTTGACCATCAATAACCACGTAGCTTTCGTCCGCCGGGCATTTGTAGACGCGTGGGTCTCCGACGTAGCGCCCTATGGAGCCGTTGGCCCTGCTTTCTGGTCTTCCCGAGTAGTAGGACCCGAAAGTGGTGTCGGTCGCGCTGGTTGTCCCGAAAAGCGCCCAGTTGGTTGATTCGGTGAGAGGACCCTATCCCACGCCGGTCTCATAGGACATGCTTCCAGCCAGCCATCCGGCTGACGCTTGCTGACCACCTCGTTGGTAGAAGCCGGCTGCGCGTTGGTTTTCCATGATCCTGTCGCCGCCGCCCTCATGGTCAACGTATCCATGGAAGGCCACGGTAAGCTGCCGGAGGTTGTTCAGGCAGACGGTTGTTTGGGTGCGCGACTTGGCCTTGGAGAGAACCGGCAGGAGAATCGCCGCAAGGACGCCGATGATCGCGACGACGACGAGAAGCTCGACCACGGTGAAGCCCTGCGGCGAGCGATGGCAAATCGAGGTCTTCATTTGGGGAGAGCTGCGGCGGCGTGCGCCGCCGCAGCGTTATGCGAGCTACCGCCGGTTCAGGGGAACGGCAACGAAGCCCGTCGGGATGTAGCCGCGGTAACGCCAGCCGAAGATCTTGCCGTCATTGGTCGGGCCGTAGAGGGTCGCGCCGTTGTTTGAGACTTTGGAAATTGAAAAAGAATCTTCGTCCATGACGAGTGCGACTTGAAAACAGTGACTATTGGGGAGGAAAAGGGGATGTGAATCCTTCAATCGGTATTACAAAGGTTGATTAGTCAAAAACCAGATCTGGAAAATGGCAAAGAAGATCAAAGAAACGACGGACAAGAGCTTACAAACGACAAACAAAGTCTTAAAAATGGCGAACAAAACTTCGTTTGCCGCAAACGAGACCTGAGAAATGATTTTGCAGACCGAGAGAATGACAATCAAAGTATGGGAAAGTGGAAACGAGACTTCGGTTTTCGTTTTCTAGGTCAGGAAAAAGACGGAGAAGACTTTGGAAATTGAACGCCCCCCTTCGTCCATGAAGGGTGCGACTTGGAAACTTGGAAAATCGAAAAGCCTTTGGACAATGGTGGAATGCAGGGAATCAATCCGAGCACCGGCAAGCCAGCGGCAGGACGATCAGACTACCATGTCGAGTTTCCTGAAGGCTACAGTGGACCTTTTGATAACTAGCTTACTATGTATCCACCTCCATCTATAGAGATCATCAACGGCCTTATGGGTAGTGACCTTGAGTCGCTTTGTCATGGGTTATCCACAGTCAGCTTGCGTTTTGAGAACGGAAGCAGATTGAGCTTTTCGGCACCCTTTCGCATCGCTCAAGAGGTTCTGTTGCCCCAAGTGCCGGCCCTTGAGTTTCCCCTAGCTAATTCTCAATTGGTTCGACTGCTTTGTCATCGAATTGATCGCGTGAAATGTGATACTGACGGAACTCTTGAGTTGGGGTTCTCGAATGGTGACGTGCTGATTGTTTATGCAAATGACCCAGCCTACGAAGCCTACACTCTGTCGATTGATGGAAAGGAATACGTCGTTTGATTCCCCCCGTCTTCCAGATTTTTACTCGACACGCCAATCAAGGCACGCGTGATGCCGACGGGCGTTGAACGTTGGATCGTGAGCCGCTTTCACTTCATCCTCACCTTTTGCCTCCTCGCCTTGGTCGCGGATGCCGAGGCCAAGTTGAACGAAGTCCGTGTCCCCGGCACGCAGGGTCCCTTCGGCTACGATCCAATCGGCCAATTGAACCAAGCCACCGCCAAGGAAGGCAGCACCAACCGGCTCAACGAGCAGCTCGACTACGGCTACGGATACGGCGGTGAACTGGCCACCGCGTCCACCAAGGACTCGTCGGGCAACAGCGTCTACGGGCAGCAGTTCGCCTACACCCAGGACTTGGCGGAGAACATCACGACCCGTTCGACGGGTGCGGGGTATGAAACCTTCGCCCACGACTGGGCCGGGCTGAACCGCGCGACGACCGCCGGCCAGGCGGGGTTCTACCACGACGCGAACGGGAACCCGACCTACAAGTTCGACTACACCCCGTATCCGGACTCGTGGGACACCTTCTACACCTACGACGATCGTGACCGGCTCGTGTCGGTCAAGTCGGACGCCGTCTACACCCCGGAATGGAAACGGTTCTGGGTGGAGTTCGAGTATGACGGCCTGAGCCGGCTGAAGGTTCGGCGGACCTATTCGTGGTATTCCTATTACGGCGGATGGTATCTCTCCGAGAACGTCGGCTACCTCTACGACGGGATGACTCCGGTCGCCTTGCGGAAGTATTCCGGAGGAACCCCCTACCAGACCACCTACTTCACCCGGGGCAACGACCTGAGCGGAGTTCCCGGCGGTGCCGGGGGCGTCGGCGGCCTCGTGGCCATGAGCCAGCAATCCTCGGGCGGATCGCAGACCGCCTTCTACCACAACGACGGCAACGGCAACGTGACCGGCCTGATGGACCAGTGGGGCGGGCTGGCGGGTGAATACAAATACGATCCCTTCGGCCGTGACCTCGGCACCAGCGGCTGGATGTCCGGGCAGAACCCGTTCCGGTTCTCCTCCAAGGAATGGCTCGCCGGCCCCGGCCTCAACCATTACGGCTACCGTTTCTACAACCCCACCACCCAGAAATGGCTCAACCGCGACCCCATCCGCGAGGCCGGAGGGATCAATATCTACGGGTTTGTGGGCAATGATCCGGTCAACTTTATCGATCCAAATGGACTCGAGACCATCGGGTATCTTAGCGGAGCAACGTGGATCGAATTGTTCCGGGGTTTCTTCCTTGGCAATAGCCAGTCCGGCGGAGTCGACAAAGATTTCCATCTTACCAATCTTGCCCAACGGCAGCGTAGCGGCACGGGACTCACTCCTCTGAACGACGCGGACGGGAATCCATATGCGCGGGTGGGGGACGTCGCATTGGATGCCGCCAGAAACGTGCTGTTGAGCGTTTGCGAAGCTGGCCTGAACTTCACGGGGGTGGGCGCACTCGACGATGTGGCCCGTGCCGGAAAAGCCGCGAAGATGGCGAAGACAGCTGAGAAATGCGAAGCAGTGGCCGCAAAGACGACACTCCAGACGACAGCTCATGGCGCTGAAAGAATTGCAGGTGCAGCAGCGACACGCGGCGGTGTCTTGAGTGAGGCGGGGGTCGCCGCAGTTCAACAAGGAGGGCGAGCAATGATCCAAGCCGATGGGGCGATGGTAAGAATCCTGACGAACGAAGCTGGCCGATCCAGCGTAGTGGTATCTGGTGAACGAGGTATCATTACGACATTTGAGAACCTGTCCCAAAAGTCACTTGATCGATTGGCAAAAAATTATGGATGGAAATAATCCAATGACTGTGTGTTGTTGCTTCTGTGGACAACCCTTGCGCCATACAGACGCAGTCCAGTTGATCGCATCAACAGGGGACATGGATGGCGAGCAGCAGAAGCTCTTCACGCACAAAAAGTGCTTTACCGAGCGTTTACACTCTTCCGTTCCTCTGCACCCAGACCTTTCGGATCAATGAATGCCGTCCGAAGATGCTTTCTTTTGGCGGTCGTCGCCATTTTCTGCGGATTCATTGCCGCAAAGACAGCACCGAAGCTCCTGAATCAGTTTAACAGCGCTGAAAAGGGGTCAGTCCTCACAATTGACAATCGCCACGCGCCCTGCGCGAGTCGCGTTGAACTCAAATCCAAAGGAACCGTCATGCCCCGTCCCTTGCGTGTCGAATATCCGGGAGCCATCTATCACCTGATGAGCCGTGGCGACCATGGCGAAGCCATCTTCCGCGATGACCCCGACCGCCGCGCGTTCGTGGACACGCTCGGCGAGGCGTGCGTAAAGACCGGCTGGCGGGTCCACGCCTTTTGCCTCATGGGCAATCACTTTCATCTCGTGGCCGAAACGCCCCGGCCCAATCTTGTGGCCGGAATGAAGTGGTTGCTCGGCACCTACACCGGGCGGTTCAACCGCCGCCACCAACTCTTCGGCCATCTCTTCAGCGGACGCTACAAGTCGCTGGTCATCGACGAGCGCGGCGGCGATTACCTGCGCATCGCCTGCGACTACGTGCATTTGAACCCGGCGCGGGCCGGGCTGGTCGCGCTGGACCAGCCGCTCTCAGCCTACGCGTGGAGCAGCTACCCGCTCTATCTCGCGCCGGGACGGCGGCCGGAGTGGCTCCGCGTGGACCGGTTGCTGGGCGAGCACGGCATCCAGGCGGACACGGCGGAAGGGCGCATCGAGTTCCGGGCGCGATTGGAGGAGCGGCGCAAGGAGGGCGACCCGGCGGAATCGTGGGCGGTGTTTCGGCGGGGCTGGAAACTGGGCGCCGCGGACTTCGCGCAACGACTGGCCGGACGATTGGGCCGGGCCGGCCAGGCGCACGAACTGGCGCGGGAAAGGAACGAGACCGACGGGCACAGGGCGGAACGGCTGGTGCAGGAGTGGCTGGCCGCGCAGGGCTGGAGCGAGGCGGAAGTGGTGGCGCGGCCCAAGGGCGATCCAAACAAGGCCCGACTAGCCGTGCGCCTGCGCGAGGAAACACCCATGACGCGGCAGTGGATCGCCAACCGGCTGGCGATGGGCAGCGCCAGTTATATCTCGCAACTCACCGCCAAAACGAAGGAGTGTCGAATGTGAGGACTGACCCCTTTTCACATGACTGTCGTGTGCTGGGCAATGCACAGTGATGATTGGGCGACGGCGCATTGCGCCTCGGCGCGTCAGCGTCATTTCCCAGCTGACCGAGGACGGCTCAGTCGAAAATCGGGAAGAAGGTGTTGAAGGCTTTCTCGGCGAAGTGGCCGGGGTCGTTGAAGCGGCGGTGGCGGTCGAGGCGGTCGATGGCCGCCATCTCGTCGGCAGACAGGGCGAAGTCGAAGAGCGCGAGGTTTTCCGCGAGTCGGGCAGGGGACTGGGTCTTGGGAATGACGGAGCAGCCGCGTTGCACGCCCCAGCGCAGCGCGACCTGCGCGGCGGTCTTTCCGTGCGCGGCGGCGATGCCGGTGACGACGGGATCGTGCAGAACGTTTTCTTCCGGCGTGGCCATGCCTAGCGGAAGGTAGGAGGGAGCACCCAGCGGCGAGAAGGCGGTGACGGCGATCTTTTCCTGGGCGCAGTAGCGGAGCTGGCGCGGCTGCGTGAGGTAGGGATGCAATTCCATCTGGTGCACGGCCGGCCGGATGGAGCACTGGGCCAGCAGGTCGCGCAGCAGCGAGATGTTCAGGTTGCACACGCCGATGCGTTTCACGAGTCCGGCGCGTTGCAGTTCCTCCATGGCGCCCCACGTGTCGGCGTAGGGCACGTCGATGGGTTTCATCGCGGGATTCGGCGCCTTCGGATCGAAGAACCATTCCGGCGGATAACGCAGGTCGAAGGGCACGTAGGCCAGGGCGATGGGGAAGTGGACGAGGTAGAGGTCGAGGACGTCGAGCTTCAGGTCGCGCAGGGAACGTTCGCAGGCGGCACGGACGTGCTTGGGCTCGTGGTAGGTGTTCCAGAGCTTGGAGGTGACCCAGAGATCGTCGCGGCGGCAGAGGCCGGCACCGAGCGCTGAGGCGATGCCTTCGCCGACCTGCGGTTCGTTGCCGTAGTCGCAGGCGCAATCGAGGTGGCGATAGCCGATGCGGATGGCTTCCTGCACGAGGGAAGGCAGCTCCGCCTTGGGCATCTTCCACATACCGAGGCCGACGGAGGGAAACTGGCCTCCGTCCGGAAGCGTGATGGCAGGTGAGGGGAGCGCGGTGGCCGTAGACATGGGTGCGGAGCTAACGCCGACGGCGAAGCGGCGTCACGGCGGAAGTGGGGCGAGCTTCGAAGGCAGGGCGATGCCCGTGTGGCAACACCTCCTGCCGAGCCGCCGGGAAACGCTCTGCAAAACAGCCCGCAACAGCGGCAGTTCACGAAGGTCCCAATCGGCGATGGGCTCCCCGGAACAGCGGTTCCTGATTCTTGAAAGCCACTAGGCGGCTCGGCCGGAGCCTTCGCCCTACCGCCTGAGATTTCGTCCGCTCCCTCTGGCAACTCCCCGAGCGGTAATCCGTTTTTGAAAATAGAGAAGAAGTTTGCGGTTTCGAGAATGGACTCGTGTCTTTGTGATCTCTAGGTTGTCCCTCATCCAGCCCCGTCTTTTTGCGCTTCCGCGGAATTTTGCATGGAAGCATTGACGGAGCCGGCCTGAGCCCATGTTAAGCGCCCGATTCAAAATGTTGCTCGCCGTCGCGGTCGTCGTGTTGTCGCGATCCGCGATGGCCGCGCCCGCCGTCGCCGCCAAGATCGATCCGTCGAAGCCGGTTAGTTTCCATCGGCAGATCCGGCCGATCTTCCAGGCCAACTGCGAGGGATGCCACCAGCCGGCCAAGGACAAAGGCGGTTTTGTCATGACCGAGTTCAAGCGGCTCTTCGTCGCCGGTGACAGCGGCAAGGCGGCACTGGTCGCCGGGAAGCCGGAGGCGAGTTACCTCGTCGAGCAGGTCACCCCGAAGAAGGGCGAATCTGAAATGCCGAAGGGCAAGCCCCCGCTGTCCTCAACCGAGGTTGATCTGCTGAAGCGTTGGATCGCCGAAGGAGCCCACGACGACACCCCGGTGAACGCCGTGGTGAACTACGACGCGGCGCATCCCCCGGTCTACACGCGG
Source organism: Verrucomicrobiota bacterium (assembly GCA_947476875.1). Classification (GTDB taxonomy): domain Bacteria; phylum Verrucomicrobiota; class Verrucomicrobiia; order Limisphaerales; family CANJSG01; genus CANJSG01. The sequence continues at coordinate 15,042 of CANJSG010000029.1, read as the reverse complement.
CAGCCGGTGATCTCGTCCATCGACCATTCTCCTGATGGAAGCCTCCTTGCGGTTGCCGGATTCCACGAGGTGCTCGTGCACAAGGCGGATGGATCGGGCCTGGTCGCGCGGTTGGTGGGATTGGCCGAGCGGGTGCAGACGGTGCGGTTTTCCCCGGACGGCTCGATGTTGGCCGTGGCGGCCGGCAGTCCGTCGCGGACCGGCGAGGTCCAGGTGTGGGATGTGGCGAAACGCAAGCTGCTGGTCTCGGCGGCGGCGACGTTCGACACGGTCTACGGCGTGAGTTGGTCGCCGGACAGCAAGCTGATCGCATTCGGCGGCGCGGACAACACGCTGCGGGCCATCGAGGCGGAGACGGGCAAACAGGTTCTCCAGCAGGGTTCCCACAACGACTGGGTGCTCGACACCGTCTTCAGCACGAACGGCAGCCACATCATCTCCGTGGGCCGCGACATGTCGGCGAAGCTGACGGAGACGGCGACGCAACGGTTCGTCGACAACATCACCTCGATCACGCCCGGCGCCCTGCGCGGCGGCCTGCAGTCGGTGGCGCGGCATCCGTCGAAGGACGAAGTGCTGGTGGGCGGAGCCGACGGCGTGCCGCAGATCTACCGCGCATTCCGTAAGACGAGCCGGAAGATCGGCGACAACGCCAACCTGCTCCGTCGTTATCCCGCGATGGAGGGACGCATCTTCGGCGTCGCCTACTCGGCCGATGGTCTCAAGGTCGCCGCCAGTTCGAGCCTTGATGGCCGCGGATTGATCAACGTCTACAACGCCGATTTCGATTCGACGCTTTCCACCAATCTGATCGCCGCGCTCGAGATCGAAACCTCCGGCCAGAAGCCCGAGCAACGGGCGATGATCGAGAACTACGTGACGAACGGCATCCGCCTCGTCCTCTCGATGGCCGTTCCGGAGACGCCGATCTATTCGGTCAGCTTCCATCCGGCCGGGCGGGTGCTTGCTGCCGCCGGGGCGGACGGGCAGATCCGCTTGATTGAAATCGAATCGGGAGTCGTCTCGAAGAAGTTCGCCGTCGCGCCTCTTTCAAGGCCGCCTCGCGGTAGTCGTCTCCAGCTAAGCCAGTCGATCGCCGGCGTAGCCACCGGAACATCCAACGTCGTCGAATCGCTGCCCGCCGGAGCCCGGGCCGTGTCGCTGGATGTCCAACCGGACAAGATCCAGATCGGCACCCGCAACGACTACGCCCAGGTGGTCGTGCTCGCGCGCCTGGCCGATGGGTCGTCGGTCGACGTCACGCGCCTTGCCGCCTACGAGGTTTCCAAACGACTTGGCGACATGAGCGAGCGCGGGATCTTCCAGCCAAAGGCCAACGGCACCGATCGCTTGAAGATTTCGTTCAGCGGCCTCAGCGCGCAGGTTCCGGTGAAGGTGGCCGGATTGAAGGACGAGCTTGAAGCCGACTTCGTCCGCGACGTGAACCCGGTGCTGTCGAAGGTCGGCTGCAATGCCGGCACCTGCCACGGCGCGAAGGACGGCAAGGCCGGTTTTAAGCTGTCGCTCCGCGGGTATGATCCGATCTACGACGTCCGTTCGTTCACCGACGACATCGCCTCACGCCGCGTCAACGTCGCCTCGCCCGACGCCAGCCTAATGCTGATGAAGGCCACCGGCGCGATTCCCCACGAGGGTGGCCAGCGCATGACGGTCGGTTCGAAGTATTACGGCGTGCTTCGGCAGTGGATCGCGTCCGGCGCCAAGCTCGACGAGTCGACTCCCCGCGTCACCGGCATCGAGCTGCTTCCGCGTGATCCCGTCGTGCAGGTGGTCGGCAGCCGCCAACAGATGCGGATCTTGGCGACCTACGCCGACGGCCGCACGCGCGACGTCACGTCCGAGGCCTTCATCGAGAGCGGCAATGTCGACGTCGTCTCGACCGACGCCACGGGACTAGTGACCACCTTGCGTCGCGGCGAAGCGCCCGTGCTGGCCCGTTACGAAGGGGCTTATGCCGCGACCACCGTCACCGTCATGGGCGACCGGTCCGGTTTCGAGTGGAAGAACCAGATCGCCTACAACCGGGTCGACGAGCTCGTCGCGGCCAAGTGGAAACGGATGAAGATCCTTCCCAGCGGGCTTTGTTCGGACACCGATTTCATCCGCCGCGTTTCCCTTGATCTCACGGGCCTCCCGCCGTCGGCAGACGAAGTCCGCACGTTCCTCGCCGACAAAGGCGACTCGCGGGTCAAGCGCGAGGAACTCGTCGACCAGCTCATCGGCACGCCCGCCTTCGTCGATCACTGGGCCAACAAGTGGGCCGACCTGCTCCAGGTGAACCGCAAGTTCCTCGGGACCGAAGGCTCCCAGCTGTTCCGGGAATGGATCCGCAAGGAGATCGACGCGAACACGCCTTATGACCAGTTCGTCCGCAAGGTTCTGACCGCGAGCGGATCGAACAAGGAAAACCCGGCCGCGAGCTATTTCAAGGTGCTGCGGACACCGGCGGAGACGATGGAAAACACGACGCATTTGTTCCTCGCCACGCGGTTCAACTGCAACAAGTGCCATGACCATCCGTTCGAGCGTTGGACGCAGGACCAGTATTACCAGATGACCGCTTTCTTCGCCCGGGTGGAGCTGAAGAAGGACCCGGCCTCGGGCGAAAAGACCATCGGCGGCACGGCGGTCGAAGGCGCCAAGCCGCTCTATGAGATGGTGGCTGACGCGGCCAAGGGCGAGGTGAAGCACGACCGGACCGGCCGTGAGACCGCGCCCAAGTTTCCGTATCCGGCCAAGGCGTCCCAGATCTCCACGAACGAATCGCGCCGCGAGGCCCTGGCCGCTTGGATGACGAGCCCGGACAACCGCTACTTCGCGCTCAGCTACGTGAACCGTCTCTGGGGTTACCTGCTGGGCGTTGGCTTGATCGATCCGCTCGACGACATCCGCGCCGGCAACCCGCCGAGCAATCCCGAACTGCTCGAACACCTCACGTCCGAGTTCGTGAAGGGCGGCTTCGATACCCGCAAGATGCTCCGCCTGATCTGCAGTTCGCGGACCTACCAATTGGAAGTCACGTCGCACAAGTGGAACGACGACGACAAGATCAACTTCTCGCACGCCACGGCCCGACGTCTCCCGGCTGAAGTGCTGCTCGACGCCGTCTTCAAGGTCACCGGCGCCACGCAGTCCTTCCCAGGGATGAAGGTCGGCCTGCGCGCGGCCCAGTTGCCCGATTCCGGCATCGATCTTCCGAGCGGTTTTCTGGCGTCGCTTGGCCGCCCGGTCCGTGAAAGCGCCTGCGAATGCGAACGCAGCAGCGACCTCAGGCTCGGCAGCGTCATGTCGCTGCTCAGCGGGCCGGCCGTCAGCGGCGCCGTGGATGATCCGGCCAACGCCATCGCGGCGCTCGTCAAGAAAGAGTCCGATGACCGGAAGGTCGTCGACGAAATCTTCGTCCGCATCCTGAACCGCAACGCCCGTTCCGAGGAAATCGAGACCGCGCTCAAGTCGATGCGGCGTCAGGGCGGAGACCATACGCAACTGACCAACACCCTCGCGGCGGCCGAGAACGCCTGGATGCCGGTTCTCGCCCAGAAGGAAGCCGGCCGTGCGGCGGCCATTGCCCACGCCAACGAAACGTTGGCCTCCTACAAGAAGGAGACCGCGCCCGCGGTGGCCGCCAAGGAAAAGGAACGCCTCGACAAGATCGCCGCCGCAGAAAAGGCGTTGGCCGAAATCTCGCCCGCGCTCACGAACCGCGTCGCGCAGTTCGAGGCCGGTTTGACCGCAGCCGATCGGGCGACCGTTTGGCAGTCGGTCGAGATCAAGGATCTGAAGTCCACCGGCGCGACCAAACTGGAGAAACAGAAGGACGGCTCGATCCTCGCCACCGGCGGCGAAACGGAGAACCCGGAATACACCGTCAGCCTTGAGACAACCCTGACCAACATCACCGGCGTCAAGATCGAGGTCCTGCCGCACGAATCGCTCCCCGCCTTCGGGCCGGGCCGGAAGGAAGGCAACTTCCTTTTGAGCGAGGTGAAGTTCGACTGGATCTCGCGCGGCAACACCAACGCCAAGGCCAAGCCGATGGCGGGGAAGTTCACCGATGCGAAGGCCGACCATGTGCAGAAGGACCACGACCTGAAGTTCGTCTACGACGGCAAGACGGAGCAGGGCAAACGCGAGGGCTGGGCCATCGGCGGCGGCAAGATGGGCGTGCCGCATTGGATCACGCTGAAGCTGGATAAACCCGCCGGCGCGGCCGACGGATCCAAGGTCCACCTCAGCCTGCACCATCGTTTTCAGGCGCCCTATAGCATTGGACGCTTCCGCGTTTTCCTGACGACCGATGCCGATCCGCTTGCCGGGGGCTTGCCGGCCGAGTTGGCGTCCGTCGCCGGTAAACAACCCGCTGACCGATCCCCGGAAGACGTCGAACTCCTGCGCCGTCATGTCGAGGCGCACGACGTCGATTTGCTCAAACTCCAGCAGGCCGTGATCGTCGCAAACAGGCCGTTGCCGGAAGATCCGAAGATCAAGGAACTGCAGATGGCGATCTCCAAAGCCTCCGATCCCGTCCGCACTGATCCGGTCCTCGTCCAGCTCCGCACGGACGCGCAGTTCAGCGTCCGCCAGCTCACCGATTCCCGGCTGACCGCCGCCCAGGACCTTGCTTGGGCCCTGATCAACCATCCCGCCTTTCTCTTCAACCGCTGATTAACCCGCCAATCCCATGATCCGCATTCCCGGCCAACTCTGCAGCGACCTGTGCAACCCCGGTCTCAAGATGACCCGCCGCGACCTCCTTCGCATCGGCGGTTCGAGCATCATGGGTCTGTCGCTGGGCTCCCTTCTCTCGCTCAACGCCCGCGCCAACACCGCCGGCGCGATGTCCGGCGGACCCGGCTGGGGCAAGGCCAAAAGCGTCATCATGGTCTATCTCCAGGGCGGACCGTCGCATCTCGACCTGTGGGACCCGAAGAAGGACGTCTCCGACAAGATCCGCAGCGCCTTCGACACCATCCCGACCAAGATTCCCGGCGTCCATTTCACCGAGATCCTGCCGAACCTCGCCAAGGTGAACGACAAGTTCACCATGATCCGCTCGATGGGCTACACGCCCAACGGCCTCTTCAACCACACGGCCGCCATCTACCAGATCATGACCGGCTACACGACCGACAAGGTCAGCCCGTCCGGCCAGCTCGAACCGCCCAACGCGAAGGACTTCCCCAACTTCGGCTCCAACATCGTCCGTCTGAAACCAGCGACAGAACCGATGCTGCCCTTCGTCACGCTTCCGCGGCCGTTGCAGGAGTCGAACGTCGTCGGCAAAGGCGGCACCGCCGGGTTTCTCGGCAAGGCCTTCGATCCCTACACGCTCTATCCCGAGGGCGACGACATGGACATGTCGAAAATGGAGAAGATCAAGATCGACGACTTGAAGCTCCCGCCCGAGGTCTTTTCCGTCCGTCTCAAGCGCCGCGCCGACCTCCGCACCGCCCTCTCCAGCGCGATGCCCGAGATCGAGAAGGCCGTCGAAAGCTACAACCTCGACGAGTATTACCAGCGCGCCTTGAACCTCATCGTCTCCGGCCGCGCGCGCGATGCCTTCAACCTCTCCGCCGAGTCCGATTCGCTCCGCGACCGTTACGGCAGGAACACGTTCGGCCAAAGCTGCCTCCTCGCTCGACGCCTCGTCGAAGCCGGCACCCGCGTCGTCGAGGTGGTGTGGCCCAAGGTGGCGAACTCCGACAACCATTCCTGGGACCATCACGTCGGCCTGACCGACCGCATGAAGAAGCAGTCCGGCCCCATGCTAGACCAGGGACTCAGCGCGCTCTTCGACGACCTCGATTCACGCGGCCTGCTCGACGAGACGCTCGTCGTCGCCATCGGTGAATTCGGCCGCAGTCCCGAGAAGGGTGTCAGCACTTCCGGCAACGGCAACAGCGCCGATGGCCGCGATCATTGGCCGTATTGCTACACCTCGATCATCGGCGGCGCCGGCATCAAACGCGGCTACGTCCACGGCGAATCCGACAAGACCGCCTCCAGCCCGGCCAAGGACCCCGTCCATCCCAGCGAACTCCTCGCCACCATCTACCACGCCGTGGGCATCGACCCGGAAACGATCGTCTACAACCACCTTAACCAGCCCCGCGAACTCGTGAAGGCCAAGGCGCTGACGAAGTTGTTCGGCTGAGGCGCAACCAAGTCGGAATTTTGAAAACGTAGCCGACTCATCCGCGGGCCGTCTGGCTGGGCTGCGGATTTTCCCGTCATCGATCCATCATGAAATCCAGACTCTCCAAGCTCGTCCTCGTGGCCGCGTTGTTCGCGCTTTGCCTCAATGCGAGCGCCGCCCATCCGTTCCTCTGCTGCGACTACAACGGAGGCCGCGTTTGCCTCGTCTCCGCCGAGGGCAAGGTCGAGTGGGACTACCCGTGCAAATCGCCGCAGGACTGCTGGCGCTTGGACAATGGCAACATCCTCTTCTGCTTCGTCAGCGGCGCGTTGGAGGTCACACCAGCGAAGAAGATTGTCTGGGAATACAAGGCGCCCACCAACGTCGAGGTCCATGCCTGCCAGCCGTTGCCCGGCGGCAATGTGCTCGTCGTCGAGGCCGGCACCAGCCGCATCATCGAAGTTGATCGCGCCGGAAAAATCGCGAAGGAGATCAAGCTCACGACCGTTCCCGAGGTGAAGCTGCACAACCAGTATCGCGGCACCCGGAAGACCAGGGACGGCCACTACCTCGTCTGCTTCAAGGGCGAGGGCAAAGTGGTCGAACTCGACGGCGACGGGAAGGTGCTTCGCGCCATCAAGGTTCCCGGCGATCCGCACGAAGTCCTGCCGCTGCCCGATGGCCATCTCCTCGTCACTTGCGGCGATGGCCACAAAGCCATCGAGCTCGATTTCAGCGGCAAGGTCGTCTGGGAGCTGAACGAAAACGACCTGCCCGGAAACCCGCTCCGCCTCATGGCCGGCGCGCATCGCCTGCCCAATGGCAACACGGTCTTCTGCAATTACCTCGGCCACGGTCATCTCGGCAAACAGCCCCATGTGATCGAGGTTACCCGAGACAAGAAGGTTGTTTGGCAATTCGAGGACCACGCCCAGTTCAAGACCATCAACCAGATCCAAGTCCTCGATGTTGCCGGTCGGCCGGTCAGATAGTGGCGGTCTAGGGGATCCGGCACCGTCGGCGGTTTCGGTCTTGTCGTTCCGTCATTCCACTGGAAACACCGCCGCCGGGGCCTACTGTTTCCTCATGCGCCGTTTCCATCGAAGTGTCCTGCTTGTTGCGATTGTCTCGTCCCAGGCCGCCTTCGCGGCGGAATCCGATCCAGCCGTCAGCGCCGGTGGTTCGGCGGATCCGCAGGCGGCCATCAAACGTTTCCGCGCCGCGCCCGGACTGAAGGTGGACTTGGTTGCAGCCGAGCCGTTGCTCCAGAACGTCGTCAGCTTCAGCTTCGACAAAAGCGGCCGCATCTACGTGGTGGAGACGCATCGGCGGCGCACGTCGGTCTTCGACATCCGCAACTTCCCCGACTGGCTCGATGCCGACTACGGACTGCGTTCCGTGGCCGAACGGGCCGAGTTCTACCGGCAGGAAGTCTCGGACCAAAACCCCTCCTTCATGGCCGTGGTGGGCAAGTCGAAGCGCGGCGGCTTCGGCGACTTCAACAAGGACGGCAAGATCACCTCGGCCGATTTGGAAGTGGAGTCCGAGCGTGTCCGCCTGTTGACCGACAAAGACGGCGATGGCCGTTACGACGAGGCCGTGACCTTCGCCGATGGCTTCAATACCTCCGTCTCCGGGGTCGCGGCCGGCGTGCTCGTTCATGGCACGAATGTCTGGTTCACGAGCATTCCCGACGTCTGGCGGTTCGGCCTGCCGTCGTCGACCTACACGCCGACGGCGCCCCTGATGGTGAATGCGCCGGGTTCCAAGTCTCCGGTGACAAGCGGGAAGGTCGCCTCGGGATTCGGCGTCCACATCGCGTTCGGCGGCCATGACATGCACGGGCTGAAGTTGGGGCCCGATGGAAGGCTCTATTGGTCCATCGCCGATCGCGGCACGACCTGGCGGACGAACTTCAGTTCGCGGTTCTTTCCGGGCGAGACGTTGAAGAACCTCATTCCCGACACCGGCGCGATCTTCCGCAGCGAACCCGACGGTTCGAACATCGAGGTCGTGGCCGTGGGGCTGCGCAACCCGCAGGAACTCGCCTTCGACGACCAGGGGAATCTCTGGACCGGCGACAACAACGCCGACGGCGGCGACAAGGCGCGCTGGGTCTACGTCCTGCCCGGCAGCGACAGCGGCTGGCGCATCGGTTGGCAGTGGCAGAATTCCCCGAAGCTCGGCGCGTGGAACGCCGAGGGGCTCTGGTGGAACACCGAGACGAACACGGCCGCCTACATCCTCCCGCCCGTCGGCCATGTGGGCCGCGGACCTTCCGGCGTCGCGTGGTATCCGGGCACGGGCATGCCGGCCAAGTATGACGGACACTTCCTCAGGTGCGATTTCCCGGACGGCGTGCGGAGCTTCGCCGTGAAGCCGCGTGGCGCGGGTTTCAGCGTGACGGACGACCAGCAGTTCCTCTGGGGCATCTTCGCGACCGACGTGGACTTCGGCCCGGGCGGCGGGGCGTTTGTCTCCGACTGGGTGGAAGGCTGGGAGAAGACGGGCAAAGGCCGCATCTACCGCGTCGCGGATGAAGCGACGCTGAAGGAGCCGCTCGTCGTCGAAACGCGGCGGTTGTTGGCGGAAGATTTCGCCAAGAAGTCGACGAAGGACCTCACCCAACTCCTGTCCCATCGTGATCAACGTGTCCGGCTCGAAGCCCAGTGGACCTTGGCCGGGCAGGAACTCGCCGGAGTCACGGGGTTCCACAGCGCGCTGGCGAAAAGCTCACCGCAGCTCGCGCGGCTGCATGGTGTCTGGGGACTCGGCCAAATTGCCCGGACGGGCACCAAAGGTCGCGAGGCCGCGAAGAAGCTGTTGCCGCCGTTTCTCGCCGATGACGACGGCGAAGTCCGTGGCCAAACCGCCAAGCTGCTCGGTGAACTCCGCGAGACGGGAGCGGCTCCGAAAATCCTCAGCCTGTTGAAAGACCCGAGCCCGCGCGTGCGTTCGCTCGCGGCCATCGCCCTCGGTCAGATCGGTTCCTCCGAGGCGACGCCGGCTTTGCTGACGGCCCTTCGCGAGAACAACGACCGGGACGGTTGGCTGCGCCACGCGCTCGTCATGGGACTCGTCGGCACTGCAAAGCCCGCCCAGATCGAAGCGTTGGCCAAGGACGATTCGGAAGCCGTCCGCATCGCCACCGTGCTGACGCTGCGTCGTTGGCAGCATCCCGCGCTGGGTTTGTTCCTCGACGATTCGTCGCTGCGCGTCCGGGCCGAAGCCGCCCGCGCTATCTACGACCAAGGGCTGAAGGATCTTTATCTTGTGCTCGCCAAGGTCTCCGCCCGCGACGGCGTTTTCCTGAAACGCTCGTTTGACCGCGAGGAATCCGTTCTCCGTGACGCCATCGAACTTCGTGTGGCCAACGCGCTCTTCCGACGCGGCACCGCGGCCGATGTCTCCGCGTTGGCCGACTTGGCCAAGTCCTCCGCGTCGGCCGCCATCCGCGCCGAAGCGGTGACGCTTCTCGGCAATTGGCCCAACCCGCCGAAACGCGACCGCGTCACCGGCCTGTTCGATCCGGCTCCTGCGCGCCCGGCCGCTGTCGCCGCCGAAGCGTTGAAGGCTGTTCTGCCCGCGCTAAAGGCGCTCCCGGCGTCGAAGGAGTTTGTCGAACTTCTTGCCAAGGCCGAGCGCAACCTCGGCCTCGTCCAAACCACCGCAGCGCCGTCGACCTTGGCCGGGCTGAAGGGGTGGTTGGATTCCGGAAAGCTTTCAGATCAACGCACGGCCCTCGCGCTCTTGGCCAAACGTCCCGATGCGGAACCGCTGCTCAAACCCTTCGTGGAGAAACTGGCCGCCGGCCAACTCGCGCCCGAACTCGCCGCCGATGTCTGGGACGCGGCTGCGACCGGGAGTTCCACGATGCTCAAGGCCCAGCTCGAAGCCTTCGTCGGCAAACTGGACTCGTCGGACAAACTCGCAGCTTTCCGGTCCACTTTGGCGCCGGGCGACGCTTTGAATGGGCGTCGGATCTTCAACGAAAAGCAGGAGCTGGGTTGCCAGCGTTGCCACAGCATCCAGAAGGGCGATGGCGGCGAAGTCGGGCCTTTGCTCAGCGGTGTGGGGACACGCCAGACGCGGGAGTATCTGCTGGAATCGATCGTCCGTCCGAACGCCAAGGTGGCGGCCGGTTTCGAGCAGGTGATCGTGGAGATGAAGAATGGGCAGACCTACGCCGGCATCATCAAGTCCGACAAACCCGACGTGGTCGAACTGCTCTCGGCCGAGGACGGCGTCGTGAAACTCAAGGCCGCCGACATCAAAAGCCGGGAACGCGGTCCGTCGTCCATGCCCGAAGGATTGGGCGACTTGATGACGCGCCGCGAGCTTCGGGACCTGATCGAGTTCCTCGGCGCGTTGAAGTGAGTCCGGCCCGTTTTGATTTGACGGTTGTCGCGGCACCAAGCCGAATCGTCCCCACACCTATGAAACAAAACCTGTTCGCCACGCTGATAGCCGGTGCCTGCCTTCTGGCCGGTTCCGCTTCGGCCGCCGATTCCGCGAAACCCGCTGATCCGCGCTTCTTCGAATTGCGCACCTATTGGTCGCCCGAAGGCAAGTTGCCGGACCTCCAGTCCCGCTTCCGCGACCACACGCTCGGCATCTTCAAGAAACACGGCATCGAGAGCATCGCCTACTGGGTGCCCGTCGATAACAAGGAGAACAAGCTCGTCTATCTCCTCGCCTATCCGAGCAAGGAAGCCCGCGAGAAGTCGTGGAAGGAGTTCTTCGCCGATCCCGAGTGGAAGGAAGTGGCCAAGAAGACCGAGGCCAACGGCAAGATCGTCGCCAAGGTCGAGTCGACCTATCTCGTTTCGACCGACTATTCCGCCATGCTCAAGACCGGGGATTTGTCCAAGGGTGGTGTCTTCGAGATGCGCACCTACACCGCCAACGAAGGCAAACTTCCGAACCTCGACGCTCGTTTCCGCGACCACACCGTCAAGCTGTTCGAGAAGCACGGGATGATGAACTACGGCTATTTCCACGTCGCCCCCGGCGGCAAGGGCGCGGACGCCACGCTCCTCTATCTCCTCTCCCACAAGTCGCAGGCTGCGGCCAAGGAATCGTTCGGCGCGTTCGGCAAAGACCCGGGCTGGAAGGAAGCCCGTGAAGCCAGCGAGAAGAACGCCGGCGGATCGTTGACCATCCAGGGTGGCGTGAAGTCCGAGTTCCTCGTCCCGACCGACTACTCGCCGACGAAGTAGCCCGTTTTCCCCAAAGCAAAGCCCCGGATCGATAAACGATCCGGGGCTTTTTGTTTCACCCGGGAAACGCCCGGGGAAGGGTTGCCAATGGGTTGGTAGGTTGGGAGGCCACGGCTCGCGGAGACCGAAGGCTTTTGCCCGACCGAGCCGGTCTTTTCGCGCGATTTCTTGGGGCTCCTTCGGTGAATGCGGATGGAAGAAAGGCTTTACCGGTTGATGGGATTTGTCCCAGCTTTCGGCCGAGTGAAAATCCCCGCTCCCATGGTATCCAAGGCCGGCACCGGGTTTCACCGTCGCCACACTTTCAACTCCCCTCCGCACTTCCTCCCAACATGAACTGGTATTACGTCGAAAACGGTCAGCAGAAAGGTCCGGTCACCCAGGATCAACTGGACGAACTGGCCCGTCAGGGAACGATCAAGGCCGACACGCTTGTCTGGACCGATGGCATGGCCAACTGGCTGCCCTACAGTCAGGCCCGGCCGGGTTCTGGCGCGGCGCCGATGCCTCCTGTGACCGGGGCGACGTATGCGGCGGCGATGTCCTCGGGTGATCCCGAGACGATCGCCCGGGACAAGGTCAAGGCACCGTCGATTGCGATGCTTGTGAACGGCGCGCTGATCGCCCTCTTTTCGCTCTTCGGAACCATGTCGCACCTGCTTGGCAAGCAGCAGTCGATGCCGGACCTGCCGCCTGAAGTTCCACCGTGGGTTCCTGAGATGATCCAAGCCATGCAGGGTCCGGTGGGGCTCGCCGCCAATATCTTCAGCGTCTTGGTCGGCGCGTTCATTATTTTCGGCAGCATCAAGATGATGAAGCTTCAGAGCCGGGGCCTTGCGATGGCGACGGCCATCGTCAGCATGATTCCCTGCCTGACCGGGTGTTGCTGTGTCCTCGGATTGCCCTTCGGCATTTGGGCTCTGGTCGTCCTCAACAAGCCCGAAGTGAAATCCAGTTTCCGCTGATCTGCCATGGGGTCTGGCGCGATCCAATCCAACGCCGGCGGGTCGCCGCCGGTCCCTCCGTCAATTCCTCCGCCGATCCCGGCGGGGAATGACGGTCGGCGTCGTCGGTGGATGGCCGTGGCCTTGGTTGCGCTGGGACTGGCTTTGTTGGCCGGCCTGCTTCGCGGGAATGAACCGCGTGGGCAAGCCTTCTTTCCCCAGTGCCAGTTCCATCAGTTGACTGGCCTGCAATGTCCCGGCTGCGGATCCACCCGCGCGCTGCATCACCTGCTCCACGGCCGGGTCGTCGACGCGCTGCGGAGCAACGCCATGTTGATCGGTTTCATGCCTGTTGCGGCCGTGGTTGCGTTCGGCGGGTTCCGGCGCTGGTGGCATGGCGGGGAGTTCGTGCCGTTCATCGGCGGGCGTTTCGTGTGGTGGACCGTCGGGGTGGTGCTCGCCTTCAGTGTGGTCCGCAACATCCCCGTCCGACCGTTCACCTACCTCAGTCCTTCCGTCGTCGTTTCATCCGCAACGTCCCCAAATCCATGAACTGGTTCTACGCCGACAACGGCCGATGGGACGACTCCATGGCCCGAGGCTGCGGGTGCGTTGGCGGGTGACCTGACCCCTGAAAGCGGGACGTGACAAAGGGGGAGTTTCCGCCGGACACCGTGGGAGGGATGGCAGACGAGCAATACGTCCGCGATGGGGTGGGGCCGCTCTATCGGACGACCGACTAACTGGGGAAGCCGTCGGTCAGGGAAGGGGATCCGCCGGGTCAGCTGCCGGTCGGGATGACGATGCGCTGGAGGACGTTCTCGGCGGCGATTCTTGCCTCGCCCGGGCTCTCGACGCCGCGGACGTAGAAGTTGATCACTGTGCGGGCCGGGTAGTCGCGTTTGCCGTCGAGGAACCGCTGTAACCGGGCGCGACGGGAATTCTCTTCCATGACGAGGCCTGTTTCCACGTCGCCGAGCTGGCTTTCGGTGGTGACTTGGAACACATGGAGAGGCCGTCCGGCATCTTCGAAAACGAACTGACGGTAAAAGATGTTCTGCCCTTTGATGACGGCCTGACGAATCCCCAGATCGGCCCGGAACGTCCGGCCGCTCGCGGGAAGGCAGACGTCGGGACGGTGATACTGGACGTCGCGGATGTGGTCGTTGCCCGCTTTCCAGTGGAAATCGTAGGCGAACCAGGACATCAGATCCGGACCGCTCCAGAAGTAGGCTTCCCCCTGGTCGTAGCCGAGGATCTCGGTGGTTGCGGGTTGGATGGCATCCTTCGCCGGGCTGGTTCCGATCTTCGACCAATCGGCCGTCCACAGCGGCCGGTATTGTTTTCCGTGGGCATGGAACTGGAACCAAGATTCCTTGGCGACTTCCGTGCCGATGAGCGCAATGAGGCAGGTGACGGTCCAGCGGGACGAGATCAGGAAGGCTTCGGCCAATGGCTGGCCGGGTTTGGCGGGTGCGGCCGAAGTGGTATTTCCGGTCAAGGCGACGATCTCCGCTTCATGGAGCGCCTGGGCGAGGTCTTGGCCACGTTTGAGGCGAAGCGCGATCAACCAAAGCCCTGCAACGACGACGAGGAGGATGGAGATTCCGGCGGTGTCGTGCCATTTGCCGAACGATTCGGGCCCCGCCTTGACCGCCACCAGGGCCAGGACGGTCGCACGGACCACGTTGAGGATGAATGCGAGGACGACGCCTGAGACGAACAGCAGACTCCAGCGCCACCAGACGAGGCGCAACAAAGCACCGAGAAACGCCGCGGCCATGATCGTCCCCTGGAGCGAACGGATGCCGCTGCAGGCCTCGTCCACGCCAATCAGGGTGGTGGGGACCTGGATCAGATTGCCCTGCTGGAGGGCCGGGACATTGGCCAACCAAAGCACATCGACCGAGATGTTCGCCACGATCGGCATCAGCCCTTGGGTCAGCGAGTCTTCAAACGGCTTGGACCATGGCAGCGAGGTAACGGTGAAAAGGACCGGCCAGATGAAGTGCTTGAGCCAGCTTCGCCCACCGGCCATCCAGATCGCCTGGAGAGTCACCGTGATCACCGATGCCGCGATGGCCCATTTGGCCAGGCGCCAGTCGGGATTGGCGGAATTGATCGGGCGAGCCAGAAGCAGGACCAGGATGCACCCTGCCGTGGCCATCCAGATCAGCCGGTTGGCCGGCGCGGGTTGGGGGACGGGCCGGTTCTCCCATTGGCGCCAGAACAGGTAGGCCGCCAATGGCATGACGAACCACCCGTAGCCGTATTGCGGGTAGAGATTCCAGTCCGGCGCGAGCACCCACACGGTCAGAAGCCACAGGCTGCTGAACAAGGCGATGAGGGCGTTCCGGCCGGCGGTCGTTGGATTTTCGTTCACCATTTCCCTCAGGGGGAACGGTTTGTTTTCAAACCGGCCTTAGAACTTGTAGGAGACGGAGAGCGTCGCCTGGTTCTGGTTGTAGTCCTCACCTGGAGTGCTGGAATTTTTCGTTGAGTATCGATAGCTGAGAGCAGCCGAGAGGTGGGAATTGAACGAGTATCCGGTTCCTACCGAAGCGCTGATGCGATCGAAGTCCTTTTCGCTCAGGCCGCCGTTCCGCCCGTCGGACGCTGTTCCGGTCTCATATTGGAGACCGGTGTTGATGATCACGTTGCGGGTGATGTTCCAGTTGAGGTTGTAGCCAAGCGAGAGCTTCTCCGAAGCGAAGGAGTTGAT
>CANJSG010000028.1 GCA_947476875.1 Verrucomicrobiota bacterium | reverse complement strand
TGGATGTATTTCGCCCACATCGGTGACAGCCGCATCTACTACCTGCCTGCCGGGGAAACCGCCGTCCGCCAACTCAGCCATGACGACACCTACGTCGGCTGGCTCTACCGCAACGGCAAGATCAACGAACGCGAGGCCCGCACCCATCCGCGCCGCAACGTCCTCCAGAAAGCCCTCGGCGGCGGCAACCAGTTCGTCGATCCGCAGGTCGGCGCCGTGGCCTACGAACCCGGCGATACTTTCCTGATCTGCTCCGACGGTTTGTCCGAAGGCCTCTACGCCCACCAGATGACCGACCTGCTGCGGGAAGCGGGTTCAAACATGGAAACAAACCCCGCCCATCGCCTCGTCGACGCCTCGCTCGCCAACGACGGCCGCGACAACACCACGGCCCTGGTCATCCGGGTGAACTGAGCCCGCCGGTCTGGCGCTGCATCTGCCAGAGATGCCACTGGGTCTCCTCATGAAATGCGTTGCGGCTGGGGAATGCCATGAGCGCGCCCTGATCGCGGGCGGCGATCGCTCCTCGGTTCAGCCACGCACCGGGGCAATGCCCGCAGAATTTTTGGATGAGTTCGAGAAAGGCATTGGGAAGTTCGCGGCCGCAGGGGCGGCCGAGGGCTTGGGAGAGAAGGGTTTCATCGGCCTCCAACGTGTAGCGCGCCACGCCGCGCGTGAGGATCAGGTCGATGAGGCGTTTCTCTACAGTGACAAGTTTTCTGGAGGAGAAGCCACTTCCCGTGTTCCGGAATGAACCGCTTCCCCCGATGCCAAAAGTGCCTTCGTAGAATCCGGTATCATCCAGTGGGTCGAATCCGACCGATTTCAATGGGTCGCTGTAGCCGAAACTGGGCGCGGTCATTTTCTCTTCCTCCATCGGCACCAATCCCGCGCTGACGAGCGCGACGTGGCCCCAGTCCAAGCCGAACTTCCTCCCCAGCGGATCGTAGATGACCAGCTCCGTCGGCCGCAGCTCGATGCGTTTGACGAACTTCGTCGCCGGCAGCTCGGGCAAGTGGCTGTGCTCCACTGCCTCGACGACGATGCCCTCAGAGGCGAGCGCTCCCAGAACTGAGTTCGCGTCCTCGTTGGAAAGATTCCGGAACAGCACTCCAAACGCGTCGCGCAGCACGATGGAAGCATCGGCCGCAGTCAGGAACGGGATGCGCTTGAAAGCCCGCCGGACTGCTTCCGCCTCGGGCACCTCAAGGCTCGTCTGGAGAATTGCGTAACGGCTCATAACCCGGCGGGAGAATGCCGGGCCGCCTCAGGATTTCCCGTAGAATTTCCCGACGGCCTTTCCAAGCCGGCGCACGCCTTCACGGATCGCGTCCTCGGACGCGCCGCCGAAGGTCAGGCGCATTTCGTTGGCGGGACGCGGGCGTGACTTGTCCTCGGCGTAGCAGACTTCACCCGGCACGTAGAGCACTTCGGCGTCGAGCGCGGCCTGGAAGAATTTCCCCTTCTGTCCGGCCTTGGCGTGCTTGGGCAACGCGGTCCAGACGTAGAGCCCGCCGTTCGGTTTTAGCCACGAACAGCTCGACGGCAAATTCTCCTCCAACGCATGGAGAATGACAGCTGCCTTGTCCGCGTAGCGCTTCCGCAACATGGCGACGTGTTTCGCGTAGATGCCGGTCTGGATGCTGCGCGCGACGATCTGCTGGAGGAGGTTCGCCGTGCCGAAGTCGTGGTTGCCCTTGAGGCGCAGGCAGACGGTCTGGAGCGCCTCGGGCATCAGGCCAAAACCCACGCGGATGCCGGTCGCGAAGGGTTTGCTGTAGGTGCCCGCGTAGATGACGCGCTCGGCGGCGCCGGGTTCCGCGAGCAACGACGGCACGTCGTCGCCCTCGAAACGCAGCTCGCGATAGGCCGCGTCCTCCAGCAGGTAGATCGGATGTCCGGCGGCGCGTTCGTAGCGGCGCAGCAGCTTGAGCGCGGCGGCCTTCTTGGCGCGGCTCGTCGTGACGGAGCTGGGGTTCTGGTAGTAGCTGACGAGGTAGAGGAACTTCAGCTTCTTGATCTCGCCGGACTTTTTCAGCCGCTCCAACTGCGCCTCCAACGAATCGAGGTCGAGGCCGTCCGGATCGAGCTTCACGCCGCGGCAATCGATGGCGCGGCTCTGGGCGATGCCGAGGAAGACGAAGTAGGTCGGGTCTTCCACGAGCACGATGTCGCCCTCGTCGCAGAGCGCCTCGCAGGTGAGATAGAGGAGCTGCTGCGAACCGTGCGTCAGGATCATTCGTTCCGGCGCGTAGGCGGAGACATCCAGCGAGGTGGCGGAAACCGCGCTGCGGTTTCCGGCCGAGTCGCAGCGCGACTCGGCCCACCTGGCCACGGCGGCCTGGTCCTGCTGCAGGAGTCGGAGACTCGTGAGCTCACGCAGGACGGGATCGCCCTGGGTGGTGCCGTATTGCAGGGCGGCCTTGCCCCGCTTCGAATCGCCGAGAATGTCGGTGAGGAGCGAAAGCGTTTCGGTGTTCGGGAGCGTTTCCTGGTCGGTAAAACCGGCGGCAAGCGAGATGAGTTTCGGACGCGAGAGGGCGAGGATCATCAACCACGTGATCGGCGGCGCATCGGAACGGCGACCGAGGGCGGACAAGGCGGACTTGCTGCTGCTACTCATGACCGGCGGACACTGGCGGAGCCCCGGCCAGCTTCAAAAGCTTTTCCATGCCGTCGTGGAACAGCGCTTCATTCTCGAAGAGGCCGCCGTTGTGGGAGCCGCCGAGGGTCACGAGGAGCTTGGGTTCGTTGGCGGCGGCGAAGTTCTTCTCCGCATGGCTGAACTTCACGATCTCGTCCTGTTGGCTGTGGACGACGAGCACGGGCACATGGATTAGCGGCAGGCGTTCGCGCGTGGCGTAGCGGATGGTGGAGATGAGCCGCACGGGCAGGAACGGGAAGAGTTCCGCGCCGACATCGGGAATGCTGGTGAAGGTGCTCTGAAGGATGAGCCCGCCGACCTTCTCGCGCCGGGCCAGTTCGCTGGCGATGCCGCCGCCGAGGGATTCGCCGTAGCTGAGGATGTTCTCCGGGGCGAAGCCGCGCTGCTTGAGCCAGCCGTAGAAGGCGAGCGCGTCGCGGTAGGTGCCGTCCTCGCTGGGGCGGCCTTCGCTGCGGCCGTAGCCCCGGTAATCGTAGAGCAGCACAGCCACGCCATGTCGCCGCAACAGGCCGGCGAGGGCGGTGCGGTGGCTGATGTTGCCGGCGTTGCCATGGGAGACGAGGACGACGAAACCGGCACGCAGGGAATTGGTGGGCGCGGGGATGAACCAGCCGTGGACTTTGACGGAATCGTCCGTGGTCAGTGCGACGTCTTCGAACGGCAGACCGACATCGGCGGGTGAACCGTCGAGCACCTTGTTCGGATGGTAGACGTTGGCGTGCTCGAACCAGCGGAAGAAGATCATGATGACGGCGAGATAGACGACGGGACGGACCACCCAGCGTCGGAATCGGCTGGGGCGCGGTTTGGCGTCGGGCATGGCAGGAACGTGGAAGGAGGAATGAGGAAGGTCAAAGGTGGAAGGAAACGGCAAGGCCATTGAATTCTTAGGCCGCTCGCACAAGCTCCGGCGCGACGATGAGCGCTTCCGAACCCAGTTACGCCTCACAGCCTGAGCAGCCGAATGCTTCGGCTGAAACATCGGCGTCAGAACCGGGCGAGCACTGGCGGTGGTGTCCGCGGTGCGGGCATGAGCTGCACAACGAGAAGTGCAAGCTGCGGTGCCCGCGTTGCCACTACTTCATGAGCTGTTCGGACTTCGATTGATCCCATGCGC
The DNA here is from genome assembly GCA_947476875.1 of Verrucomicrobiota bacterium. GTDB lineage: Bacteria > Verrucomicrobiota > Verrucomicrobiia > Limisphaerales > CANJSG01 > CANJSG01. The sequence continues at coordinate 23,052 of CANJSG010000028.1, read as the reverse complement.
GACCTCAAATCCATCTGCGTCTTCTGCGGCCATGCCACCGGCGACGATCCCCGCTTCGCCGAGGCTGCCCGGGCCACCGGGCTGTTCTTTGCCGCCAACGGCATCCGGCTCGTCTATGGCGGCGGCAACGCCGGCATGATGGGCATCCTCGCCAACGCCGTCCTCGAAGCGGGCGGCCAGGTCACGGGCGTCATTCCCGACTTCCTCATGGAACGGGAACTTGGTCACACGGGCGTCACGCGCATGCACGTGGTGAAGACGATGCACGAACGCAAGGCGCTCATGGCCGACATGTCGGACGCGTTCATCGCCTTGCCCGGAGGCTTCGGAACGCTCGATGAACTCTGCGAGATCCTGACGTGGGCCCAGCTCGGGCTGCACTCGAAGCCATGCGGCATCCTCAACGTGGCGGGCTTCTACGATCCGTTCCTCGCGCACATCGACGCGACGGTGGCGCATGGATTCATGAAGGCCGACCACCGCCAGCTCATCCTCGACGATCCCACCATCGCCGGCCTGATGCCCAAGCTGCGGGCTTTCCAGCCGATCAACATGGCGAAGTGGTTGGTGAAGGAAGTGCGGTGAAACAGAACGACGACTCCGTCTCCAGGCCTCACCGCTACTGGCTCCATTTCTGCGCCGGACTCGTGTTCGGGGCGTTCCTGGGCGGCTATTAGTTTGGCGACCTGTTCGAGAACGGGCGAGTCGCTGCGGCGGTCACCGGATGCGTGGCGCTGGCGACGGCGTTCTTTTGTGGACGGTGGGGTGAACCCGCTTGGACGCGGATCGCGGATTGGCTCGCGCGCTGGTGGGCGAGGTTTTTATCCGCTAGGGCTGTCCGGTTATTGTTTGGTTGTCCCAAAGTCCCGCGATCCGTTCCGCGCTGGCGTGAGAAAATGCGTGAAGCCGCCATCGCGACCGGCCAACTTCGCCCGACACATCAGGCATCTCCCATCATGAAGAAGCTCAACGTCGGAATCATCGGCAACGGTTGGGTCGCCTCGGCCCACATCCCCGCCATCAACGCCACGGGCAAAGCCCTGGTCACCGCCATCTACAGTTCGCGCCCGATCGACGAGGCCGAGCTGGCCGTGAAATACGGCTACCCGATCAAAGCCTATTCAAACCTGAACGCCATGCTGTCGGACAAGTCGCTCGACGTGGTCGACATCTGCTCCTTCCCCAAGGACCACGCCAAGCAGGCCATCGCCGTGGCCAAGGCGGGCAAACACATCATCCTGGAGAAGCCGCTCGCGCTGTCGTTGAAGGACACGCTGGCCGTGGCCGACGCGGTCAAGAAGTCGAAGGTAAAGACGTGCGTATGCTTCGAGGTGCGTTACTCGGCGCAGTTTCGCTCGATCAAGAGCCTGATCGATTCCGGCCTGCTGGGAGAAATCCACTTCGCCGAGGTCGACTATTTCCACGGCGTGGGGCCGTGGTATGGCCAGTTTCGCTGGAGCCACAAGAAGGCCGAAGCCGGGTCCAGCCTGTTGAGCGCCGGTTGCCACGCGATGGACGCGTTGCTCATGGTCATGGGCGGAGCCGTCCCGGCCGAGGTCACGTCCTACAGCACGTCGTCGAAGAGCGAATACTTCGCGCCGTATGATTTTCCGACGACGCAGATCAGCATCGTGAAGTTCAAGGACGGCCGCGTGGGCAAGACCACGAGCTGCCTCGACTGCATCCAGCCCTACTACTTCCACACGCACGTGGTGGGCTCGAACGGCTCGCTGCTGGACGACAAGTTCCACAGCAACAAGCTGGGCGCGCTCAACAAGAACAAGTGGAGCCAGCTCTCCTGCGGATTGATCGATTCCGGCGACGTGAAGGATCATCCGTATGAATCGCAGTTCAACGCCTTCTTCGACGCGGTCGAAGCCGGTGAGGAAATGCCGCTGACGAGTGTTTGGGATGCGCTTAAGTCGCACGAGCTGATCTTCGCCGCCGACAAGTCGGCCGCGACGGGCAAGCCGGTGAAGCTGTGACCTGAAGAATCCGGGATTCCTGATCCCGGATGCCTGATAAAATGCCCGCCGCCATTGCCATCGCCGCCCATCCGGACGACATCGAGTTCGGCATGGCGGGAACGTTGCTGCTGCTGAAGGACGCGGGTTGGGAGACGCATTACCTCAACCTCTCCACCGGCAACTGCGGCAGCATGGTGACCAATTCGGCGACCACGGCGCGCATCCGTCGGCAGGAAGCGCAGGCGGCGGCCAAGATTCTCGGGGCCATCTGGTATCCGCCGTTCTGCGACGACCTGGAGATCGTCTATTCGGTCGAACGGGTAAGATGGTTGGCTTCGGTCATTCGCGACGTAAACCCTCGGATCATCCTGACGCACTCGCCCGTCGACTACATGGAGGACCACACGGAGACGTGTCGCCTGACGGTGACGGCCGCGTTCTCGAAGGGCATGCCGAATTTCCAGACCACGCCGCGTCGATCAGCCGTAGCCGGCGATGTGACCCTTTACCACGCGATGCCGCATGGTCTGGTGACGCCGCTCCGTCAACCCGTCACGCCCGACCTGCTGGTGGAGACGTCGTCCGTTCACGGCAAGAAGCGCGCGGCCCTGGCGGCTCATGCCAGCCAGAAGGAATGGCTCGATGCGACGCAGGGCATGGACAGCTACCTCGCGGCCATGGACGAACTTTCGGCGCGCACGGCCGCGATGGGACGCGGGCTGAAGCTCGCGGAAGGTTGGCGGCGCCATCTGCATCTCGGCTTCAGCGCGAAGGAGGAAGATCCTCTTTCCGAGGTGCTGAAGAAACTCTGCTCAAAGCCGAAGAAGAATCTCCGTTGAGCCGCCGTTGAAGACCGAGGATTGTTCGGCATGCCCAGAAAACTTTCAGCCATCGCCCCGGACTGGTGGGACTACACTACGCTGGATTCAGACATCGTCGACGCGGCCGCCAAGCTGGCGCCGGAGAAGCTGGCCAAGCTTTCGCGGCCCGGCTTCAAGGTGGTTCTCCACGACACGCTGGAAGACTTCTACCTCGCCGAAGCCCTCGAATACGTCGACGCGTGGAAACAAAGCACCCCCGACAACCCGGTTGGTATCTGCGGACCCATCGGACCGACGGAGCAATTGCCGCTCGTGGCGCGGATCGTCAATGCCCTCGGGCTGGACGTGCGGAGCGGACACTTCTGGGGTATGGACGAGTGGTTCGACGTGGCGACGGGCCGCGAAGTGCCGGTGACGCATCCGTTGAGCTTCGAGAAGTGCGACCGCGACCTGTGCTTCGACCGGATCGACCGGAAGCTGCGGATGTCCGATGCGAATCTGCATTTTCCCAAGGCGGATGTGGCGGCGTTTCGGAACACGTGGGACTCCGGGGTCCGATGCGCCGTGATGCAGGGCGGACAGGGCGACGTGAAGCACTGGGCCTTTAACGATCCGCTGCCGCGCCGTGGCAAACACAAGGACGCGCCTCCGTCCGCCGCCGAGTATCGCAAGCTGGCGACGCGGGTGGTGGACCTGCATCCGCTGACCATCGCGCAGAACGCGCGCACGAGCGGAGGTGGCAACATCTCGATGGTTCCCACCAAGGCGATCACCGTGGGACCGGTGGAGACGTGGAAGGCGGACAAGGTCTCGATCTGGCACGCGGGCAACCATGACAACCCGTTCGGCCAACGCCTGACGGCCTTCATGATTTCCCAGCGGCTCGTGGACTCGGCGGTGCCGATGTCTCTCTTGGCGGACCATCCCAACGTGGAGTTCCACTATTACCGCGGCGGCATCGGCACGGTTGCGGTGGAGATGCACTGAAGGCGGATCCCAGATCCCAGATGTGTGAATCCCGAATCAGGTATCAGGCATCAGGCATCAGGCATCAGGCATCAGGTATCAGGTATCAGGTATCAGGTATCAGGTATCAGGTATCAGGTATCAGGTATCAGGCATCCACGATCTGGCCAAAGCAAAACCCCGCCAGCAACGCCGGCGGGGTTTGTCGTTTCGGGAAGAGTGCTTCCGCGAGGTTGGATCAGAACTTGTAGGCGATGGCCGTGACGATCTTGGCGTCGTTGTCCTTGCGGCCGGCCGCGGGCTTGTTGACGTAGGTGTCCTGGAAGTAGGTGCGGAGCGAGAGGGCGTTGCTCAGCTTGGCTTCGAGGCCGATTTCACCGACGACCTGGAAGTTGTCGAAGTTGTCGACCTGCGGGGTGTATTCGAGCGACTGCCAGAGCTTCACGTTGTCGTTGAACTTGTGTTCGAAGCGTTCGGCGGCGCGGAGGGTCAGGTAGGAATCGGAGATGCCGCCCTTCTTCTCGAAGACGAAACCGGGACCGACTTCAGCGCTGAGGAAGGTCTGTTTGTTCTTGATGAAGTAGTAACCCATACCGGCCGAGATCGGGATGCGGTAGTCGATGTCTGCAATGGTGTCCCGCACGGCTTCGATGCGGCCGAAGGCGAAGGCGCGCTCGGAGACGAGCCAGTTGAGCTGGGTCAGGATGCGCTGGGAGTCGGCGTTCTTGTTTCCGTCGTTCTCGCCGTAGGTGAGGTTCGCGCCGACGATCCACTCATAGGCATCCCATTTCTTGGTGCCGTTGAAGTCGGCGGTGCCGAGGAGCGTTTCGGAGTTGCCGGTGGACAGCGTGAAGCCGAGGGCGGCGCTGGATTCCCACTTTGAACCGGAGGTCGTGGTGGGGGCGGATTGCGCGATTGCGGACGAGCCGATCGCGGTGAATGCGGTCGCCAAAGCGAGGCCGCGGAGGAGGCGGTTTTGGTGGGTTAGATACACGAGTCGGACTGATAGCGTCTTTTTTGAACCCCTCAAGCGGTTTCCCTCCCGAGGATGAGAAATCCGGATTGTTCAACGCGTGGGCGGGTTTCATCATCAGCAATCGTTCGGTAGGGTTCAGCCATAATGGGATTCCGCCGATGGATTCTGAAGTGAAGACCGTTTTGGTCATCGATGACGACAGTGCATTCCGCCAAGCCGTGGCGGAGTGGCTGCGCCTTCGTGGTTGGCGGGTCCTGGAGGCGTCCGATGGCGAAAATGGTTTCCAGATTACGTTAAAGGAGCGTCCGGAGGTCGTGTTGTGCGACTTATTGATGCCCAGGGGCAACGGCTTCAAGTATTGCCGTCAGGTTCGGGAAAACCGGCTCCGAATGCCTTTGACCAAGGTGGTCGTCACGACGGGCAGCGGCTACATGGCCGATCGGCTGGAGGCGGAGGAATCCGGAGCGGACGGATACTTGGTGAAGCCGGTGGACATGGAATCGCTCCACGTCCTTCTGAACAGTTTGGCCAACGGCCTCGGCACCGGGGATCAGCGGACCGACAAGGTCGGATCGATTCCCCCGGGAGTGTCTCTCAAGTTCTGGGGCGTGCGGGGATCGGTTCCCGTTCCCGGACCTTCGACCGTGGAGTTCGGCGGCAACACGTCGTGTGTCGAGGTCCGGGCCGATGGGCAACTCATCATCTTGGACGCTGGCACCGGGATCCGGCCGTTGGGCAACGCGCTGGAAAAGGAGTTCCCCGGCCAGTCCCTCGATTTCACCATCCTGATCACCCACACGCATTGGGACCACATCCAGGGTTTCCCGTTTTTCCTGCCCGCCTACTTCCCCAGCAACACCGTCCGCATCGTCGGATTCGAGGGCGCCCGTCGGGGGCTTGAGCGGACGCTGCTTTCCCAGATGGAGAGCCCATACTTCCCGATCAGCATGAGGGAGATGCCGGGCAACATCGCCATCCGCGAACTCGCCGATCTCGACTTCCACATCGGTCCCGTTCGGGTTCGGGCGGAGTTCCTGAATCACCCCGGCATCTGCACCGGTTACCGGCTCTTCACCAGCGCGGGATCGATCAGCTACCTGCCGGACGTGGAGCTGTTCCGCCGCTTCCGCGAAAACGTGGGAGCCGGCCAGCCGGACATCGCCTACGCCGCCGAGAAGGATGAACGCCTCCGTGAGTTCATCGCCGGGTCCGAGATCCTCATCTTCGACGGCCAATACGATGTCGAAGAATACCGTTCCCATGTCGGCTGGGGGCACAGCTGCTACGAGGATGTCGTCGAGCTCGCCATGCAGGCCGGGGTGAAACGCCTGTTCATCTTCCACCATGACCCGGTGCATGACGATGCCTGGGTCCGGAGCATGGTTGATCGCTGCCGGGAGATGGTGCGGGTGGCCGGAAGCCCGCTCATCGTCGAAGCGGCGCGAGAGGGTTTGACGGTCGAACTTTCGGTGGCTGGAACCCCCGTCCGGCTTGAAGTTGCGGATGTCTCCGTTTGAATAGAGATCGGCGGTGAAGCGTCTCTTCCCGTTCGTAAGTCCCTCGGAATCGAGAAGCCGTTTTGAGACGAAATCCACGTCATCGGATCCCTTCGCACCGCCGGAACCGCCTGCGGGCATCCCGGTGGTTTTTCGTCGTTGCCGGAATGCTGGCCCTCGCCGGCTGCACCAGCTCCCAGCAGCGCAAGGCGGCCGACAAGGAAGCCTACCGGATCATCCAGGAGAAACAGAAGGCCGCCACCGGATCCACCAACGCCTTCACCATCGACACGCCCTACTCCGGGCGGAAGCCGGACGACATCAAGTCGGACGAGATCCTCGCCCAACGCTCCGGTGGTGTTCGCCGGAAAATCACTCTCGCCGACGCGCTCGACATGGCGTTGAAGAGCAACCGGAGCTATCAGCTTCGCAAGGAGACGGTCTACCTCACCGCTCTCCAGCTCACTCGCGACCGCGACGACTTCAAGCCGCACCTCTTCGGCTCCAGCGCCGCGACCGGCACACGCGAGACCACCGCCGAACGCTACGGCACCGTCGCCAACCACGTCAGCGCGTCGGACGTGCTCAAGTCCGGCGGCCGGGTCGGCATCGCCGTGGCCAACGACTTCCTCCGCTATTTCACCGGGGACCCCCGGCCTTCGGCCGCGTCGCGGGTCACCATCGACCTGTTCCAGCCCCTTCTGCGGGGCGCCGGATCCGGCATCGCGGCCGAAAGCCTGACCCAGTCGGAGCGCAACGTCGTCTACGAGGTCCGGAGCTTCTCCCAGTATCAGATGCAGTTCGCGGTCGATGTCGTGTCGGCCTATTTCCGTCTGCTCCAGCAGAAGGACGCGGTCCGCAACGAATACAACAACTACAACAACCTCGTCCTCGCACGAGAACGGGCGGAAGCGCTTTCCAGAGACCGTCTGCCCGCCTTTCAGGTGGACCAGGCCCGGCAGGACGAGCTCCGCGCCAAGGTCCGCTACATCTCGACGGCCGACAGCTACGTTGCCGCCGTCGACCGGTTGAAGCTGCTCCTCGCGTTGCCGCTCGGCGAAGAATTGATGCTGGAGGATGCCGACCTCGAGGACTTGAAGAAGCTTGCCCTCGAGGAGATCCGGTTGTCCGACGCGGAGGCGTTCTCGTTCACCATCGCCAAGCGCCTTGACCTCCTCAACGAGATCGACCGCTTCGAGGATTCCAAGCGCCGCATCAAGGTCGCGGCCAATGCCCTCAAGGCCGACCTCAACTTCCTGGCCAGCGCTTCGCTCGCCTCCGACGAGGACTACAACCGTTTCGACATCAACAAATACAAGGCCAGCGCGGGCCTTGAGCTCAATCTTCCCTTCTGGCGCCTGCGCGAGCGCAACAGCTTCCGCTCGGCCCTCGTCTCCTTCGAACGCCAGGTGCGTTCCCTGTCGCAGACCTTCGACGACACCAAGAACGAGCTCCGCCAGGACCTCCGCGCCGTGCAGCAGGCCCGGCAGAACTTCGACATCCAGAAGCTCGCCGTCGAACTGGCCGACAAGCGCGTCGAATCCGTCGGGCTTCTGCTGCTTGCGGGACGGGCCCAGATCCGCGATCAGTTGGAAGCGGCCTCGGCGCAGGTCCAGGCTCGGAACGCCCTGACGCAGGCGCTGGTGGACTTCCATCTGGCGCGGCTCAACCTTCTGGTGGATCTGGGCGTGCTCGATACGGCTCCGCAGAAGTTCTGGCTGGCCGACCAGAAGACTCCCGGACCGGCCGTGGATGTTCCGGGCCGGGCCAAACTGGATCCCGATTCCGTGATCCCGCCGGACAAGCTGTTCGGCAATTGAAGAAAGACGATGAACCCATCACTGCCCAAGTCCGCCGAGCTTCGCCGACGCGCGGTCGAACTGTTTAACCGGGCCCGTGCGTGGTCGAAGCTGCACCCGCGCAAGGCCACCGCCATCGGCGCCGGCGTGCTCCTGCTTCTCGTGGTCATCGTCCGCAGCTTCGGCGGCCACCAGCTTCCCGCCACGGCCTACTACACCGTCAAGCGATCCGACTTTCTCATCTCCATCGTCGAGGGCGGCACGATCAAGTCGGTCCGCGAACAGAGCGTCCGCAACGAGATGGAAGGGACCGCGCGGATCATCAGCATCGTTCCCGAGGGTTCCACGGTGAAACAGGGCGACCTGCTCGTGGAACTGGATTCGTCGGATCTCCGCGAAAAGGGCACCGTTCAGGAAGTCACGCTGCAGAACAGCCAGTTCGTCTTCGTCCAGGCCAAGGAAGCCGTCGCCATCCAGCGCAGCCTTTCCGAAAGTAACATCAAGGAAGCGGAACTGAAGGTCGAGTTCGCCAAGTCCGACCTCGAGAAATACAAGGAAGGCGACTACCCGCAGCAGACCAACGTCGTCTCGGCCAAGATCAAGATCGCCGGTGAGGAACTGGCCCGCGCCAAGGACCGCCTCAACTGGACGGAGGAGCTCGCCAAGAAGGGCTACGCCACCAAGTCCGAACTCGAGGCGGACCAGCTTGCGGTCCAACGGAAGGAGATCGAGGTCGGACAGACCTCCGAAGATCTCCGCCTGCTGGACAAGTATGATTACCCGAAACGCCTGCGCCTGCTCCAGTCGAACGTCGAACAGGCGTCCAAGGAACTGGAGCGCCTCAAGGCCCGCGTGGCTTCTCAGATGGCCCAGGCCGACGCCGACCTCGAATCCCGCCAGAAGACGCTGAACCTCCAGAAGGACCGCCTTGAGCAGCTGCAACAGCAGTTGGAACTCACGAAGATCTTCGCGCCGGACGAAGGGCTGGTCATCTATGCGTCCAGCTTGAACCCGGGCACCAGCATCCTGATCGAGGAGGGCGCGACCGTCCGCCAGCGCCAGGAACTCATCAAGCTGCCCGACGTCTCGCAGATGATGGTCGAAGTGCGCGTCCACGAATCGCACGTCCAGAAGATCAAGCCGGGACTCGATGCCTGGATCACGATCGACTCGATCCCCGACCGCCAGTTCCGCGGCAGCGTTCGTAAGGTCGCCGTCCTGCCCGATTCCAGCAGCCGTTGGTCGAACCCCAATCTCAAGGTCTACTCCACCGAAGTGCTGATCGAGGACCAGCTGCCCGACATCAAACCCGGCGTCAGCGGCCGGGCGGAGATCATCATCACCAATCTCCAGTCCGCACTCACGATCCCGATCCAGGCCGTCACGACCGTGCGTGGAAAACAGGTCTGTCTGGTGAAGCGCGGTTCCACCACCGAGCCGGTCCCCGTCGAGGTGGGGCTCTTCAACGACCGCCTCATCGAAGTGAAGGCCGGTCTGGTCGAAGGCGACCAGGTTCTCCTGTCGCCCTTGTCCGCCAGTGATAACGTCGACATGAGCGGATCGCTCTTCTCCGACGACGGCGAAACGAACGGCCGACCCGCGTTCAAGCGCGAAGCCGACCTCACCAACGGCGAGCCTGCCCGGGTCTATCCCACCGCCCACGAACACTCACGCACCAACCGGCGTCCGAACTATTCGACCGCCCCGGAACAGGGTTCGGACGGCGCCTCGAAGAAACGTGATCGCGCGTCGCGCGAGCCGGGTCAGACCAGCGGCGGCGGCGGTTCCCGGGATCGCGGTCCGCGTTTGCCCCAGCCATGAGCCGCGGTGCCATCATCCGCATCCGCGGCCTGACGAAGGTCTTCAAGATGGGCGACTCGGAAGTCCACGCCCTCGCCGGAGTCGACCTCGACATCGAGGAAGGATCCTACGTCGCCATCATGGGGCCGTCCGGTTCCGGCAAATCCACGATGCTGAACATCCTCGGCTGCCTCGACCGGCCCACCGCCGGCACCTACCACATCGGCGGCAAGGACGTCACGCACCTCGACGATGATGAACTTTCCAGCGTCCGGGGTGAACGCATCGGTTTCATTTTCCAGTCCTACAACCTCATCGACCAGCTCACCGTCCTCGAGAACATCCATGTGCCGCTTTTCTACCAGGGCAAGGACCTCGTCGACTGTGCGGAGCATTGCGAGGAGCTCGCGAAACTCGTCGGCCTCGGCCAGCGGTTGGACCATCGGCCCAAGCAGCTCTCCGGCGGCCAGCAGCAGCGGGTCGCCATCGCCCGTTCGCTCGTGAACGACCCGCTCATGATCCTTGGCGACGAGCCCACGGGTAACCTCGATTCCAAGACCGGCGCCGAAGTCCTCGACCTCATGGACCGCCTGCATGCCGCCGGCAAAACCATCGTCATGGTCACCCACGGCGACGAGGTGGCCAAGCGCGCCCAACGCATCATCCACATGAAGGACGGCGCCATCGACCGCGAGGTCGTCAACCGACGATGAGAGCCTCCGTTCCATTTCGCCGGATTGTCCAGCTGGGCATCAAGAGCCTCCTGCTCCACAAGCTGCGGTCCATCCTCACGATGCTGGGCATCATTTTCGGCGTCTGCAGCGTCATCGCCATGCTCGCGATCGGTGAAGGCGCCTCCTACGAGGCCCAGCAGGCCATCAAACAGCAGGGCAGCGCCAACATCATCATCCGCAGCGTCAAACCCGCCGAAGGCGGGGGTTCATCCGGTTCATCCGGCTCCAGCAGCCGCAGCTCAGCCTCCGAATACGGCATCACCTACAAGGACGCCGGCCGCATCCAGGAGACCTTGCCCGGCATCCGCCGCGTCCTGGCGGCGCGCATCATCCGCGATGAAGTCCGGGCCGGACAGGTGGCCTTCCCCTGCCAGATCATCGGCACCCATCCCATTTACCAGGAGATCAACCGCCTCCAGGTCGTGCGCGGCCGCTTCCTTGGCACGATCGACGAGACCTACATGAACAACGTCGGGGTCATCACCGCCAGCCTCGCGGAACGGCTCTTCCCGTCGACCGATCCGTTGACCCAGCAGGTGAAGGTCGGCGCCGACTACTACCAGGTCATCGGCATCGTCCGCGAACGCGGCATCGAGCAGAAACGCACCCAGTCCGGCGGTGGCAACGAAGGCCAGCCTCTCGACAGCAACCTCTACATCCCGCTTTCCACCGCCCGCTCACGCTTCGGTGAGACGCTCATCCGCCGCAGCGCCGGCAGCTTCCAGGCCGAGCGCGTCCAACTCCACCAACTCACCGTGCAGATGGACGCCCCGGATCTCGTCGAGAGCGCCGCCGACCAGATCAACGCCATCCTCGTGAAATTCCATGAGAAGAAGGACTACGAGATGATCGTGCCCCTGCTGCTGCTCAAGCAGGCCGAGGAAGCGAAACGCCGGTCCAACATCGTCCTCGGATCCATCGCCGCCATCTCCCTCATCGTTGGCGGCATCGGCATCATGAACATCATGCTGGCGACCGTGACCGAACGCACCCGCGAGATCGGCATCCGGCGCGCGCTCGGCGCCCGCAAGCGCGACATCGTCACCCAGTTCCTCGTCGAGACCGTCGTTCTCTCCGTTGGCGGCGGGCTTATCGGCGTCGTGCTCGGGATCATCCTGCCCTTTGTTGTGACCGCGATCTGGGAAATGAAGGCCATCATCACCTGGTGGTCCCCGCTGCTCGCCTTCGGAATCTCCGCGCTCGTCGGCGTCGTCTTCGGCCTCTACCCCGCCAGCCGCGCCGCCGAACTCAGCCCCATCGAAGCCCTCCGCCGCGACTAAACCGCGCGCGCGAAAGGTAGGGCGAAGGCTCCCGCCGAGCCGCCGCAGCGTTTCCGGAAAACCATCCAGCCACGGCGGCAATACCAGTCGGCCACCATTCGCCTCAAACTTCCCACGGCAAACCTCCCGGATGTCCGTGACCGCAAAGGCGGCCCGGCGGGAGCCTTCGCCCTACCAGCCATAAGCCTTCGTTTCCCTTCTGCTTGGTCCGCGTCTTCTGCGGTTATCGGTTATCTTCTTCGCGTTCCTTCGCGCCCTTCGCGGATGAACCCGCTCCGTCAGGGCGCCAGCCGCGCCATCGTCCACGCCTTCTCGCCGGTGCGCGTGTAGAGGATGCGGTCGTGCAATCGGTTCGGGCCGCCTTGCCAGAATTCGATGCTGTCGGCCACGACGCGGAAGCCGCCCCAGAAATCCGGCAGCGGCACTTCGCCGGCGGTGAACTTCCGCTTCAACGCCTCCCATTCCAGCTCCAGCACCTTGCGCGACGAGATCGGCGAACTCTGCTTCGAGGCCCACGCGCCGATCTGGCTGTCGCGCGGGCGGGTGACGAAATACTTCACCGTCTCGGCCATCGAGAGTCGCTCCACATGGCCGGTGACGATCACCTGCCGCTCGAGCAGCAGCCACGGGAAGAGCAGCGCGGCCTGGGGATTCTCCTGCAAGTGACGGGCCTTCCGGCTCTCCAGGTTGGTGTAAAAGACGAAGCCGGCGGAATCGTAGTTCTTCAACAGGACGGTGCGGACGAGCGGACGGCCCGAGGCGTCGGCGGTGGCGAGGCTCATGGCGTTCGGCTCCAGGATCTGGGCCGAGACGGCGTCGCGGAACCACGCGGTGAACTGCTCGACGGGATCGGCCGGCATCTGTTCCTCGTGCAGGGCGCCGAGGTTGTATTGCCGTCGCATCGCGGCGACATCGGGGGCGGTTGGCTTCGGTTCGCTCATGGCGGGTCTTTGATTTGGCGCCACGAACGTCGGCCCGGGACGGCGGCGTTTCAACCGGGAACTCGTGGCCGACCGACACCGAGCCTTTCCTCTGTCTGGTTGCGCGGCTAACCATCCGTCCGATGACCTACGCGGAAGCGGTCCAGCATCTCTACGATCTCCAGCTCTTCGGCGCGCGTTTCGGCCTCGATGTCCCGGAACGGCTGGCGGCGTTGGCCGGACGGCCGCAGGACAGGCTGCGGTTCATCCATGTGGCGGGAACCAACGGGAAAGGCTCCGTCTGCGCCATGCTGGAGGCCATCTTCCGTTCGGCCGGGTTGAAGACGGGGCTCTACACCTCGCCGCATCTGGTGTCGTTCACCGAACGGTTGCAGGTGAATCGGACCAACATTCCGCAGGCCGATGTTGTCCGGTTGGTGGAACGGCTACGGCCGATCCTCGCGACGTTTCCGCCGGACGAACACCCGACCTTCTTCGAGGTGGTGACGGTGATGGCGTTGATGTGGTTCGCCGAGCAGCAGGTCGACATCGTCATCTGGGAAACCGGTCTCGGCGGGCGGTTGGACGCGACCAACATCGTCAGCCCGCTGGTCTCGGCCATTACGAGCATCGGGCTCGACCACGAGAAATGGCTGGGCGACACGTTGGCCAAGATCGCGGCGGAAAAGGCGGGCATCATCAAGCCGGGAGTTCCTGTCGTGACCGGCGTCTTGGACTCGGAGCCGCTGCGCGTGATCGAAGCCGTGGCCGCGGAGAGGAATGCTCCGTTGACCGGGGTCCCCAACGCGGCGCTCAGCCTCGCCGGATCGGCCAGCCGTTCTCTGATCGGCGCGCATCAGCGGAACAACGCCGCCGTCGCCGAGGCTGCGGTGCGCGCGATTGCCGCGACCATTCCGGTCAATGACGCAGCCATCCGGTTCGGACTGGAGAACACGTTCTGGCCGGGCCGCCTTCAGCAGATCCGGCGTGGTCAGCAGCTTCTTTTGCTCGACGGCGCGCACAATCCGCACGGAGCGATCGCGCTCCAACAGGCACTCCGCGAGGGGTTCTCCGGCCGGAGACCCGCGCTGGTCTTTGGGGCGATGAAGGACAAGGACGTGAGGGCTATTCTCGATCTACTGGCCCCGCTCGGCCGGCGCATTGTCGCGACGAAGATCGCCAGCGAACGCGCCTTTCCCGCCAACGAGTTGGCGAAGCTCTGTCGTCAGGCGAATCCAGCCGCTCTGGTCGAGGAAGCCCAGTCGGTCGGCGAGGCGCTGGCTTTGGTGGAGGACGCGCCGTTCGTCCTGCTGACGGGCTCGCTCTACTTCGTCGGCGAGGCCTTGGAGGTTCTCGGGGTTCTCCGATCCGAGGGCGCGGATGAAAAGGCGCTGAACGACTGGAAGCCGAAGGGCTGACATCCCCGATAGTGGGCTCAATTCAGATTGAGCAAAGGCATCTGGCTCGCGATAGTTTCCCCTTCTCCAGATGAGAACTTCCGGAAATTTCTACGGTCGCGTCGGGGCCATGTTCGCCGCTGGCCTCACGCTTTCGGTGGTCGCGCTGTCCGGGACCGAACTGGTCGCAGGCAAGGATTTATCCGCGCTTCAAGCCGAGACCAGGAAGGCCTTCGAGGAGGACGTCACTCCGTTCATCAACACCTACTGCACGCGTTGTCACGGGCAGGACAGGCAGAAGGGCGGGATCAACTTCCAGCCCGCCCTCAAGAACCCGGGCTACTCCGACTCCAGCCGGCGATGGAAGCATGCGCTTGCCAACGTAAAGGCCCACGACATGCCGCCGGAAGACGCCAATAAACAGCCGACGGATGCGGAGCGTCAGCGGTTCCAGGAAGCGATCGCCAAGCTGAAGTATCTCAGCCCAAAGGATCCGGGTCCCTTTGTGATCCGCCGCCTGACCAAGGTGGAGTATGGCAACACCTTGCATGACCTCTTCGGTGTCGATCCGGCCGTGGCCCAGGAACTCCCGGACGAAGTGTTCGGCGAGGGTTATCTCAACACGCTGTCGCCGCTGCAGACGGAACAGTATCTCGGCATCGCCAACAAGGTGCTCGGCCAGATCCTTGCGCCGAAGAACGGGCGTCCCACGGCGACGCAGAAACGGTTGTTCGGTGAAACCCCCAGGCTGGGGGCCGATCTCCGGGCGGCTGCGAGAAAGATCGCCGGATCGCTGGCCCGCAGCGCGTATCGACGACCCGCGTCGGAAGCGGAGCTGGATGTCTTGGTGGGCGTGTTCGAGCTGGCCCGGAAGAACAAGCAGTCCTATCAGGCGGCGTTGCGCCTGATGCTCAAGGCGGTCCTCGTCTCGCCGCAGTTCCTTTTCATCACGCCATCCAGGGAGGCCGAACCCGACCAGGCCATCATTCCGTTGGACGATTACCAACTGGCGTCCCGTCTGTCGTATCTGCTGTGGGCCACGATGCCGGATGCCGAGCTATCCGCCTTGGCCGACGCGGGGAAACTCCACGAGCCGCCGATCCTCAAGGCACAGGTCGCCCGCCTGCTCGGCGATAAACGTTCGCGGGCGTTATTCGACGGTTTTGGGGCGCAGTGGCTGGGAGTCGGCGGCCTGGAGAGCAAGACGTTCGACACCGCCAAGTTCCCCCAGATGACCAGTGAGCTGCGAACGGCGATGTATGAGGAGGCCCGCCTGTTCTTCGACAGCATCGTGCGTGAAAACCGGAGCGTCGTGGGTTTCATCGATGCGGACTACACCTTCCTCAACGGGCCGCTCGCCACCATCTACGGACTCGAAAAGACCATCACCGGTCCGGAGATGCGCAAGGTGACGCTGGCCGATGCGAACCGCGGCGGCATCCTGGGAATGCCCGGCATCTTGGCGACGACGTCGTTTCCCAACCGCACCAGCGCCGTCAAACGCGGCGTGTGGGTCCTCGAGCAGGTGCTGGGGGAACACGTGCCGCCCGCTCCGCCGAACGTTCCTCCGCTGGAGAAGCAGGACAAGAAGACGGTCGAGAACCTGACGCTGCGCCAGCGCACGGAACTGCACCGCGTGAACACCGTGTGCGCCAACTGCCACAAGATTCTCGATCCCATCGGATTTGGCCTGGAGAACTTCGACGCCATCGGCCGCTGGCGGGACCGCGATGATTCGGGCGGCGCGATCGACGCGGCCGGCGAGCTGCCGGGTGGGAAACGTTTCTCTTCGCCGAAGGAGCTGAAAGCCATCATCGCCGCCCGCCAGAACGACCTGGCCCGCAGCTTGGCCGAGAAGCTCCTCGCTTATTCCCTGTGCCGTCAGCTCGAAGGATACGACGAGATCGTGGTGGACCACCTGATGGAAACCATCGCCAAGGACGGCTATCGGGTGCAGGCTCTCATCTCAGAAATCCTCACCAGCTATCCGTTCGTGAACCATCGCGTCAAAGAACTGGCAACCGCTTCGTCCCATGAAAAGTAACCTCCTCATCGACCGTCGCACCTGCTTGATGGGCCTTGGCGCCTCGCTGGCCCTGCCGCTTCTGGAAACCATGAGCTGGGGCAAAACGACCAAGGGCCAACCGTTCAAGCCGCCGGTGCGTCTCGGGTTCATGTATATGCCCCACGGGGTGATCATGGACCAGTTCTGGCCCGCGACTCCGGAGAGCTTCCTGTCGTCGCCGCCACCGGCTCTGGAATCGCTGCGGCCCGTGATCGAACAGTGCCTGCTGATGAAGGGCATTTCGGGTGTCCCCATCTCGCCGTTCAATGGCGCGCCCCATGCGCTCGAACTGTCGACGTGGCTCACCGCGGCGCTGCCCGATGCGAACAAGAGAAGCCAGATCCACATCGCCATCTCCGCCGACCAGATCGCGGCGAACTACGTGGGTGGATACACGTCGTTGCCGTCGCTGGAGCTGGCCACGATGCCCCAGACCCACAAGGAAAACCAGGAAGGGCTGAACGAGGGGTATTACTCCCACTGCAGTTTTCGTTCGGCGACGCAGGCCGTCCCCGCCGAGACCAATCCGCGCAGCGTGCTCAACCGGCTTTTCGGGAAGTTCGACAAGCCCGGCCAACAGGCGCAGACCGATCCGCTGGATCGTCAGATGTTGGATCTGGTCATCGGCGGGGCGAAGGACCTCCGTCGGAAGCTGCCTCAAACGGACCAACACAAACTCGACGAATACCTGGACAGCGTGCGCTCGGTGGAACGGCGCATCGCCGCCATCGAGTATCGCCAAAAGGAAGCCGCGCTCGAGAAGGCCGGCGTCCGCTCCAGCAAGCGCCACGCGTCCGATTCCCCTCCCATCGAGATCAAGATCCCCATCGGCGACAAGCGCAGCGAATACATGCAGGTGATGTGCGACCTCAACGTGCTCGCCTTCCAGACCGACACGACCCGTGTCAGCACCTACATCGGTTCCACGCCGAACGGCGTTTCCTATCCGGAGCTCGGGTTCAGCGACGCCCATCACTCCCAGACCCACCACAACAACAAGGCCGAGCAGGTCGCGAAGGTCGCCGCCATCACCAAGTTCAACATCGACCAGTTCGCCTACATGGTGCGGAAGATGGCCAGCCTCCGCGAAGGCGAAGGCACGTTGCTCGACAACTGCATCATGATGTGGGGCTCCGGTCTTGAGGACGGAAACAAGCACGCCCGGGAAAACCTCCCGTTCATCATCGCGGGCAAGGGCGGCGGGACCGTCAACACGGGGCGCTTCATCGCCAACACCAAAGGCAACCAGGGCGACCTGCTGTCCACGCTGCTCAAGTGCGCGGGTATTCCGTTGGACCGTCCGGTCGGTATCGCGACGAAACAGCTCGCGGAGATGACCGTGAATCTCTGAGCAGGTTGGCCAAGGAGCTTGGCTGAGCCTCGGTTACCCTTGTCCAGCGTCAGCGTCGGGCCGGTTCGATGTGGATGAGCACGTCGTGGACGCGCGGCACGCGGGCCCGCACGGTGTCCTTGACCCGGTGCGCGATCTCGTGGGCTTCCACCACCGGCATCTTGGGATCGACATGCACGTGCATGTCGACGAACAGCAGGTAGCCGCTCTGCCGCACGATGCACTTCTGCACGGCTTCCACACGATCGACCGTCGCCGCGGCCTCGACGATCTGGTGGCGCAGATCGGTGTCGGGCACGACATCCATCAGCTCGCCCAATGCGCGGCGCAGCAGGCCCAGGCCGTTCCACGCGATGATGAACGAGGCGAAGAGCGCCGCGTAGTCGTCGGCGGCTTCGTAGCCTTTCCCGAGCAGGAGCGAAACGCCGATGCCCAGTCCGGCCGCCAACGAGGTGATCGCGTCGCTACGGTGATGCCACGCGTCGCTCTGCACCGCGGAACTGCCGACGGCCTCGCCCTCCTTCAGCACGAAACGAAACAGCCCTTCCTTGATCACGATGACGCCGATGAGAACGATGAGAGTGAACGGCGCCGGGCTGGAATGCGGCGTGAGAATCTCCTGCGCGGCTTTCACCGCGATCCATGTAGCCGCGCCGAGAAGCATGATGGAGACGATGGCCGCCGCGATGGGCTCAGCCTTTCCGTGGCCGTAGGGATGGTCCTCGTCTGGTGGCGCCGCCGCGACGACGAGCCCGCGCCAGACGATGATGGAGCTGATCACGTCCGCCATCGACTCGACGGCGTCCGCGATCAAGGCGTGGGAGTTGCCGACGATGCCGGCGGCGAACTTGCCGCCCGCCAAAAGCGTGTTCGTGACCAGCCCCAGAAGGGTGGCTTTCACGCTGCGGCTGAGGCGGTCGGTGGACATCGGCGCAAGCGTGCCGGAGGGCTGTCGGACGGGCGACAGAAAAGGCCTGTCCCGAAGCTCCTCAGGCCTTGTTCTCCACGGCCTGCTCGATCTTCCATCCCGAATCCTGCTTCACCATCAAGGTTCGGGTGGGGAACGCGAACTCGATGCCCGCCTGCTCGAAGCGGTCCTTGATCTGGAGGTTGAAGGCCTGCATCGCGGCGAGGTATTCCTTGTAGTCGGCGGTGTTGAACCAATGGATCACGACGATGTTCAACGACGAGTCGGCAAACTTGTCGAATCCGATCCAGACATCCTGCGTCTTGCCCGTGCGGTAGACCTCCTCGATGATCCGGGTGGCCTCCTGAACCTTGCCGGATGAGGTGTCGTAGGTGACGCCTATATTCATCACGGTCTTAATGTTGGGACGGCGGGTGACGTTCGTGATGGTGGCATTGCCCATCGTCTTGTTCGGGATGGTGACGAGGTGTCCGTCCAGGTTCCGGACGCGGGTGGACCGAAGGTTGATCTGCTCGACTGCGCCGTCCACGCCGCTGAGTTGGATGCGGTCGCCGATCTTGAACGGCTTGTCGATGAAGATGGTGAAGGTGCCGAAAAGGTTCGCGACGGTATCCTGCGCGGCAAGACCGAGCGCCAGGCCGACGACGGACAGAGAAGCGAGCGCGCCCGTGATGTCGACGCCCATGTTCTGCAGCGTCATGAGCGTGGCGAGGACGATGAGGAATCCCTTGAGCGCGCCACGCACGATGGGCACGAGCGCGTCCTGGAGCGACTTGTCGTCGGACGAGACGAAGCGCCGGATCCAGTGGGTGACGAGGACGTCGACGAGCTTCAGGAGCACGTAGGTGAGCGAGAAGGCGACGATGAGGATGAAGAGCTTTCCGAGGATTCGCTCCACCGATTCCGGCCAGCGAAACAGGCTCAGTCCGATGTGCATGAGGAAGACGAACGCGACGGCCTTGGCCGGGCCGCGCAACATTTCGATGACGAGGTCGTCCAGCTGGGTCTCCGTCTTCGCGGTCAGCCGTTTCAGCCAGACCCCGAGCAGGGTGTCGAACAGGCGCGAGACGAGGAAGGCGAGCGCGATGTAGATGGCGAAGGCGACATACTGCCAGATCGGGTTGCCGAGGAGCTTCCCTTGCAGCGCCTCGACGTCGTTGAGGCCGAAGGTGAGGTAGGCGTGGTTCGTCACGCTGATCTCGGGGAAGGCCAGCAGAGGCCTGGAATTGGTCGGGGCCGCGGTGATGGACGGAGCCTGGCCGAAGGCGGGCAGGGTCACGAACAACCCGGCGCACAGCCAGGCCAGCAGGAGGAAACGGGCATTCAGCAAACGCATGGTCCGGCCAGACTAGGCCAGAACCATCCGCCGACAAGAGGTCAGCCGCCCGCGACGATGCGGACGATTTCCAAACGATCGCCGGCGTGGACTTCCCGGGTGGCAAATTCGGACGGAGTCACGGCCTCGCCGTTATGCTCCACCACCACGCTGCGCGGCAGCAGGCCCTGGGCGACGAGGAACTTCTCCAGCGTGGCGGGAAGTTCCGCCACGACGGACTGGCCGTTGGCGATGACGGTGGCGTGGCTCATGACGGGTGGACGGTCGCCGCGACGGCTGCCGGCGGGCAAGGGGCTACTTCGGAGCTAGCGATGTTTCTTGAGCAGAAGCTCGATCCGCCCCGAACCGTTGGTGGTGACGAAAACGGATTCCGAGGTGACCTCGACGCAGCGGACGGAGATTCGGCCCGGGCCGATAGGCACCGTCTTCTCCTCCCCCACCCCAAGCACGACGCCGTTGATCACGGCGGAACCGGCGTTCGTTGGGCGGATGATCCCCTGCAGTTCCAAAGTCGTGGGCACGGGCGGAGCCGCGACCCAGAGCGGGGTTGGGACGGGCGGAGTCAAGACGGGCAGCACGGCGGGGTTTGTCCCGGTCAGCAACTGTGGCGGCAGCGTTTCCTTCGAGACACGAACCCACTTCAGGATTTCCAGAAAGCCGATCTCCTTCTCCAACCGGAGAAGATCATCGATGCGTCCGCGCGTGTAGGTGTTGGAGCGGATGGCCTCCATCTCGTCGGAGGCATTGCGGAACTCCATCAGCTTCCAGGCGGTCAATTCGCAGACGGCTTCAAGGACGTCCGGGTCGATGGCGTTGGTCCAAGCGCGGTTCTCGTTGATCCAAAGGTGCGCATACTCGTGGGCGCAGACGGCGGCGAGGGCCTGGCGCCGTTGACCGCTCAACAGGACAATGCCGTGGGTCAGGCGGTCGCCGAGGCTCCGCGAATGGGAGAACCCGATCTTGTGAAGACTGTTGGTCTCCTTCTTCTTCGCGTCGTCGTTCCAGTAGTCGCTGTCGAACAGCCTCACGGGCGTCTCCGGATACTTCAGCTCCATTTCGCCCCGGGCGACCCGTCGGAGTTCGTCGGTGGCATCGATGTAGAGCCGTCCGGCTTCGTATTCGTCAAAGACGCGTCCGACCTTGTCCAAGTGGCAGTAGATCCGTCCGTCGGGAGTCTTGAAGAAGTCGTTCTTCACCGGAACCCCGCATACCAGGCAGCGTTCCTTGATGAGGTGGCAAGGATTGCAGACGAGGTTTGTCTCCTGAAACAGCCATACAGGATCGGCGATCGTCTGGCTCTTGGAGCAGACGATGCAGCGGTCGTTAGGGTGTGAACGCCTTGCCTGCGCGTGCAGCCATCCGGTGGCGGCGATGAGGAGAACCGCGGCCAGGAGACCGAACCGGATGCTGCGTCTAGGAAAGCCCCGCATGGTGTCTGGTCCCTCCTTGATCGGCCTGGCCAGATCCCGGTTGAGCCGCGAATCACCTGGCGGCCATGATTGTCAGGCCGTCAGGGCCGCATCCCAGTCCTTCCAGACCGGCTCGTAGCCGAGGCGGCGGATCAACGCGGCGATGTCCGCAGGCGAACGGTCGTCGGCGATTTCGAACTGGCCGGTGGCGTTGGTGGCGCGGCCGGGTGCGCGCGCGGCGGCCCATTCGCTGGAACCGGCGGCGAGTTCGACGATCTTTCCGCGGACGGTCTGATGGAGGTTGTCCTTGCCGGCACCGGTGTAGCCACCGGGCTCCGTGTGGCTGCCGGCGCTCATCATCGTCACTCCAAGCGGGATCAGGCCGTCGCGCAGCTGGGCCGGCTCACGGGTTGAGAGCACAAGGCCGGCATCCGGAAGGAAAAGCCGGAAGGCGCACATGGCCTGCACCAACTCGCGGTCCGTCATGTGGGTCAGCGGTTGGAATTCGCCCGCACAGGGACGAAGCCTCGGAAGCGAGATGGTCACCTGCGATTTCCAGCAGGTCTTCAGAAGATAGGCTGCATGGGCAGCGACGCTGATGGCTTCGTAGCGCCAGTCGGCGAGGCCGTAGAGCGCCCCGATGCCAAGGCGCCGGAAGCCCGCGTCGTAGGCCCGTTCCGCACAGTCGAGCCTCCAGTCGAAGTCGCGCTTCGGCCCCAGTGTATGCATCTCGGCGTAGAGCGGCCGGTCGTAGGTTTCCTGATACACGACGAGTCCGTCGGCTCCCGCCTGGACCGTGGGAACGTAGTCGGCCGTTTCCATCGGACCGACTTCGAGAGAGATGCTCGGGATGAATTCGTGGAGGGCCCGGACGCATTCCGCCATGTAGCCGTTCGAGACGAACTTCGGGTGTTCTCCCGCGACCAGCAGAATGTTTCGGAATCCCTGGTCCGCCAGGGCCCGTGCTTCACGCCTGACATCATCGATGCTGAGCGTGACTCGGAGGATCGGGTTGTCGCGGGAGAAGCCGCAATACTTGCAGTTGTTGATGCACTCGTTCGACAGGTAGAGCGGTGCGAAGAGGCGGATGGTTTTGCCAAACCGTTGCCGGGTGATCGCCTGCGAACGACGGCTAAGCGGTTCCAGCAGTTCGGCCCCTCCCGGCGAAAGCAGCGCAGCAAAGTCGGACAGGGAAAGCTCCGATTGCCCAATCAGACGGCGAACGTCAGCCGTGTCGGCGGACCGCGCTCGGTTGACCAAGGCGTTAAACGGAAGGGCGTTGAACTCGGGAACGAAACTCATCGAACCGCCAGCCTATCAGAAGGGGTCCTCTGGGCAAGACGTGCTCCCGGCGGGCGGGCCCTTCTCAAATCCGGGAATGGGCGTGGCCCGTGCTTAGGTGAACCGGGGCTTTGGTCGATACCTTCCAACGAAGGGCCCGGACCAGGTCCCCAGTCGTAACATGAAAAAGGTCCTCGCCGCCATCATCCTGACGCTCGCCGCCGGAGCAGCCTGCTTGCTCTGGAATCCGGCCGCGCCGGCGGAAGACCTCCTTTTCGGTGACGATTCCGTCTACCTGCGCCACGTCGGCAAGCCCGCCAACGTCAAGTTCACCGCTTTGGATGGCACCGAAGTCGACGTGTCCAAACTCAGGGGCAAGGTCGTCCTTTTCGACTTCTGGGCCACGTGGTGCGGCCCCTGCATGCAGGCGTTGCCCCATCTAAAGGGCGCCTACGACAAGTATCACGGTCGCGGATTCGAGATCGTCGGCTTCAGTTTCGATGTCGACCGTGCCGCCCTCGACGGA
>CANJSG010000027.1 GCA_947476875.1 Verrucomicrobiota bacterium | reverse complement strand
TGTGCCGGCTGCAAACTCGTATACGCCGATGCTGTGGAAGCCATCGGGACGATTGGTCTTCTCACGTTGGTTCAATGAGATCGTCTTCAAGCCCGCCGCCGATTCGATGACACACGGCGTCTGGCTCGAACGGTTCGCATGCGGCATCCAGGCGATGCGGACTTCGTAGCGGCCGCTCTTGGGAACAGTAAACTCGAAACGGGCCGACGCGTTTTCGGCCGGGCCGGCATAGAGGTAGTGGCGGCCGACGAAGGGTTTGAGGTTTTCGCCCGGCGTCCATTTGCCGCTCAACTTGGCCTGTTCGTCGTCGACCACGACGCCTTCGATCTCCGTGACGTTGCGGAATTCACCGAGAGGCAGGGGAGAGGTTCCGGGCGGAACAGCGAGTGCGCCATCAAGGCTGTCACGCCGTGCGGCACCGGGCTGATGCATGAGCTCCTTGAGTTGGTCGAGGTGCTTTTCGTAGACGCCACGGGGCGAGGTTTTCTGCGTGACGCAGATGTAGGCGGCCTTGCCGACGACTTCGCCCATCATGCCGCAGGTGCGCATGACGCGGATCGTGCCGAGCGCGCCGTGGTCCACGCTGATGCAGCGGCCGGCCATGAAGAGGTTGCCGACGTTGGTGGAGTAGAAGGAGCGGTAGGGAATCGGGTAGCCGTTGCGACGATCGACACCGGCACCGAACTCGGCGCGGGAGATGAACGGATTCTCCGGGAACTTCGCGGCGTATTGCTCCTTGGGGTAATGCAGGTCGATGTCCCACGTCGTCGGCACACAGCCGTCGGGGAAGGCGACTTTGTTCGTGATGTCGGCACGGTTCAGGATGACGTCGCCGGTCAGCAGTCGGCTTTCGCGTGTGCCGCCGATGGCTGCGACCCAGGCGAGTTTGGCTTTGGCATACTGGTCCTTCTTGAGCCCGGTCTTCATCGAGTTGAAGGCGCCGAAGACGGCGCGGAGGTTCCAGTCGCGGACGTGCTCCAACTCAGTCAGAGGATGTTTGTTGAAACCGCCCTCCCAGAACCATTCGCCCTTGTGGAAGACGACCGATCCTTCCGCCTTCTTGGTCGCCGGGAAGTCGCCCGACTCCAACGGCAGCGCCCAGGGCGTGGCCTGCCACTCGGGTGCTCCGTCGGCTTCGTCCCACTTCCACATGTTGCTCATGCCCATGTGGCCTTCCTCTTCCATGGAGAATTTCGCGCCGGCGAGTGCGCCGATTGAGCCGTGGCCCGTGCAGTCGACGAAGAGCTTTCCGCGGAAACGCTTCTCGGCTCCGGTGCGCGTATCGAGGACGAGCACGCTGCGGATCTTGGACGGATCGGCCGCGTCCTTGTCCGCGCCGATGACGTGGCTGTTGAGGAAGAGCGAAATGTTTTTCTCCGCCCGCACGAGAGCTTCCTTCTTCGCGTCACCGAACTCCTCCTCCAAACCCGGTGAGTTGATCGCGCGGTCGGAAAACTCGTCCACGATCTCGCCAAGGCGCGGATACAGGCCGCGCCGGGTTCCGCCCTGAGCCCAGACCTGGATCTCGCTGGAGCCGTTACCGCCAAGCACAGGACGGTTCTGGATCAAGGCGACCTTCAGTCCCTGGCGCGCTGCCGATATGGCCGAGCCGAGGCCGGAGTAACCGCCGCCGCAGACGACCAGATCGAACTCCTCCGTCTCCGGCGCGACCGTCGGCAGGCCGAGTAGCGCCTTGCGCTGGGTCCGCGTGTCCGGCGGTTTGCCGGACTTCTCGTTGGTGAAGAACAGCGCGTCGCAACGACCGTCGAAGCCGGTCAGGTCGCGCAGGGCGATCGTGTGCGTGCCCGCGCTGGGAATCTCCACCGTGCCGCCGGATTCCCAGAACCACTCGGCGCCCGTCGTGCCGAAGGTGTGGCCTAGCGGTTTGCCATTGAGCACGACCTGGAACTTGCCCGGAGCTCCCGGAGCCTTCCAATGAGCCACCCAGTCCTTCGTGCGCGCAAAGATCCGGTAGGTGCCGGCTTCGGGAAAATTGATCCTGGTCTCCGCATCCTTCACCGGCCGCCCCATGCCGTGCGCCAGCAGGTAGGGCGAGCCCATGATCTCGATGAACTGGGTGTCGAGGGTCCAACCGCCGGAAGACGCGAAGGCTTCTGCTTCGACGAAGACCGTGGCCGCCGTGAGCGGCAGGGCCGCAGCGAGGAGGGTCGCGACGCTGAGGGAACGAAGTGAGGCGTTCATGGTGACGTGAAGTGTCCGGAAGCTCTCAGGAAATGAAATCGCTGCAAAGACGTCTTCTGGCCGGAGCATGGAGCAATGCTCCGCGCTCCATCAGGCTCAGATCATCACGACGGTCAGCTTCTTCGGGCCGTGGGCCCCGAGGACGAGAATGCGCTCGATGTCGCCCGTGCGGCTGGGGCCGGTGACGAGCGAGATCATGCTGGGATAATCGGCGCCGTAGCGCTGTTGGATCAACTCAAAGGCGGCGGGGAGATCGGCCACGAGTTGGTCGCGGCGGGCGATGACGAGATGGTGCGGCGGCAAGACGGACAGTGCGCGTCCGCCGGAGCTGCGCGAAGTGACGACGAGCGTGCCGGTCTGGGCCACGAGGGCGTCGCAGGTGGTGATGCCCACGTCGCAACGCTCCAGCGCGCGGACGTCGTAACCGCCGTCGACCGTCAGGGTGGGCAAGCCGAGCGCTTGGACTGCGGCGTCGGTCAGGTCGCTCCGGTGCGCGGCGGCTTGCTTCCAGCGTTCGCGGTCGCGGAGGTCGCCGAGGATCTTGGGCAGGTCGGCCAGAGATTCCGCGACGATGAACTCGGTCTTGAGATCGTCGGAGCAGGCGCGGAACTGGGCGACCTGATCTTCAAACGTCTCGCCGACCTTGGGCAGCCATTCGCGGGCGTTGGTGGCGGCGGGACGCGGCGCGAACTGGATCGGGTGACCGGCCAGATGATGCGTCTCCGGTCCGTGCTCGCCGGGAGGCGGCGCGGAGATGGTCAGGGCTTCGCGGATGCGGCCGAGGATTTTGTCGCGTTCAGTCATGGGGAAGAGGGGTAACCACAGATGGAAACAGATTCACAGACATGGGAGCCGGCAAACGGTGGTCTAGTTGTCCGGCTGGAAGCTTCACTGAGGTGCCTTCGTTGGAGGCCGATGGATGGTGATTTCCATGCTGCCTTCGCTGAAGTAGTTCAAATCGATGATGTCGAGATCGGGCCAGTTGACGAGGTCGTCGATCAGCATATCCACAAATCCGAGAGCAAAAACCTTGTTCAAACTCTTCGACACTTCCGCTGAAAAAACCTCCATAGTTTTCTGACTCGAGAAGACCGGAAGCCTGCGTTTGCCGTCGACCTCGAGAATCCATGGCTCAAAGCGATCACTGTCGAGCTCTTCACGAAGCCGCATCGATTCGCTTTCGATCAGTTTGAGCAACTCGTCTTGGGCGAGGTTAGCAGCATCCAGATACTTTCTTGGACGTCTGGGAACCATAAGCTTCCGATTCTTCAGATGCTCCATCAGCAGTTTCATATCCTTCTTGGCCATGACGCGTTCTACATCGTCCTTGCCGGTAAGCTTTTCGATAAACTTGGAGAACATGCGGTTCTTTGCGGTTTGCGGGTCAGCTGACTTGGAAGGGAAGTCTTAGGTTTTCCACAATCTGTGTGAATCTGTGGTTGAGAGATTGGTTGGTCGGCAAGCGACAAGCTGGCCGCGAGTTCACTGCCGGTTCTTCCAATACTCCTTGAACGTCGTCTCGGCGATGGGCGGGAGGTCGCGGGTTTTGGTCCAGGCTTTGGCGGGATCGAGGAAGGTTCCCATGACCAGCCGGTGCAGTGGCCCGAACCAGCGCGCCACACTCTTGCCAGCTCCGTAGAGGCCGGGGCTGTTCATGGCCCAGGCGAAGAGTTTGAAGATCAACTTCTCCTGGGGATCGGCTTCTTTCTGGACGGAGTTGCGGCGGTTTTGCAGGAGGTGGTGGTGGAGGTTGATCTTCACCGGGCAGGCCTCGGTGCAGGCACCGCAGAGGGACGAGGAGTAGGAGAGGTGTTTCCAGTTCTGCAACCCGCGCAGGTGCGGCGTGATGACGGAACCGATGGGGCCGCTGTAGGTCGTGCCGTAGGTGTGGCCGCCGACGTTCTTGAAGATGGGGCAGACGTTGAGGCACGCGCCGCAACGGATGCAGTGGAGGGCGTCGCGCTGTTCGGGATCGGCGAGGAGTTCGGTGCGACGGTTGTCGAGCAGGACGACGTGGTATTCCTCCGGGCCGTCGGATTCACCGGGCTGGCGCGGGCCGCCATACAGCGTGTTGTAGCAGGTGAGCGGCTGGCCAGCGCCGGCGGTGGCGAGCATGGGCAGGAAGAGCGCGAGGTCGGCCATGCGCGGCAGGACTTTTTCGATCCCGAGCAGCGAGATCATGGTCTTGGGCAGCGCGGAGGTGAGGCGGGCGTTGCCCTCGTTTTCCGTGATGGAAACCATGCCGGTCTCGGCGATGGCGAAGTTGGCCCCGGTAATGCCGACGTCGGCGGTGATGTATTTCTCCCGCAGGGCACGGCGGGCGATCATCGTCAATTCCTCGGGGCTGTCGGTCTTGGCGCTGCCGAGGTGTTTCTCGAAGAGGTCGCTGATGTCGTGCCGCGTGAGGTGCATCGCCGGGAAGACGATGTGGTAGGGCGGCTCTTGGCGGAGTTGGACGATGTATTCGCCGAGGTCGGATTCCACGACCTCGAAGCCGGCTTTCTCCATCGCGGCGTTGAGGTGGATCTCCTCCGCCGTCATCGCCTTGGACTTGATGATGCA
The DNA here is from genome assembly GCA_947476875.1 of Verrucomicrobiota bacterium. GTDB lineage: Bacteria > Verrucomicrobiota > Verrucomicrobiia > Limisphaerales > CANJSG01 > CANJSG01. The sequence continues at coordinate 24,190 of CANJSG010000027.1, read as the reverse complement.
CTTCGCGTTCTTGGCCTGGATGATGCCGAGAATGATGTCGCGGGCCTGTGCCGCGGTGGTGGCCCAATGGACCTTGGTGCCGCGCGCCTCAAGCTTGTCGGCGAAGCTGACGAGATGTTCGTCGAGATGGTTGATGGCGTCCCACTTGGTCTCGGCGGCCACCTGACGGGCCTCGCTCCAGCTCTGGAACGCGCCCTTGCGTTTGTCGCGTGCGACCTCGTATTTGCCGAGCGCGGTCTGGATGAGTTTCCGGTGGCGGAGGTCCCCGACGACCTTGGTGGCCTGGGTTTTGAACTCTTGGACTTCGGTGGTCATGGGCTATTTCGAGTTCAAGATTTCCGCCAAGTGAATCGTCTTCAACCCGCTGCCTTGCTTGCTCAACAAGCCCTGCACCTGCATCAGGCAACTGGAGTCGTTGGACACGATGTAGTCGGCGCCGGTGTCGGCGGCGGAGGCGCATTTCACTTCGCCCATGGCGGTCGAGATCATCGGGAACTTGGCGGCGAAGGTGCCGCCGAAGCCGCAGCAGGTCTCCGCCTCCTTCATCTCGACGAGTTCCAGTCCGCGCACTTTGCCGAGCAGATCGCGCGCGCCTTTCTTCAGGCCGAGTTCGCGCAGGCCGTGGCAGCCGTCGTGGATGGTGACCTTGTGCGGAAACGTGGCACCCAAGTCGGTCACACCGAGCTTGGTGACGAGGAAGTCGGAAAACTCATAGCACTTCGCGGAGAGTTCCTTGGCGGCGTCGGCCTGCGGGGTGTTGGCGAAGAGTTCCGGGTAGAAAACCTTCAGCATCGCGCCGCAGGAACCGGAGGCGATGACCACGGCGTCGGAGTTCTTGAGGCGTTCGAGGACAGGCAGGGCGACCTTGCGGGCCTCGTCCCAGAAGCCGGAGTTGAAGGCGGGCTGGCCGCAGCAGGTGAGGTCTTCCGGATAGTCGATGCGATGGCCGAGGCGTTCGATGATCTCGACGATGCTGATGCCCACCTTGGGATACATCAGGTCCACGAAGCACGGGATGAAGAGAGTGACGGTCATGGGGAAACAGGTTGGCCGCAAAGAGGCACAAAGGGCGCAAAGAAGTTTTTCGAGAAGTCAGCGCCGGAGGCGCGGAAGACAGTAGCCCACAGCGTGAGCTGAGGGATCGGAACGCCTGAGAAAATAGAGCCCCGGAGGGGCGAAAGATTTCGGCTCTGCCGCCCCTCCGGGACTCGCCCCATGAGCAACCAAACCCACAGCTCACGCTGTGGGCTACTTTCTGGCGCTGCTCCGCAGCTTCCGAACGATCGTTCGTCTGATGGCCTGGTCTTCATTTCTAAAAATGGAAGACTTCCTTCAACTCCACGGCCACGGGGCTGTTGTCAGGATTGGTCGGCATGAGTTCGCGCATGGAGGCCCACCAACGGCGGCAGACGTCCGTTTCAGCGATGGCCTGCCAACGGGCTTCGTCCTCGATCTCGGCGTAGGCGAAGAGTTGGCGCGAGGCTGGATCCAAGAAAATGGAGTAGCGGACGACGCCATGGGCTTTCAACACGGCTTCCAGCTCGGGCCAGATGGGCGAATGGCGGCGGGCATACTCGGCTTCGTGGCCGGCATGGACGGACATGATGAAGGCCTTGCGGATCATTAACGGTGCAATGATGCGGATCAGCGCGCCGGGAGCAACTTGGCGAATCGCTCACGTGCTTCGGTCCAGACTGAGCGAGTTGCCGGATCGGGTTCGAACGTCTGGAGCTCGCTGGAGGCGCGGACGGCGGCGCGGAGTTCCGCGAGAGACTTGAGTTCACCGGCGGCCTTGGCCTGCACGAGGAGATTGCCGAGCACGGTGGCTTCCGTCGGGCCGGCGACGACCGTCCGGTCGCACGCGTTCGCGGTGAGCTGGTTCAGCAGGGCGTTTTTGGAACCACCGCCGACGATATGGATGACGTTGATCCGGCTGCTGGCAACCTCCTCCAGCAGGCCGAGCACGTGGGCGTATTTCAACGCGAGGCTGTCGAGGCAGCAGCGGACGAACTGGTCGGCGGTTTCCGGGACGGGCTGTCCGCGCTCGCGGCAGAAACTGCGGATCGCCTCCGGCATGTCGACCGGGGCGAGGAACCTCGGATCATCAGGATCGATCAGCCAGGTCAGCGCCGGCACCTCGCCCGCGAGCAACGTGAGTTGGCCGTAGTCGAAACGTTCGCCGGCCGCGTCGAACGAGCGTTTGCACTGCTGCACGAGCCAGAGGCCCATGATGTTCTTGAGCACGCGCCACGTGCCTTCGATGCCGCCTTCGTTGGTCAGGTTCAGCACTTCCGCCCAAGGCGAGAGCGCGGGCTGGCTGGTCTCGATGCCCATGAGCGACCAGGTGCCCGAACTGATGTAGGCCCAGCCCGGTTTTCCCGAGAGCTCCGTCGGCACACCGGCAACGGCGGATCCGGTGTCGTGCGTGGCCGGCGCAACGACGGGCACGGGTCCAAGCCCGGTGCGTTCGCGGACGCTGGGCGTGAGGACTCCGAGACGTGTCCCCGGCTCGATGACGCGAGGGAGGAAATGGGTGGGCAGGCCGAGGCGATGCAGCAGGTCGGTCGCCCACATTCGCTTGATCGGATTGAAGAACTGCGTGGTCGTGGCGTTGGTGAACTCGACCGCCTTCTCGCCGGTGAGGCACCAGTTCAGCCAGTCGGGGATCATCAGAAAGGTTTCAGCCAGCTTGAGAAGTTCCGGGCTGCGCCTCTTCGCCGCCATGAGCTGGTAGAGCGTGTTGATCTCCATGAACTGGAGACCCGTCTCGGCGAAGATCTCGGGCCGTGAAACCTTGGAGAAGGCGACATCCATCATGCCGATGGTGCGCGGGTCCCGGTAGCAGAAGGGTAGGCCAAGGAGTTCGTCCGACTCGGACATGAGAACGTAGTCGAGCGCCCATGTATCGATGCCGATGGAAACGATCGCACCACCGAAACGCCGCGCCGCGAGCGCGAGCGCGTGTTGGATGTCGTTCCACAGGCGGAGCAGGTCCCAGCGCAGCGTGCCGGCGACGGCGACGACCGGATTGGGGAAACGGTGCAACTCCTCCAGGATCATGCGGCGTCCGTCCCACCGCCCGGCCATGAGGCGGCCGCTTTCCGCTCCGATGTCGATTCCGAGATAGATTTGTTCCGTCATGCGATCGGCGGGGATTGAACGCGGCACCGCGCGTCGGGTAAAGCCCGGCCACGCTCTACCTGTGCCGGCGGATTTCACCGAACGCGCCCCGCATCTCGTCCACCGTGCCGATGGCGAGATGCAGGTCGTATTCGAAGACTTTGCCCGGCGTGATGGCGAAGCGCGTGAGCGGTGCGAAGTAGGAGCAGGAACCGTGGTCCTCGCGGCCGTCACCAAAGCGGTAGCAGGTCAGATTGGTCGCGACCGGCACGTAGGCGCCGATGCCGAAGCCGTTCGTGCCGACATAGGCGGCCCAGTTCTCCGACATGGCGCGACCCTCATTGGGCCAACCAGGCTTCGAGCGATGGAGGGTGTCGTTGGTCCAGGGTTTGTCGCCGGAATAGAGAACCATCGTGTCGAGATCAGGCGCGACGAACACGGCGGGGATCTCGTGGTCACGGACACCGTGGGAATGATCGCCGGAGTAGGTCATCTTGAAGCGCACGTGCGCGGTCTTCCCGGTGAGCGTGATCCATTCCTCGAAGACGACGTTGGTCAGTTCATCACCCGCCGCCCAATGCCGCGCCCAGCTTTTGGCGTAGAGCGTGTTCGTGGTGGTCTTGAGGTCGAGGACGGTGGCGGGCTTGCCCTTCCAGTCGCCGCCCTGGACGGGATTCCAACGCCACGGCTGCTTGTTCCAGAGCGAGCCATCGGTGTCGCCGTAGTAGGACTGCTGGATGAGACGGCCGCGGTCCCAGTGGTTGATCAGGTTGCGGTTCGTGCCCGAGAGGGAGAACCACGCGATGCCCGCGCCGGAGGATCTCTTCACGCCGAGCCGGACCTGTCCGTTGTCTATGAAGACCGTGTCACCCGGGACGACGGGATCGGTGGTGGCGGCGAATGAGGAACCAGTGGTGATCAGAGCCAACGCAAGCGAGAGCAACAGGCGGTGCAATCTGGCCAGTCCCGCCGCGTTTGCTTTGAGGCCCAACGGGCCGCCGTTAATCCAGCCCAGGGCAACGCCCTGGGTCCCGTCGCATGAGACAGGGTCCGCCCTGAAAGGGCGGTTTATTTGTGGATCAATCCCACACGTAGCGTTCATCGAACTCAACCTTGTGGCGGCGGAGCAACGCCCGCAACTCGTCCTGAAACGAAGTCTTCGCGTGGTGGTCCCGCTGGTCGGCGATATATCGTATGACGGCAGGGACGTTCGACTGGCTGACCGAGAAGGCGCCGTAGCCAGCCTGCCAGTAGAAATTCGCCAGGCCGGGATCACGGCGTTTGATCCACTTTGATGTCTCCTTCTTCAGTTTCTCCACCACATCTTTCAGGGCGTGGTTTTTGGACAAGCAGAAGAGGATGTGGACGTGGTCTTCAACGGAGTTGATCAGGATGGCCGGCGAATCGATGTCGGCGAGGATGGTTGCAGAATAACGGTGGAGTTCGTCGCGGATGCCGTCGTGGATAAGGGGTTCGCGGTGTTTGGTGCTGAAGACCAGATGCGTCAGGAGGCGGGCGAGGGATTACGACATGCTGGTGGAAGGTTAACCCGCCCTTTCAGGGCTGGGTCTTGGGTGGGGCGCGTGACCCAGGGCGTTGCCCTGGGCTGGATTAACGGCGGCCCGTTGGGCCTCGGGCGTAGACGAATTCGGCTGTTACGCGGGCTTGTCGATTATCCACGTCCTCCTGCCTTCATCTGCGGTTACGCCCGCTCCTCAGAAATCAAACTGCTCGATGTTGTCCTTGGTGAAGACGAAGGGTTGGCCGAGGAGGATGTCGGTGCCTTCGATCTTCAGTTCGCCCAAGGGACCGGCTTTGTAGCTTGTGGCGCCGGGTTTGAGTTCGCCTTTGGCCAAGGCCGCGGCGGCGTGGAGCGTGAGGTATCCGAGGTCTTCCACCTTCCAAAGGATTACGGCCTGGGTGACGCCGGACTTCACGTAGGCTTTGTTCTCGTTCGGCAGGCCGAGGCCGAGGACCTTCACTTTGCCCGCCTTGCCGGCTTGTTTGACGGCTTCGGCGGCGCCGGGAACGGCCGGGGAGCAGATGGCCATGACGCATTTCAAGTTGGGATAGGCTCCGAGCAGGTTGGCCGTTTCCTGCTGCGCCTTGTCCTTCTGGTCGTCGCAGGGCTTGGTGTCGACGAGCTTCATCTTCGGATACTTCTCCTTGAGCCGGGCTTCGATGTTCTTCCGCCATTCGTTCATGTTCGCCGCCGTGAGCGTGGCGGTGATGATGGCGAACTCGCCTTCTTCGCCGCAGAGCTTGGCGGCGGTGTCCATGAGCGTGTAGCCGATGCCCTGGGCGGTGGCCTGGTTGACGAAGAAGCTCCGGGCGTCGGGCGTGGTGTCGGAATCGTAGGTCAGCACCTTGATGCCCTTGGCCTGGGCTTTCTTCAGCGCGGTGGCGATGCCGTCGCGGTTCTCGCAGGCGGCGGCGATGACATCGACGCCGAGGGTGATCCAGTTCTCGACGATCTCGTTCTGTTTGGCGGGATCGGTATTGGTCGGTCCGTCGAAGATGAGTTCGATCCCGAGTTCCGCCGCGGCTTTGTCGGCGCCTTTCTTGACGTTGACGAAGTATTGGTTGCCCTTGCTTTTCGGCAGGAGCGCGATGCTGAGCTTCTTGCCGGCGGGCGCGGGTCCACCGGGCGCGGAGGTGCCGGGCTTCGATTCGGATGGGCCGCAGCCGGTGATCAGGGCGAGGGCCGCGCAGGCGAGGATGGGGAGGAGGCGTTTCATGCGTTGCTGGGTGTGCTTGGAGTGGCCGAAGTCTGGCGACGAGCCCGGCGCTCCGACAAGAACTTCATCAGCACGCCGCCGGCGAGTGCCGCGATCAAGAGGGCGCCGGTCAGCACGCCCGAGAGTTCACGGGATACGCCCATGATGGACGGGATGCGCGAGAGGCCGTTGGTCAGCACGGCGATGGCCGCGACGCCCAGGAGGGTTCCGTGAACGGAGCCCGTCCCTCCGAAGATGCTCGTGCCGCCAAGGACGACGGCGGTGATCGCGAGGAGTTCGTAGCCGGTGCCCGCGTCGGCGCGTGCCTGCGTGACGCGGGCGGTGAGGATGATCGCCGCCAATGCGGCCACCACACCCGCCATGACGTAGGCGAAGGCCAGCCGGCGTTCCACCGGCAGCCCGGCGTAGCGCGCGCCTTCCGGCGAAAAGCCGATGGCCCGCCACGAGCGCCCGAAGGTGGTTCGGTGAACGAGAATCCAGATCACCCCGGCCACGGCCACGAAGACCCACGCCTGCGTCGGCAAGCCGAGGAACGTCGCGCTGCCGAGGGCGAGGAAGCTGTCGGGAAACTTCGAATAGGTGGCGGTGCCCTTCGTGATGGCTTCGGCCAAGCCGCGGAAGAGCGAGAACGTTCCCAGCGTTACGATCAGCGGCGGCAAGCGAAGCCGCGTGATGAGAAGTGCGTTGAAGCCACCGGCGATTCCTCCGACCAACAGGGTGACTGCCGCAGCGGCTCCCGGAGACAGGCCGGCGTCCTGGACCATTTTCCCGAACAGCACCGCACACAGCCCCAGCAGCGAACCGACCGAGAGGTCAATGCCGCCGGTGAGGATGACGGGCATCATGACCAAGGCCAGCAGGCCGATCTCGGTGGAATGCCGGACGATGTTCGTGAGGTTGTCGGGTTGGAGGAAATTGCGGCCGGTGGCGGAAAACAGGATGAACTCGGCCACGAGGAATGCGGCGAGGATCATCTCCGGAACGATGCGGCTGCGACCGGGGTTCGCTGAAGAATTCACTTCGCACCTCCGTTTCCCTGGAACCGATCCGCGACCACGGCCAGCAGGATGACGGTTCCTTGGATGGCTTTCTCCCAATAGGCCTCGACGCGCAGGTAAGTCAGGGCGGGATTGATCGTGGTCAACAGCAGCAGGCCGAGGAACACACCCCAGAGCCGGCCGCGTCCGCCGGTGACCGCCACGCCTCCGATCACAGCGGCGGCGATGGCCTTCAGTTCCAAGCCGCCGCCGGCCTTGGGATCGACCTGGGGGGATTGCACGAGATTCAACACCGCCGCGAAGCCCGCCAGCGCGCCCATCAGGACGAAGGTGCCGAACGTGACCGCGCCGGGCCGAACGCCCGCAAGCCGGGCCGCCTCGGGATCGCTGCCGACGGCGTAGATGAATCGTCCGGCAGCGAGATTCCGCGACGCCCAAGCCATCAGCGTGACCAGCAGCAACCCGACGGCGATCAAGGTCCATTGTCCCGTGGTTTGGCCGAGGCCGAACCACTGCACACCCTCGGGCAGGGAGATGAAGCGGCCCTGCTGCCAGAGGCTGAGAAGTTCACGACCGGTCACCAGCGTGGCCAGCGTCACGACGATCGAGGGCAGGCCAAGTCCCGCGACGAGCCAGCCGTTGATGCCGCCGAAGAGGGCTCCGGTCAGGATCGCGAGCGGGAGCACCAAGGGCAGGGGAACTTGGTTGGCCAGCAACGTTCCGCTCAGGACCGCCGTCAGCCCGAAGATGGACCCGACCGAGATGTCGATCTGCCGGCCGATCATCACCACGGCCATGCCCAGCGCGACCACCAAGGCCGGAACCTCGGACGCGAGACGGGAGAGCAGGGGAGCCGGCGAGAAGAACGATGGGGCGAAGACGGCCAATGCTGAAAGCATCAGTGCCAGCACGGCGGCGACGGAGAGTTCGCGGAAGTAACGGCTCACGCTGCGGCCTCCGGCGCAGACTGGCCCAAGGCTGTCGCCATCACCTCATGCGCGCTGGTCCCACCTGGCAACGTCGCGACAACCGTCCCGCCACGCATGACGGCGATGCGGTCGCTCATGCCGAGGACTTCGGGGAGATCGCTGGAGATCATCAGGACGGCGAGGCCGTCCTTGGCCAAGCGGCGGATGATGCGGTGGATCTCGCTCTTCGCACCGACATCCACGCCCTGGGTGGGTTCGTCGAGGATCAGCAGCTTTGGTTTCGTGGCCAGCCAACGGGCGACGCTGACTTTTTGCTGGTTGCCGCCGCTCAGGCTACCGCCAGGCGCTTCGGGTCCGTAGGCCTTCACGCCGAGGTCGCGGATGAGGTCGAGGGCGAGATGCCGCTCGGCCTTCAGTTTCAGCCAAGACCCGGGGAAGAGACGGCGGTGGATGGCCATCGTCAGGTTCTCGGCGACGGGCATTTCGAGAATGATGCCGTGGCGGCGACGGTCCTCCGGCACGTAGGCGATGCCGTGGGCGACGGCTTCCTGCGGGGAACAGACGGTGATGGATTGGCCGTGAAGCCGGATTTGGCCGGCGTCGGCCGGAGTCAGGCCGAAGAGCACACGGGCCAGTTCGGTGCGGCCAGCGCCGACGAGGCCGGCCAGCCCGACGATCTCGCCGGCACGGATGTCGAGGGTGACATTTTTCACGCCGCCAGCGGAGCAGCCGAGATTGTGGATGGACAGCACGACGTCGCCGGGATCGCTTTCCGACGGTGGGTAGATGGCGGCGACTTCGCGGCCGACCATGAGGCGGATGAGTTCGGCTTCGGTGAGATCGATAGTGGGACAGGCGCCTCGCCTGTCGGACTGTCCTTCAGGCGCCTCGCCTGAAGGGGCATCAACAGGCGAGGCGCCTGAAGGACTGGCTCCGGCGAGGGCGCCGGAGCCACTAGGCTGGTGGACCTCCCGTGTGCCGATGCTTTCGCCGTCGCGCAGCACGGTCACGCGGTCGGCCAGGGCGAAGATCTCCTCCAGCCTGTGGGAAATGTAGATGACGCCGACCCCGCGGGCCTTGAGGTCGCGGACGACGCCGAAGAGCAGGTGCTGCTCCTTCTGGGTCAACGACGCGGTCGGTTCATCCATGATGACGATGCGGGCACCGGCTCCGAGCGCGCAGGCGATCTCGACAAGTTGCTGCCCGGGCATCGAGAGCGAACGGACCTCTGCGTCGGGCTCGATGGCTGCACCGATGCGACCAAGCAGTTCCGCCGTCCGGGCCCGATTGGCCGGCCAGTTGACGCGAGCAAAGGAACGCGTTGTCCCGAGCCGCAGCGCGATGTTTTCGGCGACGGTGAGGTCCGGGAACAACGTGGGCTGTTGGTGGATGCACGCGATCCCAAGCCTCTGCGCTGCGGTTGGTGTGAGATTCTCGATCGCGTTGCCCGCGATGGCCATCGTGCCTGCATCGGGTCGGTGGGCGCCGGTGATGACCTTGATGAGGGTGGATTTGCCCGCGCCGTTTTCACCGAGGAGCGCATGGACCTCTCCCGCCTTGAGATCGAACGACACCCCTTTCAATGCCCGGACAGCGCCGAAGGACTTGGTCACGGAAACGAGCTGGAGGAGCGGTGTCATGCCCAAACAGGTCCGCTGCTGCGTGGCGTTGATCGTCGATTTAATGCGGGCACATGGAGGGATTGCCAGAAGCCGGTGCGGATTCGAGCCAAAAGGCGCTTCGCAGTCGTGTCGGCTGTCCCGGTATTGCCCCGAGTGGGAGGAATTCCCGTTGCCCGATGAAGCGTAAATCGTCGAGGCGGGCCGCTGGGCGACTTGACCCGTGTCCTTCCAACGGATACCCAAAGCGAAATGAACCTCGCCCTAATCTCCTCATTGCGGAGCCATGCCGCCACTTTGGCACTGGTCTGCTTCGGACTCGTCGGCTGCGTCACGGCGCAGCAGCCCAACCAACCGCCGGCCGGTTTCAAGGCGCTCTTCAACGGCAAGGATCTTGCCGGGTGGCGCGGTGGCGACACGTTCGACCACCGGAAGTATCTCGCGATGGAACCCGAAAAACGTGCCAAGCAGGATGCCGATTGGACGGCGGACATGCTGAAACATTGGAGCGTCGAGAACGGCGACCTCGTGAACGACGGCCACGGCAAATACGCGACGACCGTCGAGGAATACGGCGACTTCGAACTCTTGGTCGACTATCGCACGGTCCCGAAGGCCGACTCCGGACTCTACCTCCGCGGTGTGCCGCAAGTGCAGATCTGGGACTACACCGAGGAGGCCAAGTTCAACATCGGCGCGAACAAAGGCAGCGGCGGCCTGTGGAACAACAGCCCGGGCGCACCCGGCAAGGATCCGCTCGTGCTCGCCGACAAACCCTTCGGCCAATGGAACTCCTTCCGCGTGGTCATGGTGGGTTCCCGCGTCAGCGTCTGGCTCAACGGCAAGATGGTCGTCGACCATGCGATCCTTGAGAACTACTACGACCGCAAGACGGCCATCCCGGCGCGCGGACCGATCCTTCTCCAGACCCACGGCAACGAGATCCGCTGGAAGAACATCTTCATCCGTGAGATCGGAGCCGGCGAAGCCGCGAAGATCCTCAAAGAAAAAGGATCCGCCGGCTTCAAGCCCGTCTTCAACGGCAAGGACTTCGCCGGATGGGACGGCCCGGTCGACAACTACGAGATCATCGACGGCGCGGTGGTGTGCAAACCCAAGAAGGGCGGCACCATCTTCACCAAGGAGCAATATGGCGACTTCGTGGCGCGTGTGGAGTTCAAGCTGCCTCCCGGTGGCAACAACGGCCTCGCCGTCCGGTATCCCGGCACCGGCGACACCGCCTACGTCGGCATGTGCGAGATCCAGGTGCTCGACGAGAACTATGAGCAGGCGACCAAGAGCAAGATCGATCCCCGTCAGGCGCACGGATCGGCTTACGGCATGGCTGCGGCCCAGCGCGGCTACCAGCGCCCGATCGGCGAATGGAACTTCGAGGAAGTCACCGTGAAGGGTTCCAAGATCAAGGTGGAGTTGAACGGCACGGTCATCCTCGACACGGATCTGTCGACCATTGATCCGACGACCTTCATGGCCAAGAGCCCGCACCCGGGACGGGACCGCAAGGTCGGCCACTTCGGATTCGCCGGCCACAACGACCCCGTGGCCTTCCGCAATATCCAGATCAAGAAACTGGACTGAACCGTTTAAGCGCTTTCGACGAAGGCGGCGAACCGACGTTCGCCGCCTTTTTCATTTGGCGGTAAGCCAATCGATCGTGACCCGTGCAAAGACGATCCGACCGTAATTGTCCGTCTCGAAGAGGCAGCCGATCGTTCCGTCGGGCAGCTTGGTCAGGACGCTGTAGGCGAAACCGGCGGGCCACAGGACCCGTTTCACAGGCCAGGTCGCTCCGTCGTCGAGGCTTAGGTGGATGGTTCCGTTCGAGCGGCTCATCGCGTCGGGGCCGCTGTAAAGAATGACGCCGGAGCCGGCCGGTCCATCGCCGAAGGAGTAACGGAGGACGCTGGCGTTGCAGCTCGGATCGCGCAGAGCCGGCACATCGACGACCGGAGACCACGTCGCGCCACCGTCCTTGCTGGTCGACGCTTTCCGGACTTTTGCCGCGGCGAATTGGCGCGAGTTCAAACCGACCGATCCATCGCCCAGCTCGACCATCTGCACTTCATTGATCTGGCTGCGCTGTCCGAGTTTGGTGTCCGGCACGAACGCCCCCGGCACGTTGTCGCCAAACATCCACGTCGCACCGCGATCATCGCTGAAGACCGCATAATTGTTCCAGAAAGAGTAGGGCCCTTCGTTGAATGGAATGATCAGCCGGCCCCTGTGGGCTCCACGGGTAAGCTGGATTCCGATGCCGGGCCCGCTGGCGACGGTGGTGGCGTTGGTTGCCCGTTTGGTGGTTCGAGTCACGTCGAGCGGCGGGGTCCAGGTTTTCCCGTCGTCGTCCGATGTGAGGATGAAATTCCGGTAGATGTTCGTGCCTTCGAGTCCGGTCGCCGTTGCGGCGCTGTGTTCCTTGAGATGCGAGGGGATGCGCTGATACCAGAGGAAGATCCGTCCGGTCTCCCGCTCCTGGACCACGGTGGGATTGTTGAGCGAGTTGGCCCCGTCGTCATGCAGCACACGCAACGGGCTCCAGGTGCGGCCGCCATCGGAGCTGCGTTTCATGACGATGTCGTTCTCCGCCTGGTCGCTCGGCTTCTGGCGGCCTTCCGCGAAGGCCAGCACCGAACCCGCCTTGGTCACCAAAACCGCAGGGATGCGGATCTGCGTGTAGCCTTCGGATTTCGACGTGAAGACATCGTGGAACTCCGGTTCTACCGCGACTGCGTGGATTGAGAACAGTGCGAGCAGACCGACGGCGAGGCTGAGGTTCATGGCGTGATCAAAGGCGGACCCGGTCGAAGAAACCGAGTTTCTCCAAACCTGACTGCAGGGATTTGCGTTGGGCTTCCGTCACGGATCCGTTGGGAAGGCGGGCCGGTCCGACATCGACTCCAAGCATCGCCATTGTGGCTTTGGCCGCTCCCATGTAGCCGAAGCCGCCCAGAAGCTTCACGAGTTGCACGCTGCGCCATTGCTCTTCACGAGCGGTCGCCAGATCGCCGCGGTCGAAGGCCGCGATCAGGCGGTTGTAGATCGGCGCCGCGAAGTTGTAGGTGCTGCCGACCGCGCTGGTCGCGCCCAAGGCCAATGCGGCCAGCAGGGCTTCGTCGATGCCCCACGGCATCTGCCACCGGCCGCCATCTGCTCGAAGGCATTCGGTGAAGGCCATCTGGTCGGGATTGGAGAACTTGATCCCCGCCAAGGTGGGAATCCTCGGCGCAGCCACGCCGAGGAATTCGGCCATGGAGAACGAGACGCCGGTCAGGCCCGGGATGTCGTAGTAGAAGAACGGAGTGTTGGGCGCAGCCGCCGCGATGTCGGCGCACGATGCGACGAGGAGTTCGAGTGACCGTGGCTTGAAGTAGCTCGGCGCCACGGCCGAGATGGCGACCGCACCGAGTTTTTCAGCTTCTTCGGCCAACAGCCGTGAATCGGCGAGGCAGGTGCTCCCGACGTGGACGATGACATTGATCGCGGCATGCCGGGCGACTTCGCACCAACGGCGGCCCAAGGCGCGTCGCTCCTCCAATGTCAGGGACGCGCTCTCACCGGTGGTTCCCCCGATGAAAACCGTCGCGACGCCGCTTCGCGCGAGATGCTCCGCCTGCTTTTCGACGGCGGCCAGGTTGAGCGATCCGTCCGCATGAAACGGCGTGTGGGTGGCGGCGACGAGGCCTTTGAGTCTGGGTGCGGAACTGGGTGCCATGGGTGTCAGGTGGTTGGACTTGCGGACTCTGTTTGCCGGGGGCGGATGAAAAGGACGATGAAGACGGAAACGGCCGCCACCAGGGCGAAGGCGCCGAAGATGACGTTGAGGGGCACACCGCGATCCCGGAGCGCGCCGAAGCCCCAGTCTCCGAAACCGCCGCAGCTGATGCTCACGAGATTCATGATGCCGTAGCCTGTCGCGCGCAGTTCGGGACGGGCGATCTGGCAGAGGATGGGCATATTGTTGCAGTCGAAGAAACCCCACCCGAGACCGAAGACCACCAAACCGATGATCGCCGTGGCCTGCACCGAGGCGTTGCCTATGGTGAACAGCGCCGGAAGGAACAGCATCATGCCGATCGCGCTGACGTAGATCCGCCCACGGGGAGACCGCCGCATCCAACGGTCCGCCAGAAGTCCGCCCAAGGCCACGCCGAGGATCGAGGCGGGATGGACGAACATCGCGACGACCCCGGACTTGCCCTGGCCGAGGTGGAACTTCTCCTTGAGGATGTCCGGCATCCAGTCCTTCACCACCCAGCCGGCGATCGCCGGGAGGGTGAAGTAGAGCACCAGCAGGATGAAGTTACGGTTGCCGAGGAGTTCACTCAACGCAGACCCGGGTGACTGCGAAACGCGCGGCTCCGCCGGTCTAGGGGCGTCCTTGAGAAAGAAGAGCAGCGGGACCGCATAGACGACCCCGATTGCTCCACAGGTGGTAAACGCCCAACGCCAACCGAGGTCGGGCGAGTCGGCCACATGACCCGCGAAACCTCCAAGGATCAGCCCGGCGTAGATTCCCATCTGGTGCAAACCGACCGCCCGCGAACGCGTCGAGCCGGCGTGGTAATCGGTCACAAGGGCCAGGGCGGCGGGGATGTAGAACGCTTCACTGACACCCATCAGGGCGCGGGTCGCGAGTAGTTCATGAAACGTGGTTACGTGCGCGGTGAGCCACGTGGTTGCCGACCAGGTGAAGAGGCTTCCGGCGATGACCCAGCGCCGGCTGAACCGGTCCGCGATGTAGCCGGCGACGGGACTCAGCAGGGCATACACCCATTTGAACGAGCCGAGAATCAGACCCCAGTCGGCTTTGTTCGCGATGCTCGGGATGTCCGCGACCATCGAGGACTTCATCGCGGCCAGCATCTGGCGATCGAGATAGTTCAGCAGCGCCACGGGAACCAACAACGCAACGACCAGCCATGCGGTGCGCATGTAATGGCGATTGTCGGTGGGCATTGGCAGCGAGGCTAGGCAACTACCCGCCGGTCGTCAGCACTTCATCGTGTGATCGTGGTCCAAACTTCCGGTGAACGGATGCCGGGTCTGATCTCACCGCTGGGAACCACGATCCGGTCTCGCCACACGACGGCCGTCGTCGTCACATGCGCGAATGGCAACGTGTCCCGAGACTCCCATCGGTCCGTGGTCGGATCGTAGACCAGGACATCGCGTCGAAATCCGCGATGGTCGGCCGGCGGCGTCCCGACCTGTGATCCGTCGTCGCCTCCAAGGATGAGAATGCGTCCTTCAATGACGGGAGCAGGTGATGGCGCCGCGACAGCAACCCGAGGAAGGTCGGCGATTCGTTTCCAACCCTGGCCCGGCGTGTAGCGGTAGGCATCGCGCAACCATCCACGAACTGGTTTCCCATCGGGGCCTCGGCTCAGGGCGGCGCCTCCAAAGACAAAAAAGGATCCTGCATGGGCCGCGGCGGTCGCAAAGACACGGCCAGGACCGGGCAGGGGATCAAGTGTCTCCCAGGCCGCTCGGGGCGAAGTGAGATCCAGCGACAGCAGCGAGTTAAGCGCATTGGTCGAGTCGGGAGCGGTCGTTCCGCCGAAAAGAAATGCTCTCTCACCGAGCAGGGCACCGCAGTGGTTCGCCCGGGGGGCGGGCAGATCGGGCAGGGACATCGTCGTCAGGCGGCCTCCCGACCAACCAAGGATCAATGTGGCAGTGTGGTGCCGATCCGGACCGCTCCCGCCGGCGCAGACTAGCCCGCGCGCGTGGTTCAGGGCGACGCCGTAACCAAGCGGTGACGGCAACTTCCCCGCTGCCTTCCATTCGCCATCCGGCTTCTCCAGCACGAAGACATCGTCGTGCCAGACCTTGCTGCCGCCTTCCCACGGTTTCTTGCCGGGAAAGTTCGCCCCGCCCGCCACGAGCAACGAACCGTCGCTCACGCCCGCGAACGCACCGGCTACCCCTAGGGACGAAGGGATCGGAGCCAGCTTTTCCCAGCGCAGCTCGGCGGCGACAATCTGGCTTGAAGCCATGCCGACAAAGAGCACTGAGCATAGGCACGCCAACATGTCGGACGACACGCCCTTGAGCGCACGCACCGCGCCGAAGGATTTGGTGACGGAGGTGAGTTGGAGGAGCGCCGGAATCATGGCGTCGGATTAGGGTCGCGACCGATGCTGCGCTCGAACGCAGCGAATGCCGACGTGAATGCCCAAATCTCAGGGTGCGCACCATCAACCGGTCCCTCCCGTGGAATTCGTTTGGCGTTCTTCTTTACCCATCGTCGAAGTGCCAGCCAGAATTTCTCGGTGACTTCAGGGGCGGGGCTTCCGCTCAATGAGTAATGGTTTCCAATCCACTCGAACGAGGATAACCCGAGACCATCTGGTGCCCATTTTCCGACAACGCGGACGTTGAGCCAAATAATTCCCGGATGGCCTGCACCGAAATACGGAACACTTGCATCAGCACCGGTTCGGAGTTCGTCCCAACCGCTCCACGGGTCGGCTACGGAAGAAGTCGGGGATTTTGGAGTAGAGCCGAGAAGAGGAAGAGGCCCACTCGGTATGTGCCAAAGACAAACCCGTCGCCCCGGAAGTTCTGCTGTGCTGGTGGTTGCTTTCCAGCGTTTCGGCCCAGCAGAGATGATGAACGCAAGCTCGTCGTTTTGATTCAGCCACTCGAGGATGGGTTTGAAATCATCCGTGTTGGCGTAGATGGGTAGCCACGGCATAAATTTCTCAGCCTCGTTTGCTCAGAACATTTTTCTCATACCCCTTCACCTCCGCCAGCCACGCTTCGCCCACGGGCACGCCTTTGCTTTCGCAGTAGTAGTCCCACACCGCGCCGAAGGGGAGCGCGCGGGCTTCTTCTTGGAGGGCGAGGCGGGCGGTGTTGTCGCCGGCGAGTTCGGCGGCGCGGATACCGGGCGGTTCGAGGAGCGCCACGAGGAGAGCGCGGAGCAGGTTTCGTGCGCCGATGACCCAGGCGGCGATGCGGTTGATGCTGGCGTCGAAGTAGTCGAGGCCGAGATGGACGCGGCGGGCGTGGCCAGTGGCGATGACTTCGCGGGCGATGGCTTGGAGGTCGTCGTTGAAAGTGACGACGTGGTCGCTGTCCCAGCGGACGCCGCGGCTGACGTGCAGCAGAATTTCCGGGACGTAGAGCAGCACGCTGGAGATCTTGTCGGCGATGCTCTCAGTAGGATGGAAATGGCCGGCGTCGAGGCAGAGCAGCTTGCGTCGCGTGATGGCGTAGCCGAGGTAAAACTCATGCGAGCCGACGGTGCAGCTCTCCGCACCGATGCCGAAGAGCTTCGGCTCAACGGCGTCGAGGTTGTGCTTCGCGGGCAGCGGTTTTTTGAAAACTTCGTCAAGCGATGAGGCGAGCCGTTCGCGCGGGGCGTAGCGGTCGGCGGGCGTGTCCTTGAAGCCGTCGGGAATCCAGAGGTTCGTGACGCACGGTGTGCTGAGCGCCTTGCCCATGGCGGCGCCGATTTCGCGCGAGCGGCGGCAGTGCTCGACCCAGAACTGGCGTATGTCCTTGTCGCGATGCGAGAGGGTGAAACCGTCGGCGGCTTTCGGATGCGCGAAACAGGTAGGATTGAAATCGAGGCCGAGTCCCTCCGATTTCGCCCAGTCGATCCAGTTCTTGAAGTGGGCTAAGTCGATTTCGTCGCGGTCCACGCGCTTACCACCGAACTCGCCATACATCGCGTGAAGATTGAGGCGGTGTTGGCCGGGGATGAGCGACAGCGCTTTCTCCAAGTCGGCTCGCAGTTCGTCGGGCGTGCGGGCCTTGCCGGGATGATTGCCGGTGACGGCGAGTCCTCCGCCGAGCGCGCTTCCAAGACTCTCGAAACCGCCGACATCGTCGCCCTGCCAGCAGTGGAGCGAGATCGGGATCTTGGCCAACGCGGCGAGCGCGGCGTCCACGTCGACTCCGAGCGACGCGTAGCGTTCGTGGGCGAGGCGGTAGGCTGGCTCGATCTTGTTTGGCCGGGCTCGGCTGGTTTTGGGTGACGACATGGCGTGGGTTGTTCGGCGGCGAGTTGGTGTTCCATTCGTTGAGTTTGGAGCTGAAAGCCAGCCTGAATCTGTCTCCGTGCCTGCTCGCGGAGATGAGCCGATTGCCGGGCACCCGGAACGATTCGTTCGGATGCCTTCAGCCTGTAGAACACCCTGTTGACAACCGGCTGCATTTTGGGCTCTATCTCCGCCCTGTCGTGCCTCGGTAGCTCAATGGCAGAGCAGTTGACTCTTAATCAATTGGTTGTCGGTTCAAGTCCGGCCCGGGGCACCAGTTCTTCTTCCTCAGCGTTTCTCCCAACTTTCAAAGGCGTCGGCCTTCGCCTTCTTGCTGGGGCCTTCTTGCAAGCAAAACGGCTCCGCCTGTGAGGGCGGAGCCGTCGATGCGCGGTTCGCGAGGAACCTGTTCGCTGCTTCAGTTCTTCGTTTTGCCGAGCTTGTGGATCGTGCCGATGACTTCGGACTTCACCTCGCCGCCATCCGCGGCGGTGAGCGAATACTTCACGGAGAACTGGTTGGCAGGTTCGAGACCGGCGACCTCGAGGAAGATGGTCTTCTTGTCGGAGGAGAGGCGGACGCCCTTCACCTCAAGCGAGTCGTGGCCGTTCTTGCCGGGAGTCTTCACGCTGATTTCGGGAGATCCGTAGCCGCCGCTGTAGCGGTAGTTCCAGAGCTCGACGCCGTAATTGGCGGTGTCGGCTGCGGCCTTCGCGTCGAGGGCGTCGCTGAAGGTGATCTCGATGCCGTTGGCGGCGACGTGGGTCTTGATCGGGGTGCGGGCCGGTTTGCCGGTGTGGCGGACGCGGTAGAAGCCGCCTTCGCGGGACGCCGAGTTCTGCCAGCCCTTGAGGCCGGCGAGGTAGAGCTGGCCGTCCTTCTCGTTGAACCGGCCGCGCATGATGCCGCTGGCGAACTTGATGTTGAAGGGAACCATGGCCGCCTGGTCGACGCCGTCGACGTTGTCCATCATTACGCCATAGAGAAGGCACTTGCCGTAGCTCATGAAGAGCGGCGAACCGAGCCACGGGCCCCAGCCCTTGCTCGTGACATACACCTGGCCACCGGAGGAATTGTCCCAACGCATCGGCACCCAGCAGACGGGCTGGTCGTAGGAGGTGGGGATGGGCATCTGGTTGTCCCAGCCCTTGAATCCATATTTCGCGCGTTCCTCGGGAAGGCTTGGGTTGGTCTTGATCTCGCGGCCGTCGGGATACTTGAGCGTGATTTCACGATGGGCGGCGGGAACCATCCCATAGAACCCGCCCGGTTTTACGAGGTTCATCTTGGATGACGGCATCCAGTGCCCTTGGTTGTCTCCGATGAGGATCTGGTCCTTGGGGCCGACCGTCATGCCGTTGGGCGCGCGGAGACCGGTCGCGACGACTTCGAGCTTCGAACCGTCGGCCGAAACCTTGAAGAGGCATCCTTGGCTGTCCGAGGTCACGAGCGGCTCCCACGGCGAACCTTTCGCGTAGTAGAAATTGCCCTTCGAGTCGGTGTGCAGATCGAGGACGAACTCGTGGTAGTTGGGCGTGACGACGGTGTCGTTGTTGAAGTTCTCGTAGAGGTCGGCTTCGCCGTCGCCGTTGAGGTCCTTGAGCCGGGTGATCTGGTCGCGGCCGGCGACGTAGATCTCCCCTTTCTGGACCTTGACGCCGAGCGGTTGGAAAAGCCCGGTCGCGAAACGTTTCCAGACCAGCTTGTCCATCTTCGCGTCGATGCCGGAGACGATCCAGACGTCGCCGTGGAACGCAGTCACCACCGCGCGGCCGTCGGGCAGGAAATCAAATCCGCTCCAGAACAGCTTCGCGCCATACGGATTCTCGAAGGGCTCCGTGATCGTGTCGACCTGGTAGGGACCGTCTTCGGTGCCGAGCTTGCCCTGTGTGGTGACGGTCTGGGCCCATTGGGTCGAGCCGCCCTTGGTCCACGGACGAAGGTCCTTGAGCGCCGGGGTGAGCTTCGCGAAGGCCGTGGCGTCGCCGCTGACGAGCGAGATGCGGATGACGGAATTCTTGGAAACCTTGTCGAGTTTCAGGGTGATCTGACCGTTCTCGATGTTCCAAAGCTGCTTCGTCGCGCCTTCCACCTTGAGACTGACCGAGCTGGTGCCGTCGGCGATGGTGAGCGAGTCGCCGGGCACGTTCGCCTGGGCGGTCGCGCCCTTCGCGCTGGCCACGAGAATCTTCACGTCCTTGGCCGCCGTGGTGAATTGCAGCGTGCGGCTGAAGACCGTGCGGCCATCGGCTGCGACGGCGGAAGGATGCTCCAGCACTTCGGCTTCGCCGACGGAGTAGTTCAGCACCGCATGGCCGTCGTGGACGTAGGCGCCCTTGTAGCGCGCCCAGCTCTTCGCCAGCGGACCCTGCTTGCGGTCGCGGTTGTCGGCGAAGGAGCCCTTGGCATCCGCCCAACCGGGGCCGTTGTCGGTTCCGACCGAGATGTCGCCCTTCACCTTGGGCGGCTGCGGCCATTGGATTGCGGTCAGGGTGTTGCCCCATTCGACGAAGTCGCCCGTCCAACCGCCGGCGAACCTCAGCGTGTCGAGGTCGTAGACCATGTAGCTCTTCTTGTCCGCGCCGACGTAGACCGCGAGGCCCTTGTTGGCCAGCGATTCCGCCTTGCCGCCCTTCTTCATGAGCGTGCCGGACCAGAACGGCCCCCGGACAGGTTCGGCATCGGCCGCATGGGCGGCGAAGGGGGAGACGAGGACGACGGCGGCCGCGACACCGAGGGCGAGGCGGGCGAGTAGCGAGGAATGGCTCGATTGCATGGTTATTGAAGGGGTATCGGACGCAGAGCTTAGGACAAGTATTCGCCGCTTCCAGCCGAATGTGTCGGAGCGTTGAAGGGTAGACGGCCGCTCAAGCAGATTTCACGCTGCCCCCGGGGAACCGGAAGTCGGTCGTTTCCCCGAAGTCCCGCAGGCAAGTATTCAGTCGATCCAAGGGCAAACCGGTCTTTCCGATCAGCTAGGCGCAGATGCCCTTGATGATCCGGCCGTGGATGTCGGTCAGGCGGAAGTCGCGGCCTTGGTAGCGGACCGTGAGCCGTTTGTGGTCGATGCCGCAAAGCGAGAGCATCGTCGCGTGGAGGTCGTGGACGTCCATGTCCTGGCCGTCGGAAACGTAGCTGTAGCCCAGATCATCCGTGCTGCCCCAGGTGGTTCCAGGCTTGATGCCGCCGCCGGCCATCCAGATGGAGAAGGCCTTGATATGGTGATCGCGCCCAGAGCCCTGTCCCATCGGGGTGCGGCCAAATTCACCGCCCCAGATGACGAGGGTGTCTTCCAGCAGTCCGCGCTGGGCCAGATCGTTCACCAAGGCGGCGCTGCATTGGTCGACGTCTTTGGCCGCGATGGGGAAGTCCTTGGCGAGGTTGCCGTGGTGGTCCCATGCGCGGTGGTAGAGCTGGATGAAACGGACACCGCGTTCTGCGAGCCGTCGGGCCATGAGGCAATTCGAGGCGAACGAGCCGTCGCCGGCTTCCTTGATGCCATACGATTCGAGCGTCTCCTTGGTCTCCTTGGTGAAGTCCGTCAGGTCGGGAACGGAACTCTGCATCTTGAAGGCGAGTTCGTATTGGGCGATGCGCGTCTGGATCTCGGGGTCGAGCTTCTCGTCGGCGAGAATGCCGTTGAGGCGGTTGATCTCCTCGACGATCTGCCGCTGCGTGCTCTGGCAAACACCCTCGGGATTGCCGACGTAATGGACGGCCTCGCCCTTGGACTGGAGTTGGATGCCTTGATACTTGCTTGGGAGATAGCCGGAGGACCATTGCCGCGCCGACACCGGCTGGGCGCCGGATTTGCCCTGGGAAGTGAGGACGACAAAGCCCGGCAGGTTGTCCGTCTCCGCGCCGAGTCCGTAGAGCAGCCAGGAACCCATCGACGGCCGGCCCTTGATGATCGAGCCGCTGTTCATGAAGGCATGCGCCGGATCGTGGTTGATCTGCTCCGTGTGCATCGACCGCACGATGCAAATCCGGTCAGCCAACGTGGCGATGTGGGGGAAGTGGTTCGAGATCTCCTGGCCGGATTGACCGTGTTTCTTGAATTCCGCCGACGGTCCACGAGCCTTCAGCGGCGTGTTCTGGAGTTGGGCCAGCTGCTGGCCTTTGGTCATCGAATCCGGGAACGGTTTCCCATCGAGCTCCTTCAGCTTGGGTTTCCAGTCGAAGGCTTCCAAATGCGACGGCCCGCCGGCCATGCAGAGATGGATCACGCGTTTGGCCTTCTGCGGGAAATGCAGCGGCTGAATTGCGCCGGGGATTCCCCGCTGCGCCGTAGCGGCCGCGAAGATCTTCGGCGAGAACAACGACGCCAGAGCCATGCCTCCCAGCCCGTAGGCGGATCGGGTGAGGAACGAACGCCGGTGGATGTCGTTGGCGAAACGGTCGAAGTCGAATGGGGTTCGCATGGCGGGATCAGTAGCGGGTGATCGTTTCGTGGAGATTGAGGATGACGCGGGCCACGCTGGTCCAGGACGCGTGTTCGATGGCGTTCAGCTTCGGGTTTGGTGGCGTCAGGCCGGTCTTCAGAAGCTTGGTCGCGTCGTCGGGCGCGGCGGCGAAGGCTTTGCGTTGACCGGACAGAAGCGTGAGGAGGGATGCGCGTTCACCGGCCTTGATCGGCCGGAGGAGCACGGTCTGGAAGGCCAGGTCCAGCCGGGCCTCATCGGATTTCGGCTTTTGGCTGGTCAGCAGTTTAGCGGCAAACACCTTCGCCGCTTCCACAAACGACGGATCGTTCAGAAGTGTCAGGGCCTGCTGCGGAGTGTTGGAGACGAGGCGGTCGACGGCGCATTCCTCGCGGGACGGCGCGTCGAAGTTGGCCAGCATCGGATGGAGGAAGGTCCGCTGCCAATGGGAGTAGAGCCCCCGGCGATACTGGCGTTCGTCGCGGCTCGCATGGTAGTCGCGGTCTGGGAACTGGATGTTCACGTAATAGCCGCCCGGCTGGTAGGGGAACGCGCTGGGGCCGCCGACTTCCGGGTCGAGCAAGCCTGCGACGAAGAGCGCGTTGTCACGGACGAACTCCGCTTCAAGCCGGCGCGGATTCTGCCGGGCCAGAAGGCGGTTGTTGGGATCGACGTCACGAAGTTCCGGACGCCCCTTGCTGTCCTGCTGATAGGCGGTCGATGTGACCAGAAGCCGCACCATGTGCTTCACGTTCCATCCGCTGTCCATGAACTCGGCTGCGAGCCAATCCATGAGCTCGGGGTGTGTCGGCGGTTCGCCCTGGGCACCAAGTTCCTCGGGTTGGTTCGAGATGCCGTTTCCGAAGAACTGTTTCCAGAGGCGATTCATGTAGGCCCTCGAGGTCAGCGGATTGTCCCGCGAAGTCAGCCACCGGCCGAGGTCGACGCGGCTCAACCGTCCGTCGGCCGGTTGCTTCGGGCCGGTGAGGAAATGCGGTGTGGCCGGTTTCAGGATCGGCTGGGATTCATCCTGCCAGTTGCCACGAGGGAGAACGCGGGTGGGAAACAGGTTGGTCGTGGCCGCAGTGACGAGCGTGGGAGAAGTCCCGCCGTGCAAGGAACGGACCTCGGCCAACAGCGCTTTCGCCCGTTCATACGGGGCCGGGTCGTTCGCGGTTCCGAGCAGGTAGGCGGCAGCGAGCGCAGCTTTTGTC
The DNA here is from genome assembly GCA_947476875.1 of Verrucomicrobiota bacterium. Classification (GTDB taxonomy): domain Bacteria; phylum Verrucomicrobiota; class Verrucomicrobiia; order Limisphaerales; family CANJSG01; genus CANJSG01. The sequence continues at coordinate 1,142 of CANJSG010000027.1, read as the reverse complement.
GTCCCGCGTCCAAGGCCCGATGAACCGAGTGCTTTAGCCAATGCCGGTTCGGCACCGGATCGCATCAGATCGAACGAAGCCAGCGGCGTCGTGCTGACGCGGAAACGTCCGATGTCGTCGGATTCTACGGTCACGGACAGGATGTCGCCTTCCTCCGCTTCAGGCGGCCCATCGACGAGGTAGATCGCGGTCTGGGTGGCTTTGGAAGTGTGGCCGGGGATTTTCCAGGTTCCTTTCACGTCGGTCACCTCGAAGCCGTTCGAGTAGGCTGCAACCCGGGATGACGCCTGGGCGTCCGCGAACTTCAACTTCCGTTCCTTGCCGTCCTTCGCCTTCAGGGTCGCGCTGAGCCGGACTTCACCGAACGCTTTTCCTTCGAGGAGAGTCGAGTCCTTGTGATCCGGATGCGGAAGAAGTTCCAGCCGCAGAGCGGCGATGCGGCTCTTCTGAAGTCCAAAGGAGGCCACGAACTTCTCGGCCGCAGCGAGCTTCCCGCCCACGAGCAGGGAACCGTCGGCGAGCAGCGAGACCTTGGCCTTCGAGTTCGTGACGGAGAGCTTCACAGTCGGAGCCAACGCAATTTGCCAGCCGTCCCGCCAACGTTCGGTGAACGCCGTCGTTTGCTTGCGCCACTGGTCGAACGCCGCGCGGTTGGTCGACGAGGGAACGCCGGCCAGAAGCTCGTCCAGTTGCCGACGCAGGCGGATTTCGCGGCGTTGCAGGTAGGCGTTGGTGACGACGAGTTCCGGCGGGAACGGGTGATCGTTGCTCCAGCCCTTGAGCTCCGGGTTCGGGGTATAGTTGTAGTCGTTGTAGACGCCCCATTGCTTCACGTCGTCGAAGAACGCGGCCATCGTGTAGAAGTCGGTTTGGGAGAAGGGATCGAACTTGTGGTCGTGGCATTCGCAGCAGGCCATCGTCGAACCGAGCCACGCGGTCGACACGGTCCGCACGCGGTCGCCCGCATACTTCGTCAGGTATTCCCTCGGCTGGGCGCCGCCTTCGCGGGTCATCATGTTGAGGCGGTTGAATCCACTCGCCGTGCGTTGTTCGGGCGTCGCGTTGGGAAGGAGGTCGCCGGCGATCTGTTCGACGGTGAATTGGTCGAAGGGTTTGTTCCGGTTGAACGAATCGATGACGTA
>CANJSG010000026.1 GCA_947476875.1 Verrucomicrobiota bacterium | reverse complement strand
ATTCCGTGTGTCCGGCCAGACCGCGCCCTGGGTGATCCAATTCGAGAGCATCGCGACTTCGGCGAGGCTGAGCTTGTCGCCCTTCTTCGGCATCTGCGCGAGCTCGGGGTGTTTGCCTGTGACGACCTGGATCACCAGGCTCTCCGCGGGTTTACCGACAATGTAAGCGGGTCCGTGATCGCCTCCCTTGAGCGCGGCGGCCCGCGAATCGAGGCGGAGTCCCGACTCCTGTTTCTTGGACCCATGGCAGTCGTAGCACTTGGCCGCGATCAGCGGTTGCACGTCGCGGATGAAGTCCACCGTTGCGGTCATGCCGAGACCCGGGCCGGCGCTGAGGGCCGCTGTCAGCGCGACCGTGATCCGAAATCGTCTTGTCGTTGAAAACATGGTGTCAGAAGCCACGGCTTCGAGTTAGCTTCCGACTCCTCTAGCTGTGTCGGGATTCAATGACCAGTTCACTGTTTTGTGGCTCCGTGCAATCGCTTTGAATCTTCTCCCCCCATGAAAAGATTTCTGTTCTATCTGAGCCTGCTGCCAATCGGGATTTGGGCCGGCGAAGTTCCGGTCATCTCGTCGTCGGAAACGCTTCCCGCTCCCGCCGCCCCGACAGCCGAGTTCGTCGCAACCTTGCCCAAGTCCAGGCCGAGGCTGATGGACCTCACGGGCAACTATGGCGTCGTCACGACCAACCGCGAGGAGTCGCGCAACCTGTTCAACTCCGTCTATGCCGCCTCCGTCGGCGTGGACAGCGGCTGGAACGGCAACGTCACCAACTGCGTCGCGGGCGCGACCACTTCGACTTTCAAGGAAGCCGTGCTGCGACGGATCAACTACTACCGGGCCATGGCCGGGTTGCCTTCCTCGACCACGCTGGACCCGACGTTCAACGGAAACGTCCAGGAGGCGGCGCTGATGATGAGCGCGAACAACGCCCTGAGCCATACGCCGCCGAACACGTGGTCGTGTTTTTCGCTGGTGGGCTCCAATGCGGCTGCGAATGCGAACATCGCGATCGGCAGTTCAGGGCCGTCGGCGGTGGACGGTTTCATCCGCGACCAAGGCGCCGGCAATGTCGCCGTCGGGCACCGGCGCTGGCTGCTGTATCCACAGACGCAGATTTTTGGGACGGGCGACCTTCCCGGCGCCGGAAACTTCTCGGCTGCGAACGCCATCTGGGTGTTCGACGGCAACTACGGCGGCACTCGTCCGCCCGCGCGTGACGGGTTCGTGGCCTGGCCGCCGCCGGGGTTTGTGCCGAGTCCGGTGACCTTCAACCGCTGGTCATTCTCCTTTCCGGGCGCGAACTTCAACGGCACGACGGTCACGGTCACTTCCAACGGCGTGGCCATCACGGCGCCGATCGAGACGGTGACGCCGGGCGCTGGCGAAGAGACGATCGTTTTTCGGCCGGGATCCCTCAGCGGCAACGCGACCACGTCGTATCCCGTGCCCACGGCGGACACGGTCTACCAGGTCACGCTGAACAATGTCGTGATCGGGGGCAGCAGCAGCAACTTCACCTACCGGGTGACGGTGTTCGATCCGGCGACCAAGGGCCCCGACTCGGTTGATCCCGTCATCAGCGGCCCGGGTGCGGTCGCGGTGGGAACGTCCGGCGCGTTCACCTTCGTCCCGGTAGCCAAGGCCTCCGGTTATCAGACGATCCTTTCCCTGCGAACCAATTTGGTGGGCTCGGAAGGCGCGGAGAACGGCCTCAGCGGAATCATCTCCAATACGTCGGGCGGCTATCCGTTGATCATCTCCGACCTGAAGGCGTCTGGGGCCAAGGCGTTTCACCTCGCGCACTCCACCGCCGTGGACCAGACCTTCCAGATCAACCGGACCGTGCTCGTGCGGACCGGGGGGCAGCTCCAGTTCCAGAGCCGGCTTGGTTGGGCGACATCCAGCCAATTGGCCAAAGTGCAGGTGTCGCAGAACGGCGTTTCGTGGGACGACCTCTATTCGCAGGCCGGGACAAACGGGCCTAACGAGGGAGTGTTTTCGCTTCGGACGATTCCCCTGACCGCTTACACCAACCGAACGCTCCAGGTCCGCTTCAATTACGCGTTCGCTTTCGGAAGCTTCTTCCCCCAGACGAATTCCGACGTGGGCTGGCTCATCGATGACATCGCGTTCACCAACTGCGACGAACTGACCGCCCCGCAGACGAACACGCTTGCGGCAACGACCAATGTTACCGTGGCCTTGAACCAGGCCGGCTCGTTCGCGTTGCAGATCAGGCCGATCGTCTACGGGGTGTTCCGGCTCGATACCGGCCCCGCCAAGCTCATCACCGCCGCGGCCTCCTCGAAGATCGTCAGCCTGACCGGCCCATCCGGAAACAACACCCTCCTCCTCCTGCGCAAGCCCGACGGATCGGCTTTCTCGGCCGGGGATGTTTCATTGTTTGAAGTCCAGTCCTCGACCAATCCCGTGGCGCCCGTCTGGAACTCGCTTAGGGTCACACCGGTCCTTTCGAACGGCTACCTGCGTGTGGTCGACACGGCGGCGCCGGTTCCCCCGGCGAAGTTTTACCGGGTGCTCTCAAAGTAGCCCGGGCTTCGGCGCCAGAATTACCAATTGACGCTGTCGATCTCCCCTCAGCTACATTGCCGGCCGCTCGACATTCCGTTCGAGCCCGAACTGGTTTCCGATACTTGAACTGAATTATGGCTATCAAAGTTGCGATCAATGGTTTCGGCCGAATCGGCCGTCTGGTTTTCCGCGCCCTCGTCGAGCAGGGCCTTGTCGGCAAAGAGATCGAAGTGGTCGCGGTCGGCGACATCGTTCCGGCCGACAACCTGGCCTACCTCCTGAAATACGACACCGCCCAAGGCCGCTTCAACGGCACCGTGAGCTCCAAGAAGTCCTCCGCCGACAAGGCAGAGGATGATGTGCTCGTCGTCAACGGCGCCGAGATCCACGTCGTCTCCGCCAAGAGCCCGGCCGAATTGCCCTGGGCCAAGTTCGGCGTCGACATCGTCATCGAGTCGACCGGCCTCTTCACCGAAGCCGAGAAGGCCAAGGGCCACCTCACGGCCGGTGCCAAGAAGGTCATCATCTCCGCTCCGGCCAAGGGCGAGGACATCACCGTCGTCATGGGCGTGAACCACGACAAATACGACGCCGCGGTGCACCACATCATTTCCAACGCGAGCTGCACCACGAACTGCCTCGCGCCCCTCGTCCACGTCCTCCTCAAGGAAGGCTTCGGCATCGAGGAAGGCCTGATGACCACCGTCCACGCCTACACCGCCACCCAGAAGACCGTCGACGGCCCGTCCAAGAAGGACTGGAAGGGTGGCCGCACCGCCGCCCAGAACGTCATCCCCAGCACCACCGGAGCCGCCCGCGCCGTCGCGCTCGTCTGCCCCGAGGTCAAGGGCAAGCTCACCGGCATGGCCTTCCGCGTCCCGGTCCAGACCGTGTCCGTGGTCGACCTGACCGTGAAGACGGTCAAGGAAACCAGCTATGCCGAGATCTCCGCCGCCTTCAAGAAGGCCAGCGAGACCTACCTGAAGGGCATCCTTGAATGGACCACCGACGAGGTCGTCAGCAGCGACTTCATCCACGCCAAGGCCAGCTCCATCTTCGACGCCGGCTCCGGCATCGAGCTGAACTCGAAGTTCTTCAAGCTCATCAGCTGGTATGACAACGAGTGGGGCTACAGCAACCGCGTCGGCGACCTCGTGAAGCTCATCATCGCCAAGGGCCTGTAACCGGCTTTCAAGACTGTTTCGATGGCGGCGGCTCCGGAAACGGAGCCGCCGTTTTTCTTTTCCGTTACGGAAGCCGATCAACGCTTCCGCACCGGCCCCCGCGTCAGGTTGAAGGCATTCGGAAGATGCCGGATCTCGGAGACCTTTCCGTCCTTCAGCAGCACCTCCACGATGTCGAAGCGGAACTTCACGTTGGGATCCGACAGCATGCGGAGGTAGTCGAAAGCGGCCCGGGAGAGCTTGGTGCGCTTCGAGGCATCCACGGCGCGGGCCGGGCGGGACCATCGCTCGCTCGATCGCGTCTTCACCTCGACGAACACCAGGCATTCGCCGTCGCGGAAAACCAAGTCGAGCTCTCCACGTTTCGTGCGGACGTTCGCCGCGAGGAATTTCAGCCCGAACTGCTGGAGCTGTTTTTTGGCGGCCGTTTCACCGAGGGCGCCACGGCGGAGATGCTCCGGCGTTTCGTCCGGCCTGCGCCAGAAAAGCAGCCGGGACCAAAGGCTCATAGCAGGCCGAGTTGTTCTTCTTTTAGCGGCGCGAAGCTGCGCCGGTGTGCGGGCGTGGGGCCGAGCCGCTTCAACGCATCGAGGTGCGCCTTCGTGCCGTAGCCCTTGTGCTCCGCGAACCCGTAGCCGGGAAAATCGGCGTCGAGCCGGACCATCTGCCGGTCCCGCGTCACCTTGGCGAGGATGCTGGCGGCGGCGATCGAGTAGCTGCGCGAGTCGCCTTTTACCAGGGCGGTCTGCGGATACTTCAGCGACTTCACCCGCAGGCCGTCCACGAGCACATGTTGGGGAACCCGGGAAAGTTTCTGCAGCGCCTCGTTCATCGCCCAGTGCGTCGCCTGGAGGATGTTGATCCGGTCGATCCGGGCGGGATCGGCCTCGGCGATGGCGAAGACGATCTCGGAATCGCCGGTCAGCAATCCGCAGAGCTCCTCGCGCAATCCGGCGGAAAGTTGTTTGGAATCGTTCACGCGGCGGAGCGGCTCCGGCAACCCGTCGCGAAGCCATTTCTCCGGGAAGATGACCGCCGCAGCCACGACCGGTCCCGCCAAGGGACCACGTCCCGCCTCGTCGACGCCGACGATCGGGAAAGTCCCGTCGGCCAGGAGCTCGCGTTCGAAGCGCAGCCTGTCCACGACGGCGTCGGACTTGCTGATGGTCGGTTCTTCCATGCGATGGATCAGGCTGGCCCCGGAACCGGTCGTAATGCGAGTGCGATTCTCTCCATGGAACGTCTGCGTCGGGTCGACGGGAATCGCCCGATGGCCCCTAAGTCCCACGCGGTCGCAGAAATCGAATCTTGATGGCCTTCGTATCCGGGGCTCCGCTGCGTGGATCGCTTGCGCCCAGAACCCAATCCCTTTCCAACACGACCATGATCATCGGCGTCCCCCGCGAGATTAAGACCAAGGAGTTCCGTGTGGCCCTGCTGCCGTCGGCGGCCTACCAGCTCATCCGCCGCGGCCACACCGTCGTCGTGGAGCGCGGCGCCGGCGTGGGCACGGGTTATCCCGACGCCGACTACGAGAACGCCGGCTGCCAACTGGTCGCCGAGCACAAGGCCGTCTTTGACCGCGCCGACATGATCGTGAAGGTGAAGGAACCGCTGCCGGCGGAGTTCGAGCTGCTTCGGCCGGGCCAGATTCTCTTCACCTACCTGCACCTCGCCGCCAGCAGGCCGCTGACCGACGCCTTGGTGAAGTCCGGCGTCACCGCCATCGCCTACGAAACGATCGAGGTGAACCGCCGTTTGCCCCTGCTGGAACCGATGAGCGAGATCGCGGGCCGCATGAGCGTGCTCGTGGGCGGCTACTTCCTCGCCAAACATTTCGGCGGCAGCGGCACGTTGCTCGGCGGTGTGCCGGGGGTGCTTCCCGGAAAGGTCGTCGTGCTCGGTGGCGGCGTGTCCGGCGTCAACGCCGCCCGCATGGCGCAAGGACTCGGAGCCGACGTGACCATCCTCGAAGTGGACATCGAGCGGATGCGCTTCCTCGACATCACGCTGCACACGGCGCACACGCTCTACTCGAGCGAGGCGCACTTGATGGATCTCCTGCCCGATGTCGATCTGCTCATCGGCGCCGTGCTCGTCCCGGGCGCCAAGGCCCCGAAGCTCATCCATCGCGACATGCTCCGCCGCATGCGGCCCGGCAGCGTGCTGGTGGACATCGCCATCGACCAGGGTGGCTGCGCGGACACGTCACGGCCCACGACGCATGACGATCCGGTCTATGTGGAAGAAGGCGTGACCCACTACTGCGTGGCCAACATGCCCGGCGCTTACGCGCGGACGGCCACGCAGGCGCTGACGAACGCGACCTACCGTTTCGTGGAGCAGCTCGCGGATCTCGGCCTGACCGAAGCCGCCCAACGCCAGCCCGCGCTGCTCGGAGGAATCAACGTCATGGACGGCCACGTCACCCATCGCGCCGTGGCCGACGCGCATGGTATGCCCTTCGTGGCGCCGCTTTTGAAGTAACAGCGAGCCTACTTGGCCGTCGCCTTCTCCAGCAGTTGGGCGATCACCTTGTCGATGGTGATTCCGTCGGCTTCGGCGCGGTAGTTGAGCAGGATGCGGTGGCGCAGGACGGGAGTCGCGAGGGCGCGGATGTCCTCCTCGGTGACGTGGGCGCGGCCGTTGAGGAGTGCGCGGGCCTTGGCTCCGAGGATCAGGAACTGCGCTGCGCGGGTGCCGGCGCCCCAACTGACGTAGTTGGTGACGAACTCCGGCGCATCCGCCTGCTTGGGTCGCGACAACGCGGCGAGCTTCACGGCGAACTTCACAAGGTCTTCGCTGACGGGCACCTGCCGGACGAGGCTGTGGAAACGGAGGACGTCATCGGCGTCGAACAGCGGCTTGATCGGCTCCGGAGGTTTGCCGGTGGTGGCCTGGACGACGCGGACTTCGTCGGCTTCCGGCAGGTAGTTCACCATCACGTTGAACATGAACCGGTCGAGCTGGGCTTCGGGCAGCGGGTAGGTTCCCTCCATCTCGATCGGGTTCTGCGTCGCGAGGACGAAGAACGGTTCCGGCAACACGTGGCGGACGCCCGAGGCGGTCACCTGGTGTTCCTGCATGGCTTCGAGCAAGGCGGCCTGGGTCTTGGGCGGAGTGCGGTTGATCTCGTCGGCCAGGAGCATGTTCGCGAAGACGGGTCCGGGGACGAAGGTCATGCGGCGGCCCTCGCCGGTGTCCTGCAGGATCTCGGTGCCAGTGATGTCGGCCGGCATCAGGTCGGGCGTGAACTGCACGCGGCGGAACTTCAAGTGGAAGATCTGGGCGATGGATTTGACGAGAAGCGTCTTGGCCAATCCAGGTGCGCCGGTGATGAGGCAATGGCCGCCGGCGAAGAGGGCGATGAGGATCTCGTCGATGACCTCCTTCTGGCCGACGATGGCCTTCGAAAGTTCGCGGCTGATGGCCTCCCGGCTGCCGGCCAGTTTTTCGACAAGTTCCTGTTCGGGTGAAACAACGTTGGGGAGGGAGGGAGGTTGCATGAAATGGGTTGGGAAAGTTCTAGTGCGACATCATGTAGAGGACAATGTTCACGGCGAGCGGGTAGCTCTTTTTTTCGGAGAACCGGTGGAAGTATTCCTCGTTTTCGCCTTCGCGCTCCCAGCCGTCGCCGTTGTCCGTGTTGTGGCAGGCCAGGACGATCATCCGGCCCTTGTCGTCGTAGAGCGCGCGGAAGTGGACGTCCTGGACGTTGCCGCCGGCATGGTTCGGCTCCCAGGTCACCTCGGGCGAATAGCGGCTGAACGAGCCGATTCCCGGCACCTGGAGCTTGTCGCGGTCGAGCTTGAAGGTGCCATTGAAGATCGGATGGTCGGGTGGGACGTCCCTGAAGTCGCGCTCGGGAAAGGCCTTCTTGATCTGCGACTCCATGTTGTCCCATTCGGCCTGTCCCCAGAAATCGTCGAGCATGAGGAAGCCGCCGTTGAGCAGGTGTTCCCGAAGGCTTTTCGCCTCGAGACCGCTCAAATACAGGGAACCGGATTCCACGATGTAAACGAACGGATACCGGTAGAGATCCGGATCCGTAAGACGAAGCACCCTGCCCTCGGGATCGTCGTTCACCTTCATCGACGTGAGCTGCTGGAGGCGGAAGAGCAGGTTGATGTCCGCATCCCGGTAATCGGTGGCCCAACCACCGTGCCCACCCCACCCGCCGGAGTCGTATTCGATGCGGGTGAAGCTGAAGACGTCGTGTTTGAAGGCGCCTGGATTCTTCCAAGACGGGGTGCTGCTGCTGCTCTCGCCGCGACCGTAGCCGCGCCGTGGCCCGCGGCGGCCACCGAACTGGGCGTAGGCTAGGGTTCCCGCCAGCAAAGCAGCCGCGAGGACGATCCAGAAACCGCCACACCGTTTCCCCAATTTGAGGACAAGAACTCCGGAGCCGCCGGCCGAAGCCTGTGTCACCCCGTCGTCTCGCTGTGGTCCGCCGGTGTTCATGCCGCGTTCAATGGGTCATCACGTAGAAAATGATGTTGATGGCGAGGGGATAGTTCTTCTTCTCGGAGAACTCGTGAAAGAAATACTCGTATTCGCCTTCGCGTTCCCAGCCGTCGCCGTTGTCCGTGTTGTGGCAGGCGAGGACGATGAGCCGGCCCTTGTCGTCGAAGAGCCCACGGAAATGGACCTCCTTCGCGTCCTCCCGTTCCCACGTGATTCCGGTGAATTGGCTGTTCTCGCCGACGCGGACGTTTGGGGTCTGGAGCTTGGTCTTATCGAGCTTGAAGATGCCGTTGAAGATCGGGTGGTCGGCCGGAAGGTCGACGAATTCCTTGTCGGGAAAGATTCGGCGCATTTCCTCGGCCATGTTCGCCCATTCCGCCTCGCCCCAGAAGTCGTCGAACATGAGGAAGCCGCCGTTCAGCAGGTAATTCCTGAGGATCGGCACTTCGTCCTCCTCGAATCCAAGGTCTCCGGGCTCGACCATGTAGATGAACGGATAGCGGGCCAGTTCGGGATCCGTCAGCTCGAGGATCGTGCTGTCGCGGTCGGCCTTGAGCGAGGTGAGCTGCTGGAGGCGGAAGGCCAGGTTGATGTCGGCATCCGGGTAGTCGATGCTCCAACGGCGATCACCGAAGAAAAAGCCGTTGCTGCGGAGCCGGCCCTTGGCGCTGTAGCGGACCCGCGTGAAGGCGAAGCTGTCGTATTTGAAGGGCGGCGGATTCTTCCAGGACGGCGCGTCGGGGGCCGCATGTTCCACCGTCCGAATCACGCCGCGCCGGCGGGTTCCAAGTTCGCCTGCGGGATTGCGGGCGGCGAAAAGGCAGAAACCTCCCAAGGCAAACGCCGCGAGCAACACGAGGGCGAAGCGGCGGTTCATGGTTTTGCGATGGGAACGACCGGTGCCGCCAAGGACGGGACGGGGGCGGCCGGCAGTTCCTCCAGCAACGCCAAAGCAGCCCGGAAGCGTGGGGCTTCGTCGATGGCCTGGAGCAGATGCTTGCGCGCGTCGGCCAGCCGTGTCGGATCCGAGCGGAGCGAATCCGCGAGGCGGAAATGGATCTCGGCGGGATCGGCCGGATTCATCGCGAGGACGGCCTTCCATTCCTCACTGGCCCGGAGCGGCTGCTTGAGTTCGCCGTAGGCTTGGCCGATGAGGCGCCGGGCTTCGGGACGGAGCGGGTTCACGGCCAACGCCCGTTCGCCCTGCTTGGCGACTTCGGCCCAGTCCTTCCGCTCCACGGCCAGCTGCATCAGCCGGGAGAAGGTTTCGTAGGCGTCCACTTCGATGGCCGCGCGCGCCTCCAGGACCTCGCGTTCCTTGTCGGCCTGCTTGAGCGAGCGATACGCCGTGGCCAGAAGCGCCAGCGCTCCGTCGTCGCCGGTGGCGCGGGGGAAAAGTTTCCGCAGCGTCAGCAACGGCTCGAGCGCGTCCTCGAACTTCTTCTCGCGGATCAGGCGAAGCGCCTTCGCCTTGAGCACGTAGTAGTTCTTCGGGCTGAGCTCGGCCAGCGCGTCGGCCGCCAACGGGTCCTTCGACTTGGGCTTCATCCAGTCGAGTTCCGGCGCGTAGGCCTTGGCCATGGCGCGCGCGTGTTCGGCGAATTCCTTGTCGAGCGTCTCGATCGGCGCGGTGTGTTTGGACAACGCGGCGTTGATCTCGGTGCCGGTGCCGAGGTCGTTGAGGATCTTCTTGAGCGCGTCGAAGCCGAATCGTTTCACGAGGAAGTCCACGACGAGCGCGGACTGGTAATAGGCGAACTGGATCTGCTGGCCGTTCTTCGCCTTCATGAAGGCTCCGCTCAACTCGCTCACGGGCGTCAGGTCCTTGCCGAGGATCATCTCGCGGTAGACGGGCGTCAGGTGCTGGCCCCAGTTCGGGTTGTGCTGCAGTTCTTCGAAGACGGAGATGCCCTCGCTGAGCCAGCGCGGCATCTTGTTCTTCGTCAGGCCGAGGGTGATGACGTGGCAGAACTCATGCCAGAGGGTGGCTTCCCAACTGGCGGAACCGGTGCCCGAAGCCGGGCTGTTGGCGGTGATGACTCGGCCGAAGCACACGCCGAGGAATCCGGGGTTGAGCGGCATGCCGAAGGTGCGCACGCCGAAATCCTTCTGGTCGGTGAAGATCTCCACGACGATCGGCTGGTCGAGCTTGAGGTCGTATTTTTCGCACAGGTTGGTGCGCGCCCGTTCGAGCAGGGCCATCACGCGGTCGCCGTAGACTTTGGCCTCCAGCTCCGACATGCGGAGGATGAACCACTGGTTGGAGAGGGTGGTGAACTTGGCCATCGCGTCCTTCAACGTCACGAGGTTGAAGGATTCGATGTTGTAGCCGTCGGCCTTGTGCGCGGCCTCGACGAGCGCCCATCCTTCGGCGTCGTTGCCGAGGCGCAGCAGGTCCTGCCCGAGTTGGATCTTGGCGGGGGCGAAGTCGGGATCGAACGACAGCGCGCGTTTCTGGTAGGCCGCGCCTTCGGCGAAGCGATACTTCTGCGAGAGTTTCCGGCCGATGAGGTGGTCGACGGCGGGATTGTTCGTCCAATACTTCAACGCCTTCAGCCGCAGCTCCGTTTCCTTTTTCGGTTCGTTGCGCAGGTGGGCGACGACGGCCCGGTAGGCGGCGGCCTCCGGATGCCAGGGATTCACCTTGTCGACCCGCTCGAGCTGCTTGAGGACCTCGCCGTATTGCTCGGCATCGATGAGATGATCGGAAAGGAGCAGGAGGCTGGGAATATGGTTCGGGTTGGCATCGAGCGCCTTGCTCAGGGCCTCGATCATCTTTTCCCGGTCGTCTTCCTGGAGGGACGCCGCATAGCCGTGCAACAGGTCGGGATCTTCCGGATACAGTTTCAGGGCTTCGCCAAAGGTTTTACTGGCGAGGCCGAAGTCGGATTTCGCCAAGGCCATGTCGCCGATGGCCTGGAGCGGTTCGCGCGCCTTGGGATCGATCTTCTTGGCCGGGGTCAGCAGGCGGTCGAGAACGTCCTTGGCGTCGGCGTTCATGATGAGCGCGGCTCGGGCGAGGACGACGATGCTGGCGGCGTTGTCGCGGTAGGCCCACGGCCGGGAACGCCAGAGCTGGCTGATGGCCTCAAGCTGTTCGCGGGCTTCCGCCGGCTTGTTGGCGATGCGCAACAGGTCGTGCGACAGCATGCGCAGGCGGACGCTGAAGGAGTAGCGGACGATGCCGTTGGAGACCGAGTTCATCGCCTCGGCGTAGCGGCCGAGCGTGGTCAGGGCCTCGACGTTGAGGATGCGCCAGTCGTCGCCGAACTCGCCTTCGCGGATGGCCTTCGCCGATTCGGCCACAACTTTCTCGTAGTCGCCGGCGACGAAGCTCTGCCGGAGCTTCTCGAGCGGAGTCGGTTCGGCGGCCGCAACAATAAAGGGATTGGCCGTGAGCGCTAGGAGGACGACGAGGAGGGCGGCGGGGCGTTTTAATCCACTGGCAACCGCCCGAAGGACGGAAAACGCGGCGAACGAAATGGATTCAAGGCGCGGCATGGCGGGGCTCGAGTGGGTCTTCGGCTGGCTGCGGGACGAAGATGGACGCAAACGTCGGAACCTCAAGCCCGAGATGCGGCAAACGGGGCAGGATCTTGCGGCGGCCTAGGGAGCGCGGCCTTCCTGGCCGTAGCGTCTCCAGATAAAACCAAGTCCGGGAGACTCCGGCTGTCTTCGGCATCGCTCCAGCTGACGAGGCCTGGAAGGGCCGCACTCCGGGGATCGTCAGATCTCCACGCCGGCGCGGAGGCGGAGGGTGAGTTCCTCACGGTGCTTTTCCAGAAGGCGTTTGGTCGCGCGGATGCCGTTGGGTTCGGGGAGGACCGCGCCTTCGTATTCGACGCCGATCCATCCGCGGTAGCCGGCCCGCCAGACGATCTCGAGCATGCGCCGGTAGTTGATCTTGGTCTCTTCGCCGTCGTAGTCGAAGTCGTTGGACTTGGCGCTGACACCCTTGGCGTGGGGCATCATCTCAGTGACGCCGGTGTAGCGGTCGTAGTCGTAGAAGTTGCCGAAGTCCGGGAGCGTGCCGGCGTTCGGCATGCCGGTCATGCGGATGACGCCGGAGAGCCATTTGCCGTTGGACGAGAAGCCGCCGTGGTTCTCGACGATCACGTTCAAGCCCAGCTTGGCGGCGTATTCGCACAGGCCGCGCAGGCCGTCGGCGGCGAGCTTCTGCTGCTCTTCGAACGTGCCGGTCGAATACGCGTTCACCCGGATGGAATGGCAGCCGAGGAACTTGGCGGCATCGGCCCACTGGTGGTGGTTCGTGATCGCGAGCCGGCGTTTGGCCTCGTCGGGATCGCCGAGGTTGCCGTCGCCGTCGCACATGATGAGCACGCTGGTCACGCCCTCGCCTTCGCACCGCGTCTTCAACTCGGTGAGATAGGCGGTATCGGACCGGCGGTTCTCGAAGAGCTGGTTCACATACTCGACGCCCTCGATCTGGTAGTCGCGTTTGGCGACGACGGGGAAGTCCAGCGTGGTCATCGTCTTCTTCTCGCGGATGGCGCGGTGGAGCGACCATTGCGCGAGGGAGATGCGGAAGGCCGGTCCGTCCAGGATGACGGCCTTCGGTTCGGGCGCCGACTTGCAACCGGCGAAGACGCCGCCCGAAGCGGCGGCAACGGCGGCCGACCGGAGGAACTGGCGGCGATTCATGGCGGGTCAGTTTACCGCCGGGGTTCGAGCGGGAGGACGGAACAGCAGGGTGAAAAGCAGCAGGATCGCGGCAGCGAAAGCGGCCGGGAATCCCCAGAGCGTCTTCCAGTCGATCGACTGGAGTTCGGCCTTGCGGAGGATCGCGGCGTTGGCCGGGGTGAGCTTGTCGCGCACTTCCTTGACGAAGGCGGCCAAGGGAGCGCCCGCGGCGGGATCCTTCGCGGCGGCGGTTTCCAACTCTTCAAGCTTGGCGAGCTGGTCGACCGAGATGACGAACGGAGTCTGTTTGGTCCACGGAGAGGAGAGCGGCGGCGTGCAGCGGGTTTCGATCTCGCCGGCCACCTTGGCGCCGATCGCCATGCCGATGCCAAGGGTGAACAGGACCAATAGCCCCTGGGCCTGGGCCCGGACGGCCTTGGGTGCGGCTTGATCCGTGTAGATCTGGCCGGTGACGAAGAAGAAGTCGTAGCAGATGCCGTGAAGGACGATGCCCGTGATGACCATCCAGCGGACTTCGTCCGGAGCTCCAAAGGCGAACAATGCATACCGGAGAACCCACGCCACCATTCCCACCGCGAGCATCCACTTGACCCCTAGCCGGGCGAAGAAGAGCGGCATGACCAGCATGAAGAAGATCTCCGACATCTGGCCGTAGCTCATGGTCTGGCCGATGGGCAGGCCGGCCATTTCCACGATGCGGCTGGTGATCTGGTAGTAGAACGCGAGCGGGATGCAGATGAGCATCGAGGCGAGGATGAACACGAGGTAGGAGGGGTTCTTCAGCAGGACGAGCGCGTCCAAGCCGAGGACTTGCCGGGCACTCACCGGACCGCTGGCGGTGGGAGGCGTGTTGGGCAGCGCGAAGCTGAAAAAACCAAGGACGACCGAGGCGCCGATGGTCATGTAGAACATGTTGATCGACGTGTCGAACTTGAGCCACGAGAGCGACAGGCCCGCCACGATCCAGCCGATCGTTCCGAACACGCGGATGAGGGGGAACTCCTTCTCGGGATTGGTCATCGCCTTCATCGCGATGGTGTTGGTCAGGGCCAGCGTGGGGTAGAAGCACATCATGTGGCCGAAGAAGGCGACCCAGTTGATCGTGGAGGCGCTGGGATTCGCGCCCTTCATCAGGACGGTGCCGTAGAGCATGAACGCCGCACCGACGAGGTGCATCACGCCCAACACGCGCTGCGCGGCGAAAAAGCGGTCGGCGATCATGCCGACGAAAAACGGCGCGATGATTCCGGCGATCGGTCCGACGGAGTAGGTCGTGCCGAAATCGCCGCCGGTGAATCCGATCGTGCCGAGGTAGTTCGGCGCGGTGACATACCACGAGCCCCAGATGAAGAACTGGAGCAGCATCATGACCGACAGCTTGATTCGGGAGGAAGTGTTCATGGGGTTTTGCCCACTTCACCTTCCAGCCGGGCGGGATTCAAGCGCGGGGAAACGGAATTGTTGGTCCAAACGCACCACCCGATCCGACGGCTCAGGAGAGGTAAAGTCCGAGGACGCGGCGGAGATCTTCGGCCCGGACGGGCTTGGCGATGTGTTCGGACATGCCGGCGTCCAGACAGAGGCGGCGGTCGTTCTCGGTCGCGTTCGCGGTGAGCGCGATCACGGGCATGCCGGCGCGGGGGGATCCCGACGCGCGGAGACGGCGGGTCGCTTCGTAGCCGTCCATCTCGGGCATCTGGCAATCCATGAACACCAGGTCGTAGGCGATGCGGTCGATGGCTTCCAGGGCCTCGATGCCGTTGGCGACGATGTCGACGGACATGCCGATCTTGCGGAGCATGAGCGTGGCGACGCGCTGGTTGGTGGGGTTGTCCTCGGCGACGAGCACGCGGCCTTTACGCAGCGGCGCGGCCGGTTGGGAAGCTGCCACCGTGCCGGGTCTGGTGGCCGCCGAGACATCGCCCAGCGCGCGGGCGATGGCCTTGAACATGGCGGATTCGCGGCAGGGTTTCGGCAGGACCGGAAGCATTCCCTTGAAGGCCTCGCTGGTCGCCTTCGGCTGGTCGCTGAGGAGGATGACGGGCAACCCGACGGCCTTGGCGAGCGCCAGCGGATCCACCGGTGAACCCGCGAGCATGGTCGCGATGGCGTGCGAGCAGACGAGAAGGTGAACCGGTTTCCCCTTGGCGGCCGCCTCGTTGAGCATCGGCTGGACCATCGACGCGACGGGTGCCGCCGCGACGTCGAACCCCCACCGGGAGGCGTGATCGAGGACGATCCTTTGCCAGCTGAGGTTGGCGTCGGCCACAAGCAGTCTGCGGCCGTTGAAGGCGTCCCGCCTGGGCGGTGTCCACGCGATGTGCCGGTCCTGCACGGGCAGCTCGATGGTGAACCAGAAGGTCGATCCTTCGCCCGGCGCGCTGTCGACGCTGATCTCGCCGGACATCTGCTCGACGAGCTTGCGGCTGATGGCGAGGCCGAGGCCGGTCCCGCCAAACTTCCGGGTGGTGGACGCGTCGGCCTGTTCGAAGGCCTGGAACAACCGGAGACGCTGTTCCTCCGTCATTCCGATGCCGGTGTCGCGCACTCCGATGCGGAGGCAGGCCCGGCCTTCGACGGTCGAAACCAGCCTCGCGTCGAGGAACACCTGGCCTTCGGAAGTGAACTTGATGGCGTTGCTGAGGAGATTGAGCAGGACCTGCCGGATCCGCCCCGGATCACCGACGAGGCCGCGCGGCACGCCCGCCTCGATCAGGTGTCCGAGCTGCACGCCCTTGTCGTGGGCGGATTCGGCCACGAGTTCGAGTGCGCTTTCGACGAGTTCGTGGAAGTCGAAGTCGAGCTGCTCGAAAACAAGCTTGTCGGCCTCGATCTTCGAGAAGTCGAGGATGTCGTTGATGATCGTGAGAAGGGACTGGGACGAATCGCGGATGATGTGGGCGAGGTCGCGCTGCTCGTCGGTGAGCGGCGAGTCGAGCAGGAGGCCCGCCGTCCCGATCACGCCGTTCATGGGCGTCCGGATCTCATGGCTCATGTTGGCGAGGAAGAGGTTCTTCGCGAGGCTGGCCTGCTCCGCCTTTTCGCGGGCGACGCGCATCTCATGCTCGGCCTGCTTCTCCTTGGTGATGTCCCAGAAGACGCCCTGGATCCCGGTGACGAGGCCGGTCTCGTTGGTCACGGGCACTTTGACGACGCGGACCCAGCGTGGCTCACCCGCCCCGTTGGCCACCTTCTCCTCCTGGTCGATCAGGCGGTTCGCCTGCATCGCCGTCCTGTCGTCTTCCATGAACGCGCGGGCCATGGCCTCGGGGAACAGGTCCATGTCCGTGTGGCCCACGACGTCTTTCTGGTCGCGGCCGATGCTGCGGCAGAATCCGGAGTTGGCGAAAACGAACCGTCCCTCGGCGTCCTTTTGGAAGACGCTCACGGGAAGGTTTTCGACGAGCATGTGGTAGCGGTTCTCGGAGGACCGCAGGGCGTTCTCGATCTCCTTGAGCTGGGTCACGTCCTTGGCGATGCCGAATGTCCCGATGATCTTGCCGGACGAGTCCTTCAGCGGGAGCCGGGAAACCAGCGCCCAGGTCACGCGGCCGTTGGGCCAGACCTCGCGCTCCATGACACCGATGGAAGGTTCCCCGGTGCGGATGATCTCGTTTTCGATTTCGGCGATCTTCCGCGAATGTCCCAGGTCGAAGAAGTCGCCGGCCGTCAGGCCGAGGACGCTCGCCCGGCCGCCGCCGGTGAAACGTGCCGCCAGGAAATCGCTCACGCGGGAGAAACGCCCTTCGATGTCCTTGAAAAAGATCGAGTCGGCGGCACCCGCGAGCAGCGTTTCAAGCAGCTGCTGTTCGTGGTTGAGGCGCGAGGACATTTCCTCGGCGTAGCGCGTGGAACGTTCCAGTTCCGCCGTTCGCTCGGCGACACGCCGTTCGAGGCTGTGGTTGATGTCCGCAAGGCTTGCGGCCAAGGCCGAGATGCGGCGCGCCCGGTTCACCGCCAGGATGGCCAGGCCGACGGCTCCGACCGCGATGACGGCCAGGACGAACCAGAACCAGGGGGGCACCTGTTGCGGAAGCGCCGCCAAGATGAAACTTGGAACGGGGCCTTGCCCGGCCGCTGGCTGATCCGCGGCTGCGGGCCATGTGCAAAACCACCAGGCGGCCGACACCGCGAGAGCGGCGAGCCATCGTTTCCAACCGGAGATTGTTGGTTTTGTGGGGACCATCACTGACAGCCGTTGAATCGGCCGATCCCGGTTACGGGTTGAGATCGGGACACCAGCGGCTGGTTCTGGTCCGACATCGGGACCGTCGCCGGGAGGTCCGGGAGAAAAGTTTTCGACAGCGAATCAGCGCGGGCACCTGAACAGCACGACCTCAACCATTTGCTTTGTTTCCCGAGGACCCGTCGTTAGCGTCCGCTCCATGATTCTCTCGCCCGCCGAGTTGGAGAGCCTGGTCAAAGTCGAACATCTCTGCCCCCATCAACTGCTCGGGCTCCACAGCTTCGGCGACACGAAGGGCCTCGTCGCCCGCGCGTTCGCCCCCGGCGCCAAGTCGGTCGAAGTCGTCCCCGTCCACGACAAGACGAAGCCGTCCTTTGCCCTGCAGCCGCTCGACTACACCGGCTACTTCGAGGGCACGACCAAGAAGGCCTCCGAGATCTACGCCTACGACCTGAAGGTCACCTGGCCCGACGGCACCATTCAACAGGGACGCGATCCGTATTCCTTCCTCCCGACGCTCGGCGAACTCGACCTCCACCTCTTCGGCGAGGGCAACGACCACCACCTCCACGACAAGCTCGGCGCGCATCTCAAGACCATCGACGGCGTGGCCGGCACCTCCTTCGCCGTCTGGGCGCCGAACGCCCGCCGCATCTCGGTCATCGGCACTTTCAACGAATGGGACGGCCGCAAACATCCCATGCGCCTGCTCGGTTCCTCCGGCGTCTGGGAAATCTTCCTCCCCGGCGTGGCTGAAGGCGCCCTCTACAAGTTCGAGGTCTGGGACAAGGACGGGAACATCCGGCAGAAGACCGATCCCTTCGGCGCGTTCTTCGAGCTGCCGCCCAAGCAGGCCGCCATTGTCTGGAACACCCGCAAGTTCAAGTGGACCGACGGCGACTGGATGAAGAAACGCGCTTCCTTCAACGCCCTTGAACGTCCCATGAGCACCTACGAGGTGCATCTGGGTTCATGGCTCAAGAAGACCCCCGGCGAATCGCCCGGCTACCGCGAGATCGCGCCGTTGCTGGCCGAATACGTGACCCGCATGGGCTTCACGCATGTGGAGTTCCTGCCGCTGGCCGAACACGCCTACTACCCGAGCTGGGGCTACCAGGTGACCGGCTTCTTCGCCCCGACCAGCCGCTACGGCACGCCCGATGATTTCCAGTTCCTCGTCGATGAACTCCACGCCGCCGGCATCGCCGTGATCGTGGACTGGGTTCCCGCCCATTTCCCTCGCGACGACTGGGCGCTGGCCAACTTCGACGGCACCGCGCTCTTCGAGCACGAGGATCCGCGCCAGGGTTCCCACCAGGACTGGGGCACGCTCATCTTCAACTTCGGCCGGCACGAGGTCAGGAACTTCCTCGCCGCGAACGCGCTCTACTGGTGCGAACGCTTCCACCTCGACGGCCTCCGCGTCGACGCCGTGGCCTCGATGCTCTACCTCGACTACTCCCGGAAGGAGGGCGAGTGGATCCCCAACAAGTTCGGCGGCCGCGAGAACCTCGACGCCATCTCCTTCCTCCGCCACACGAACCACCTCGTCCACACGCAGCATCCCGGCGTCGTCACCATCGCCGAGGAAAGCACCGCCTGGCCCATGGTCAGCCGCCCGCCGTATCTGGGCGGACTCGGCTTCAGCCTCAAGTGGAACATGGGCTGGATGCACGACACCCTCGGCTACTTCAAACGCGAGCCCGTCTACCGCAAGCACCACCAGAACGACCTGACGTTCGCGATGCTCTACCACTTCCAGGAGAACTTCGTCCTGCCGCTCTCCCACGACGAGGTCGTGCATGGCAAGGCGTCGCTCCTCGGCCGCATGCGCGGCGACGACTGGCAGCGCTTCGCCAATCTCCGCACGCTCCTCGGCTACCAGTGGATGTTCCCCGGCAAAAAGCTGCTCTTCATGGGCTGCGAAATCGGCCAGATGGCGGAATGGAACCACAACTCCCAGCTCGACTGGTGGCTCCTCGAAGCCGGCCCCTACCACAAGGGTCTCCAGCAGTTCGTCGAGGATCTCAACCGGGTCTACCTCGCCGAACCGGCGCTCTGGGCGGCAGACTTCAAGCACGAGGGCTTCCAGAGGCTCGACTGCACCGACCACGAACAAAGCGTGATGAGCTTCATCCGCCGCGGTGGTGGCGGAGCCGACATCGTCGTCATCCTGAACCTCACGCCCGTGCCGCGGTCGCCCTACCGCATCGGCCTGCCCAAGGCGGGGTTTTGGAAGGAAGTCATCAACAGCGATTCCGCCGTCTACGCCGGCAGCAACCAGGGCAACGCCGGCGGCCTCACCGCGCAGGCCACGCCCTGCCACGGCCAACCGTTCAGCGCGGAGTTCATCCTACCGCCGCTCAGCATCAGCGTGTTCAAGGCCGAGGGGTGAAGGCGAGATGGAGTTCGTCCGGCCAACATCTCGAGAACCAAAACCATGAAGGGCCTCATCGTCATCCTCGCCGCCTCGGTCGTCATGTTGACCGGCTGCACCAGTTCCAGTTCGTCGTCCGCCGCCAAGACGCGGCTGGTCTATCCCGACGGTCTCGTGCTCACGGGCACCAATCGTCTCGTCACACCCACGAGCTACCGGCCGCCGGTGGACATCCGCATTGTGGCCAAGACGGACTTAACCAACCTCCGCATCGGCTACGCGGCGGACCAGGTCATCTTCAACTGGGAAAGGAACCCGAACGAACTCCGGATCAACGGCGGTCCCGCCGACCAGAGGCACAAGGCCGGTGCCGGCAGGATCCCGGCCAACCAATTCGTCGACATCCGCTGGGTGGTGAACCTCCAAGGCCAGCAGATCTTCGTCGATGGCCAGCTCCGCTATGAGGACAAGCTCACCCACGCAGCCTTGAATCGACCGGTCTCCGTCTTCCCCGCCGTCGGCTCCACCGTGACGGTGAAGAAGCTCGAGGTGACGCCGATCAAATCGACGGATTGGTAAGGACGGCTCGCCGAGCCAACTCCGCTGTGAACAAGTCCACCGGCGAGTCTCTTGCCAATCGGTCGTTCGCTTGCAGTTTCACACCATGAACGTGGCCGCCCCGAAACGCAGACGGATCTTCAACCGGAGGAACTTCCTCGTCGGTGGAGCCCTTGCCGGTCTGGGCGCTGCGTGGGCCGCGACGTCGTCCTCGTGGTCCGCACGGTTCATCCGGGACCGTATCGCGGAGATCGGCCGCAAGGTTCCCCCCGCCCGGTTCCGGCCTGATCCGTCAACCTGGCGCGACAACGGCATCACCCTCGCCTGGCTGGGCCACGCCACGGTCCTCGTCAACTTCTACGGCGTCCGCATCCTGACCGATCCCGCGTTCTTCCCGCGCATCGGCGTCGATCTCGGTATCGGCAGTCTCGGACCGAAACGCCTCGTCGCCTGCGCGCTGTCGCCGACGGAATTGCCGGAGATCGATCTGGTGCTGCTGTCCCACGCCCACTTCGACCATCTGGACACGCCCTCGCTCGCCGCGCTGCGTGGGCGGCCGCAGGTCGTGATGTCCCGGGACACGTCCGATCTCGTTCCAGTCAGGCGCTTCGCCAGCGTGAAGGAACTCCGTTGGGGCGAACGCGCCGTTGTCCGCACTCCGCGGGGCGAGGTGGCCGTCGAGTCCATCGAGGTCCGTCACTGGGGCGCGCGCATCCGCCGCGACACCCATCGCGGCTACGGCGGCTTCATCGTCGAGCGCGAGGGGCGCAAACTCCTCTTCGGCGGCGACACGGCGGACACACCGCTCTTCGCCGCCTTGCGGTCGAAGGGCCCTTTCGAGGCCGCGATCATGCCCGTGGGCGCCTACGATCCGTGGATCCGGAGCCATTGCGCACCCGAGGAGGCCGTCGTCATGGCGGACGCCGCCGGCGCACGGCTCTTCGTTCCGATCCACCATCAGACCTTCAAGCTGAGCAACGAACCGGTGCTGGATCCCATCGAGCGCACCGAGGCCGCGCTGGCCAAAGAGCCGGGCCGTATCGCGCTCAAGGACATCGGCGAGACGGCGTTCATCCGTGGTTGAAACGCTGGATTCCCCTTCGGCCTTTGGCCTTCTGATTTCCTCATTCACGGACTTTCCGTTTTCGTTCCACCCGCGCTACCGTCTGGCCCATGAACGAGACGATGACCGCGTTTGCGACTCCGGCCATGCCCGATCCGAACGGCCACTACGGCCCCTTCGGCGGGCGCTACGTGCCCGAGACGTTGATGCACCCGCTGCAGGAGCTGGAGGCCGAATACTTCCGCGCCCAGACCGATCCCGCCTTCCAGCAGGAACTCAGCTACTACCTCCGCGAATTTGTTGGCCGGCCCACCCCGCTCTACTTCGCCGAACGCCTCACCCGTGAACTCGGCGGCGCCAAGATCTACCTGAAACGCGAGGACCTGCTCCACACCGGCGCCCACAAGATCAACAACGCGATGGGCCAGATCCTCCTCGCGAAACGCATGGGCAAGACCCGCATCATCGCCGAGACCGGCGCGGGCCAGCACGGTGTCGCCACGGCCACGGTCGCGGCCATGTTCGGGATGAAGTGCGTCATCTACATGGGCGCGGTCGATTGCGTCCGACAAGAGCTGAACGTGTATCGGATGAAGATGCTCGGCGCGGAGGTTGTGCCGGTGAAGGCCGGCCAGCAGACGCTCAAGGAAGCCGTCAACGAAGCCATGCGCGACTGGGTCACGAACGTCCGCAGCACCCACTACATCCTCGGCACGGCCTATGGCGCCCACCCGTATCCGGTCATGGTCCGGAACTTCCACCGCATCATCGGTGACGAAGCGCGCCGCCAGATCCTCGAGATGGAAGAACGCCTGCCCGACCTCCTCCTCGCCTGCGTCGGCGGCGGGTCGAACGCCATCGGCCTCTTCTATCCGTTCCTCAACGACGCTTCCGTGAGGATGACCGGTGTCGAAGCGGGCGGTGAAGGCATCTTCCCGGAGAAACACGCCGCGCGGTTCCAGGGCGGATCGCTTGGCGTCCTTCAAGGCACCCGCAGCTACATCCTCCAGGACGAGTTTGGCCAGATCCAGAGCACCCACAGCGTCAGCGCCGGCTTGGACTACGCCGCCGTGGGTCCCGAGCACGCGTGGCTGAACGACAACAAACGCGTGCAATACACCTACGCCACCGATCCCGAGGCGCTCGACGGCTTCATGAGGCTGGCGCGGATTGAGGGGATCATCCCCGCGTTGGAAAGCAGCCACGCCGTGGCCGAAGCCATCAAGGTCGCGCCCACGATGTCGAAGGACGCGCTCATCATCATCAACCTCTCCGGCCGCGGGGATAAGGACGTGATCCAGGTTGCGACCAAGATCGGTTTGCAGATGCCGACGTAGCGATCTGCGAAGGCCTGCAAACGCGGGAGGAGGATTTCTTGGGCGTCTTCGCACGGCGTTCGCAGCGGCAATCCGCCGACAGTATTCGGCAAGTGGCCGGGAGCGTGCGGCTTCCGGGTTGGGCAGCCTCTCGCTCCCGAATCGACGGTGACTGCGTGGACATCACGAGCCAGCGGCCGAGCGAGGAGGGAGTTCCAGAGACTTATCGCACATGAATCCCCGAGTTTGTTCCACGCACGGTTTGACCGCCTTGATCATGGCCCACGGATTGGCCTCGCAGGGCCTGGCCGCCGCGACCAATGCCCCGGTCCTTCTCCCCACGATGGTGATCTCCGCCGAAGCGGAAGGAGATTCCCTGGTCCAACCGACGTTCCTCCCGGCGGTGGACGGCACCAAGGTCTACTCAGGCAAGAAGACCTCGGTGATCGACTTGGACGACCTGCCGCGCATCAGCAACAACAACTACCGTCAGGCGCTCTCCAAGACGCCCGGGCTTCTGGTCAGCGAGGAGACCAGCCCGCTCGTCAGCATCGGGTATCGCGGCCTGAACCCACATCGGGCGCAGTTCACCCAGGTGCTGAAGGACGGCATCCCCATCCACGCGGACCAGTTCGGCTATCCCGAGGCCTACTACACGCCGCCGTTCGACACGGTCGACCGTCTCGAGTTCATCCGTGGCGGCGGGTCGCTGATGTATGGACCGCAGCCCGGCGGCGCGATCAACTTTGTCACGCACCGCCCGTCGTTGGACCGGGAATTCTCGGCCCACTCGCAGCATGTGCTCGGGAGCGACAGCCTTTATTCCACCTTCAACTCCGTCGACGGCACCGTCGGACGCGTCGGCTACTACGCCTACTTCAACCACCGTCAGACCGACGGGTTCCGCGCCGCCAACAGCGACGTCGATCTCAACACCGGCAGCATCCGCTTCGTCCTCGATGCGAAGACGGACAGCCGGTGGATTTTCACCTTCGACGCCTACGGCGAGGAACACGGCGAACCCGGCGGCCTGACATTTGCCACGGGCGCCAACACGGTGAACTACGACGTCGATCGCGAGGCGAGTTCGCGCTTCGTCGACCGGTTCCGCCTTGAGCGCTACAACGCCTCGCTCGCCTGGGAGAAGGATTTCTCCGAAGGCACGCAGATGACCGTGACGGCGTGGGGCGGATACTATTCGCGCTTCAGCAAACGCCTACGCGGCGGCGGCTTCGGCACCTTGCCGACGGGCCCGACGGCGAACAGCAACACGATCGAGCTGCAGGAGTTCTACACCGAGGGCATTGAGACGCGTCTGCGCCACGATTACCAGCTTGGCGGAGAAACCCAGACCCTTGCAGCCGGCGTGCAGCTCTACCACACGGCCTCGCCCCGCATCGACAAACGCGGCGCCACGGCCGACGCCGACGACGGGCAGGTCCGCGGCCAGAGCGACCGCTCGGTGATCTACGCTCCGGTGTTCATCGAGAACCGTTTCGTCGTCGGGAAGCTGTCAATCACGCCGGGTTTCCGTCTGGAGAGTTTTCGGCAGACGGCCAAGGAGAGCATCAACCTCGACAAGGCGGCCGCGGGCACGCCGCTCGGCGATAAGAGCGAGACCGGGTTCGTGCCGCTCGTCGGCCTCGGATTGGAGTATGAGATCAACCGCGGTGTCGCGGCGTATGCCAACGCCTCGCAGGCCTATCGTCCGAACATCTTCACCGAAGCCGTTCCTACCGGTGGAACGACTGTCATCAACGGCGACCTGCAGGAAGGCCGGAGCTGGCAATACGAGATCGGCCTGCGCGGACATCCGCTTCCCTACGTCACGTTCGACACGAGCCTCTTCTGGTTGGATTTCGACAACCAGATCGGAACGGTCGGCAACACGGTGATGAACGTCGGCCGGGCGATCCATCGCGGCTGGGAAGCGTCCGCCGAGCTGGAGTTGCTGGGGCTGGCCGATGCGCTCCGGGGCGGATCCGGCGAGGCCGGGGACTTCCAGTTGGGGCTGCATGCGAACGCCATGCTGCTCGACGCCGGGTTCGTCGCCGGCCCGCGCGATGGCAACGTGCCGCAGTATGCTCCCGACCATGTCCTCCGCGCCGGTATGACCGCGCGCTGGGGCAATCGCGCCAAGGTTTCGCTCCAGGGGACGTTCGTCGATTCGCACTTTGGCGACGACGCCAATTCCGCGAACTACGTCATCCCCGCCTACATGGTCTGGGATCTCACGGCCGAGGTGAAGATCTACGGTGACGGGCTCAGCCTGACGGCCGGGATCAACAACCTCCTCGGCGAGGACTACTACGCCCGCATCCGCGCCGACGGCATCGATCCCGCCTACGGCCGCAACTATTACGTCGGGCTGTCGCTCGCGTTCTGAATTGCGCCGCCGGGCGTGTAACATTTCGAAAACGTTCGGACTGGCGCTTCACAGCGTGGGTCTCGGGCACTAGCGTCGGGTCATTCCATGACGACCCGACGCCTGACCGCGGTGCTGATGCTTCTCGTCCTTGGCGCCGCTGCGCCGTTGACCGGAAATGCGGCCACCCGAACGCCGTGGACCACTTCCAAGGTCCAAGGCTCGCCCGAACCGCCGCCGGCCTACACGACGGAACGGATCTATCCCGCGGTCCCGCTGCTCGAACCGGTCGGACTCTACTTCGAACCGCTGACCAACTGGGTCCTCGTCGTCGAGCACATGGGCAAACTGCGGGCCTTCCCCAACCAACCGGAAGCGGACAAGGCGACGTTGATCGCGGACTTCTCGGAGCTCACGGGTCCCGGAGGCGAGTCGTTCTCCATCGTCTTCCATCCGGGCTTCGCCACGAACCACACCCTCTTCGCCGCGCTGCTCACGCGGGAGCCGAGGCGGTCGATGGGTGTCTGGCGCATGACCATGAAACCGGCGGTGTCGCCGGACGCGCCGCCGATGGTCGACGTGGCCGGAGCGGTGCGCTTGGTCGACTGGTGGTCCGACGGCCACAACGGTTGCGACCTGCACTTTGGCCCTGATGGCTTCCTCTATATTTCGGCCGGTGACGGTTCAGCGCCGACTCCCCCGGACGTCCATAAGACCGGTCAGTCGATCGACGACCTTATGTCGTCCATCCTGCGCATCGACGTGGATCATCCCGCTGACGGGAAGGCCTACTCGATCCCGAAGGACAACCCCTTCATCAACCGCCCCGGCGCTCGTCCGGAGGTCTGGGCCTACGGCTTCCGCAACCCTTGGAGGATGTCCTTCGATCCTCGCGACGGCGCCTTGTGGATCGGCGATGTCGGATGGGAAGCCTGGGAAATGCTCTTCCGTGTGTCCGGTGCAGGATTCAACGGAGGCTGGAGCATCGTCGAAGGTCCGACGCGTGTGAACTCCACCTGGCCCGCGGGCCCGACGCCGATCCAGCCGCCTCTCTGGTCGTATCCGCACACGGAAGGGGCCTCGGTCACCGGCGGTCGTTTCTATCACGGGCGGGCGCTGCCGGAACTGCGAGACCACCACGTCTTCGGCGACTTCGAGTCGGGCAAGATCTGGTCCATCCTCTGGCGCGACGGAGCCGTCGTTTCACGCGCCGAACTGACGATGACCACCCATCGGGTCGTCTGCTTCGCCAACGATCTCGCCGGGGAAATCTGTTACGCGGACTTCAGCGGCGGCGGGATTCATCGGCTCGTGCGCAACACGAACTCCGCCGCCAGCAGTTCGTTTCCTCGCCAGCTCAGCGGCACGGGCCTTTTCAAGTCTACGGCCACGCTCGAACCCGCCCCGGGCGTCGAACCGTATCGCATCGTCGCTCCGTCGTGGGCCGATCACGCGCGGGCGGATCTTGCCGTCGCCGTCCTAGGAACCGCCACGGCCAAGACGGGCAACAAGGCGACCGTGCCCGACGGAACCGTCTTCACGCGGACGCTGACGATGGAGATGAAAACAGGCGATCCGGCGTCCGCCCGTCGCATCGAGACGCAGCTGCTCCACCTGGAACGTTCGCGTTGGAGCGCCTACACCTATCGCTGGAACGACGCGCAGACCGACGCCGAGCTCGTGCCCAAGGAAGGAGCCGAGAAGCAGTTGATCATCGACGATCCAGCCGCGCCCGGCGGGCGGCGTGAACAGAACTGGCGCTTCCTCAGCCGCACGGAGTGTTTCCGCTGCCACCTCGACCACTTCGGCACCATCGTGAGTTTCATCCCGCAACAACTGGCCGCCAAGGCCGGCGGAACCGAGACCGAACTCGAGCGCTTAAAACGCCTCGGCGTGGTCGACGGCAAGACCGATGGCGGTTCGTGGAACCTCGCGTCGCCGCACGACACCGCCGCGCCGCTCGACCTCCGTGCGCGCTCCTGGCTGCACGCGAACTGCGGCCATTGCCATCGGCGCGATGCGAACGCGTCGGTCATGATCCAGCTCCACGGAGCCGTGACGCCGGCGCAGATGTTCGCCATCGACGTGGCTCCAAACCGGGGCGGGTTCGGGCTGACGGACGCGAAGATCCTCGCGCCCGGAGCGCCGGAGAGTTCGGCGTTGCTCTACCGCGCCGCGACCACCGCCTCGGGCCGCATGCCCGTTGTCGGGTCGTCCGTCGTCGATGAACCGGGGCTGGCGCTTCTGAGCCACTGGGTCGAATCGCTCGGATCGACGACTCATCCCTCGCGACCGGGCTTCGACGTTGCGCTCGCAAACAAACCGGGAACCCCGTCCGCCGCCATTGCTCTCGCCTTGGACGCCTGCGCCGTCACGCCGTCCTCAATGCAGCGGACGCGTTTGGCCGAACTGGCCGAAACGGCGTCCATCCCGGCCGCGCGTGATCTGCTCGAGCGGTTCCTGCCGGCCGCCAAGCGACGTCAGGTTCTTGGCGCTGAACCGGCGCCGGAGCTGATCCTCAGCCGGCAAGGCGATGCCGTTCGTGGGCGGGAACTGTTCTTCGGCACGGGCGGCCCGCAGTGCCAGACCTGTCATCGCCACGGAGGAGAAGGACGCGAGGTCGGGCCCGATCTGACAACGGTGGGAACGAAGTTCAACCGCGCCGCGTTGCTCGACCAGATCCTGCATCCGGCCAAACAGGTCGACGAGGTGTGGCGCACCCACGAGATCGAGACGACGGATGGCCAGGTCCGGACGGGATTTGTCGCCTCGCGTGATGCGACATCCGTCCGCCTCCGTGCCAGTGACGGCGCGCTGTCCGTCGTCCCGGCGTCATCCATCCGGCGCGATACGACCTTGCCGGGCTCGTCGATGCCGGAAGGCCTCCTCCAAGCGCTCACGGCCCAGGAGGCGGCCGATCTGCTCGAGTTCATCGCGCCTAACCGCAATTAAGCCGGTAATCTGGGCAGGCACTTCACTCCAGTGGCCCCCATCCGCATGGACCGCATCCTCGACATGTGCCGCACGACGGGGAACGTCGCCGGCGACCTCACTGCCGCCACCTCCGTGGCCAAGGCCGAAGGCACCTCGTCCCCGCCGGAGAAAGCCTGAAGCCCGCCTCTTCCTCCTACTTGCCAACGCTCAAGACGAGGAACCGGACAAAGAGAAAGAGGAGGACCGAAACCCTGCGCCGAATCGGCATCCCGCCCTGACCGTCGCAGAGCAGAGTGCCGCGTTCCGGCCAGCGCGCCCGGTCGGCAGTTCTGATTTCCTCCACCCACGGCTTTCGCCCACCCGCCGCTTCGTCACCCGTCCAACGGGCTTCGCACCCCGATCCCCGGCTTCGCCATGACATGCGTGTAGATTTGCGTCGTCGCCACGTTCTTGTGGCCCAGCAGCTCCTGCAACGTCCGGATGTCCGTCCCCGCCTCCAGCAGATGCGTCGCGAAACTGTGCCGCAACGTGTGCGCGCTCGCCCGCTTCTCCGGCAGCGCCCGCAGCGCCGCCTGCTTCATCACCCGCTGGAAACCCGCCTCATGCAGATGATGCCGCCGCATCACGCCCGAGACCGCGTCCGCCGAAAGCTCCCGTGAAGGGAACACCCACTGCCACGCCCATTCCGTCCCCGCATTCGGATACTTCACCGCCAGCGCCTCCGGCAGATACACCCCCGGCACCCCGTTCAAACGGTCCTCCATGAACAGTTCCCGCACCCGGACGAGATGCTCCTGCAACGGCGCCCTCAACGCCTCCGGCAGCATCGTCACCCGGTCCTTCCGCCCCTTCCCCTCCCGCACCACCACCTGCGCCCGCCCGAAATCCACATCCTTCACCCGCAGCCTCAAGCCCTCCATCAGCCGCAGGCCCGATCCATACAACACCCGGGCGATCAAGCCGTGCGTCCCCGGTAGTTCCGCCAAAAGCCGTCCCGTCTCCCCCCGGCTCAACACCTCCGGCAACCGCTTCGGCCTTTGCGCCCGTTCAAAATCGCCGATCCACCCGATCTCCGCCGGCACCACCTCCCGGTAGAGGAACACCAGCGCGTTCAACGCCTGGCTCTGCGTCGCCACCGCCACGTTCCGCTCCACGGCCAGATAAGTCAGAAAACCCCGGACCTCCGGGCCGCCCATCTCCTTCGGATGCCGCTTCCCGCTCCAGACGATGAACCTCCGGATCCAGTGCAGATAGGTTTCCTCCGTCCGGTGCGACAGATGGCGGTAGCGCATCACCTCGTGGCACCGGTTCGAACCTTTACCTGCGAACGCGGCGCAGCTGAGCTTGGGGTCGGTCGGTCGGTCGTTAGGCGTCTCCATGCGCCACTTGACAAAGCGGACGCTTTCACGGACGCCTAGGCCATGACCTCACTTCCAGTCACTCAAGCCCGCTCCAAGCTCTACCAACTTCTTGATGAGGTCGCCGATTCCCACGAACCCATTCAGATTACCGGCAAACGTTCCAATGCGGTTCTCGTGTCTGAGGATGACT
>CANJSG010000025.1 GCA_947476875.1 Verrucomicrobiota bacterium | reverse complement strand
TTATCAGGGGCATCGGAATATTTCGTTGGTTCCGCTGGTCGAACCGATTCCAGAAGAACCAGTCGCTCAATCCGAGCAGGTGTCACCGTTGGTTGGTTGACCCCTCTTGGAATCAAAGTTTGTTGGAAAACCAAATTAACTAGTTGCCTCGAAGAATTTGTTTGTTATGTTCCGCGCTCCATTTCGCCAAGTCGCGACGCGGATAACCAGAAAGCATTTGTAAATGCCGACCATCAATCAGCTTGTCCGAAAAGGACGCACGAAAATTCGTAGCAAGTCCAAATCGCCCGCCTTGGAGACTTCTCCATTCCGTCGGGGAGTCTGTCTTCAGGTGATGACCCGCACCCCGAAGAAGCCTAACTCAGCGATGCGAAAAGTGGCAAAGATCCGCCTCACCAACGGATTTGAAATCATTGCCTACATCCCTGACGAAGGACACAACCTGCAAGAGCACTCGATTGTTCTTGTTCGTGGTGGGCGTGTTAAGGATCTTCCGGGTGTCCGCTACCACATTGTTCGTGGTGCTTTGGATGCCGCGGGGGTTGAGAAGCGGCGCGTAAGTCGCTCGAAGTATGGTGTCAAGCGTCCCAAGGTCGCAGCGGCCAAGAAGTAATCGCGAATCATTTCTATGTCACGTCGTCGTCAAGCGGATAAGCGTTCGGTTCTTCCGGACAACCGGTTCAACAGCACCTTGGTTACTAGGCTCATCAACACGGTCATGCAGTGGGGGCAGCGTTCCGTTGCTGAGCGGATTGTTTATCAGGCCTTTGATGGTCTTGCGGAAAAGACTCCCAGTGTGAGCCCGCTTGAGATCCTTCAGCGAGCGGTGGACAACGCCAAGCCCCGTCTCGAGGTCAAGCCTCGCCGGGTTGGTGGTGCAACCTATCAGGTTCCGATGGAGGTTCCTGCTGATCGACAGGCTTCCTTGGCTATGCGCTGGCTGGTCGATTTTGCGGACGCTCGCAAGGGCATTCCAATGCGCGAGGCGTTGGCTGCTGAAATTCTTGAAGCGTATCAGGGTCAGGGAAATGCAATTCGCAAACGTGACGAAGTGCACAAGATGGCCCAGTCCAACAAGGCATTCGCTCACTTTCGCTGGTAAAACCCGTCAAAAACGAACACGCCCCGGTCGCTTAGGCGCTGCGGGGCGTTTTTAGTCTCAAGAAAGATGGCCGACAACACACAGCTCAATTCGCCCAACCGTCAGTATACGTTGGAGCGGACCCGTAACATTGGAATTGCTGCGCACATCGATGCCGGCAAGACAACCACTACGGAGCGAATTCTCTTCTATACCGGTCTTATCCACAAGATCGGTGACGTCGATGACGGAAATACCGTGACCGACTGGATGGAGCAGGAGAAGGAGCGCGGGATCACGATCACGTCTGCCGCGGTGACCTGCTTTTGGACGCAGAAATGCGCCAAGCCGGGTGAAGAGGGGATTTTCAAGGCGTTCCAAGACGTGTCTCATCGCGTCAACATCATTGATACGCCAGGGCATGTGGACTTCACCGCTGAGGTTGAGCGTTCCATGCGGGTGCTGGACGGTGCGGTCGCAGTGTTCTGTGCTGTTGCAGGTGTGCAGCCTCAATCCGAAACCGTTTGGCGTCAGGCCACCAAGTATCACGTTCCCCGTATCGCGTTCGTCAACAAGATGGACCGGACCGGTGCGAATTTTGAAAACGCACTGAACGATATGCGCACCAAGTTGCGTGCTTATGCGTTCCCTATTTTCCTGCCGCTCGGTGCCGGCCCGACCGAGGCTGAAGGCAAGCCGGTCACGGGCGGCTTTGAAGGGGTGATTGACGTTGTCAACCAGAAGGCGGTCAATTGGGGTCCAACCGAGGCAAACGAGGGGCTGAACTACGAGATCACTGAGATTCCAGTTGAACATCAAGCGCGGGCCAAAGCGGCGCTCGCTGAGTTGATTGACGCTGTTTCTAACAAGGACGACGAGATTGCGAACTTGGTTCTGGAAGAAAAGACGATCAGTGCTCCGGTGCTCAAAGCAGCAATTCGGCGCCTCACCTGCAAAATCGAACTGATTCCTGTCCTCTGCGGTTCGGCGTTCAAAAAGAAGGGTGTTCAGGTATTGGTGGATGCCGTCATCGATTATCTTCCCAGTCCGCTCGATATTCCTCCTGCAGAAGGTCTTGATCCCGTGGCTGGTGGAGTCGTCAAAGTTCCTACCGACGACAACCAGAAGTTCTGCTCACTCGCGTTCAAGCTGTGGACCGACCCTTACGCGGGCAAGCTTGTGTTCTTCCGCGTGTATTCCGGCCACCTTAAGAAGGGAGACACGATCTACAATCCCCGCACCCGTCGGCGCGAACGTGTCAGCCGTTTGATGGTTATCCAGGGCAGCGAGCGCAAGGATATTGACGAGGTCTACGCCGGCGACATCGCCGCATTGGTCGGCCTCAGGAACATCACGACGGGCGATACGATCTGCAACGAGGACTTCGACGTGGCATTGGAGCCCCCGACCTTCCCAGAGCCGGTCATCAGCATGGCGGTCGAACCGAAGACCAAACAGGATCAGGACAAAATGTCGCAAGGCCTGCAGCGACTGGCCGAAGAGGATCCGACCTTCCGTTGCTTCACAAACGAGGAGACATCCCAGCTCATCATCGCCGGAATGGGCGAATTGCACTTGGAGATCATCGTCGATCGTCTGAAGCGGGAGTTCAAGGTTGAGGCCAACACGGGCGCTCCTCAAATCGCTTACCGCGAAACCATCACCGCTTCAGCCGAGGGTGAAGGCAAATTCATCCGCCAGTCCGGTGGACGCGGCCAATACGGCCACGCTTGTATCACCGTCGAGCCCAACGAAAAGGGTAAGGGCGTCGAGGTGAACAACAAGGTTGTCGGCGGAGCGATTCCCAAGGAATATATCCCGGCCGTAATTCATGGCATCGAAGAAGCCATCAAGAGCGGCGTTTACGCAGGTTTTCAGGTAATCGACATCAAGGTGAACGTCACCGACGGATCCTTCCATGAAGTTGATTCCAATGAACTTGCGTTCAAGATGGCTGGCATCTTCGCGCTCAAGGATGCCTTCAAAAAGGCGAGCCCGATCGTCCTCGAGCCGATCATGAAGGTCGAAGTGACCACTCCTGATGAGTATCAGGGCGATCTTCTCGGCGACATCAACCGCCGTCGCGGCGTGATCCAGGGCGTTGAGGCGAAAATGGGCCAAACGGTCCTCAACGCCAATGTGCCCCTAGCCGAAATGTTCGGCTATGCGACCGCCATCCGTTCCCTGTCGAAAGGACGTGCGTCCTACTCGATGGAGCCCTTAAACTTCGAGCAGGTGCCCAATAGTGTCTTGAATCAGATTCTGGATACTGCGAAGGCTCGTCCTGCCGCCCGTAGCTAAACCATAACCCTTGTTCTTTGACTTATGCCTGGACAACGAATCCGTATCCGTTTGAAGGCCTTTGATCATCGGGTGATAGACCAGTCCGCTCACGAGATCGTCGAGACCGTGAAACGCACTGGCGCCCGAGTCGCTGGCCCAATCCCACTCCCAACGCGCATTGAGCGCTTCACCGTTCTGCGCTCGCCGCACGCGGATAAGAAGTCCCAGGAAACCTTCGAGCAGCGCACGCACAAGCGCCTTCTCGACATCATCGACCCCACCGCCAAGACGGTCGATGAGCTGAAGAAACTGAACCTCCCGGCGGGTGTCGACATCACCATCAAGATCTAACGCCATGATCGCACTCATCGGAAAAAAACTTGGGCATACCCGCGTCTATGACGACAAAGGTGTCGCCATCCCCGTGACGGTCGTAAAGGCCGGTCCCAATTACGTCCTCCAATGCAAGACCGTCGAATCCGACGGTTACAATGCGGTCCAGCTTGGATTCGATGAGCAGAAGGCTCAGCGGATCAACAAGCCTCTCACCGGCCATCTTGCCAAGTTCAGCGGCAAGCCCGTGAAACGGATCCGCGAGGTCCGCGACTTCTCGGTCAGCGTGAAGCCGGGTGATGTCGTTGGTGCAACCCTCTTCTCCAAAGGTGACTTCATCGATGCGATCGGCATCACGAAGGGCCGCGGTTTCGAAGGTGTCGTCAAACGCCACGGCTTCCGTGGCGGTGACTCGACCCACGGTGCCAAAGGTTGGCATCGTCGTGGCGGCGCAATCGGACAACGCCTGTTCCCCGGAACCGTCATGCGCGGCATGAAGATGCCCGGTCACATGGGTCAGGTGCAGCGCACCACCCAAAATCTTCAGGTTGTGGGCGTTATCGAAGAGGACAACATCCTTCTCATCAAAGGCGCCATTCCCGGGGCCGAAAACGACTACATCATCATCCGCGAGGCGAAGAAGCTTCCGAAGGGTTCGGAACGCGCAAAACGTCGTGCAGGTCTCATCGCACCTTCTGGACCGGCCAAGGCCGCGAAGGGTGGAGCCAAGGCCGCAGCAAAGAAATAGTAAGCCATGAAGCTCTCCATCATTGATCTCAAGGGCAAGACGACCGGCGAACACGAAATCAAGTTCGAGGTCATTGCCAACGGAATCGGAACGCAAGCCGTTCACGACGCCGTCACCGCACAGCGCGCCGCCCTCCGTCCCGGCACCGCCTGCACCAAGACCGTCGGCGAGGTCGCCGGTTCCAACAAGAAGCCCTGGCGCCAGAAGGGAACTGGTCGCGCACGCGCCGGTTCATTGCGCTCCCCGCTTTGGCGTGGCGGCGGTGTGGTCTTCGGACCCAAACCCCGTGACTTCACCAAGAAGATCAACGTCAAGACCAGGAAGCTCGCCTTCCGCAAGGCGCTGAGCGAGCGCATCAAGGCCGGGGATATCCTCATCGTGGAGAACCTGACCGTGGCTGCCCGCAAGACCAAGGAAGTCGTGGCCCTTCTCAAGGGATTGAACTTGGATGGAACCGTGACCCTGGTGTCCGAGTCCTATGACACGGATCTCTTGGTGGCTTCGCGCAACATCCCCTACGTCGACCTGATCACGGCGGATCTGCTCAACACCTACGACCTTCTGAAGAACGACAAGATCGTGTTCTCCAAGGGTGCCTTTGAAAAGATCGAGCAGCGTCTCACCAAGGAGTAACCAGCCATGAATTCCTTCGACATCATCAAGACCGTCCGCATCACGGAAAAGGGCACCCGCCAGTCCGAGAAGCTCAACAAATACACGCTCATGTGCGATCCGAAGGCTGACAAGCCGCAGATCAGGCAGGCCGTGGAAGAGCTCTTCAAGGTCAAGGTTGTCCGCGTGAACACCCTTCAGGTGAGGGGCAAGCTCCGCCGGAAATCGACCCCTGCCCGTGGCCGCACTCCCAAGTGGAAGAAAGCCATCGTCACGTTGAAAGACGGCGACAAGATCCAGGTCGTTTGAGCCGGATCAAGATTTAAGCAGAAGGGCGGCCGGAGAAATCCAGCCGCCCTTTTGCTTTCCCGGATTGCAGCAGTCAGGGTTTGGGAGGGTGGATCAGTTTTCTCCTTTTTTGGGAGGGCGACAACGGCGATTT
This sequence comes from Verrucomicrobiota bacterium, assembly GCA_947476875.1. GTDB lineage: Bacteria > Verrucomicrobiota > Verrucomicrobiia > Limisphaerales > CANJSG01 > CANJSG01. The sequence goes on along the minus strand of CANJSG010000025.1, from coordinate 23,725 downwards.
CTCGCTCCATGAGCGGGCGGCTGTTTCGTTCAGGTCCAGCCATCGCTTCGCGAGGGTGATGGCCCGGTTGTTCCTCAATTCTTCATCGGGGAGCGTCTCTACCCGGCGCACGGCTGCCGCCGGGTCGGTTTCCGCCAGCGCGACCGTGTAGGCCCCGATGGCCTGCTCCTTGTTGGAGGCAGTTGGAAGCTTCTCGATCCATTCAGCGGCCGCGATCGGTTCGCGTCCCGCCGAGGTTCCGACCGTCGTCCGTAGCGCAATCTCCTGGAGCTCGCCTTCTGGGAATGATGCCGCCCTCGTCGTGGCCGAAGACGGATTGGCCGCGGCCCAGGGTTGCAGGATCTCGATGGCGGCCCTCGATTGATCGTGGCCGGAAGCTCGAGGATGAACTCGAGGGCCTGTTTCGGGTGGGTCCGGGACGCTTCGTAGGCGATCGCATGGATGGCGACGTTGCGAACAACGCCCTGACGCAACGTCAGCGGCCACGCGATGGCTCCACCGAGGTCTTTTCCGGTCCACACAACACCGAGTTGGCGAAAGGAACTCAGGCGTAGATCGGGATCGGCCACTCCCGCAACCCGTTGCGCCGTCCTCGTGGTTCGAGGGTTCGATGGACTTTAATGGGACGGAATCCGCGATGAAACCCGTGTGACGCGCCCTCGCCTTAGTAGGAATTCGGATAGGGCCACGCCGGTTTAAGTAATTGATTCGCGGTAGCTTGTTGTTTGACAACGTGATGGAGGCTCTAGGGATCGGCTGCGTTTTCCTTAAAAGCACAGACCGGTGCCTCAAAACTACAGCGCACTGCCTCAAAACCGTGAATAAAAAGCTTGAAACAGGACACGGCGATAGGCAGCCTCAGCTCAAAGAAATATGAAAACCAAAGTGAAAATCATTTCGAAACTGACCGGTGCGGGTGTGGCTCTCGTGGCGGCGGCTTTAGTTCAATCCTCTTCAGCGGCGGTCATAACATGGGAATACGCCGCTGTTTACGACGTTGGTGCCCAAGTTCCTGGCCCGAATTTCAGAGCGACACTTACGGATTTGGGCGCCAATAAGGTCGAGTTCAAGTTGGAAGCTTTTAGCTTCACTGCTGCCGCAGGCGACTACATCAATCGAGTGGGTTTCAATTACAAGAATGGCTCCGGCACCAAGGGCGACCTTCAAATCTTTTCGTCCGCTGCCTTAACCGGGACGGTTACGGCACCAACATTAGATTCGGGCGTATCAATTCCGAGTGGCAACACCTTCGATTTCGGGTTTGATTTCGTATCAAGCGTTAGTGGCGGTGGGAGGTTTGAGGAAGGCGAGTCCTACAAGATCGTTTTGAAGCGTTCGGGGCTCGGGTCTCTCACGGTTAACGATTTTCTTGAATCGGTCACGGATGACGGTGATACGGCCTATTCGGGTCTTTTCGCTGCTGGAAATGGCAAAAGCTTCCACACCTATCAGGCAGTTCCCGAGCCTGCGACCGTTGCCTTTGGTCTGGCGATGGTCGGTGGCCTCGGATTGCTTGAGATCCGCCGCCGCAAGAATTCCTGATCAGCTCAATGCCTCGCGAACGGCGCTGGTTCCCACCGGCGCCGTTTTTCTTTGCCCATGGGATTCGCGGCCCGGGTGTTGCCGTGATCTTTGGAGTCTGCCTCAACCGGGCGTTTCCAATCGCCTAGACTGCGCGTCCCTTTCAGGGCCACGCCATTCACTCCCTCCGTAACGGGCGCAAATCAAGCAGGCGTTGGCCGAGACGATCACCCGGCTCGGTTTGAACCTTGCATAGCAGCCCGTCTAAAAAGCCCCGCACCCCGCCGCGTGGGGCAGGCGGGAAGCCCGCCCTACCATGAACTGCAGGGTTCCGGCTTAGGCCTAGGTGGCCTTGAGCAGCCGCTTCAATTCGTCGGTGGGCGCTTCGACGAGTTTCGCGGTGACGGCGAACTTCTTCACCCGGCTGTTCGGCAGGCGGAACTTCAGGTCGCGGAAGACGCGTTCGCAGACCGTCATCAAACCGCGGGCGCCGGTGTTCTCGCCGCTGGCCAGCGCGGCCAAGGCCCGCAGACCTTCGTCCTTGAATTCGCAGGCGATGCCGTAGGCGGCGAACGCGCGTTCGTATTGGTGGATCAGGCTGCTCTCGCTCTTCCGCAGCACGTCGAAGAGATCGTCGGCATCGAGGCCGTGGCAGGCGACGCGCACGGGCAGGCGGCCCACGAACTCGGGCTCCAATCCGTAGGTGACGAGGTCCGCCGTCGACGCCTGCTGATAGAGCTGGTCGACGTTCTGCAGCTTGGCCGCCTTGGTCTGGCCCATGCCCATCAGGCGGTCGCGGATGATCTGGTCGATGCCTGAGAACGCGCCGCTGACGATGAAGAGAATGTGGCGGGTGTTGATCACTTCCGGCGCGGCGGCGCCGCTACCGCGCATCGCCGACATCGCTGCCTGGAGCTGGCCCGTCATGTCGTTCGGAGAGACGAGCGGCACGTCGCCGTCTTCCATCAGCTTGAGGAGATTGGTCTGCACGCCCCGGCCGGACACGTCGCGGCCGCCGCCTTCACCGCGCGTCGCCAGCTTATCGGCCTCGTCGAGGTAGATGATGCCGTGCTCGGCCGTCTTCACGTTGTTGCCGGCCCGCCGATACAGGTCGCGCACGAGGTCGTCGACATCGCCGCCGACGTAGCCGGTCTCGCTGAATTTGGTCGCGTCCGCCTTCACGAACGGCACGCCGATCATCTCCGCCGCCGACCGGATCAGGTGTGTCTTACCCACGCCGGTGGGCCCGAGGAGCAGCACGTTCTGTTTCTGGTAGAACGGAGCGGACAGGCCTTCCGTCGTCATGCGGACATGCTGGAAATGGTCGCAGAGCGCGACGCTGAGGACCTTCTTCGCCTCGCGTTGGCCGATGACGAAACGGTCGAGGTGTTTCGCGATCTGGTGGGGCTTGAGATTGAAGCTGAACTCCGCCGCCGGCGCGGCCGCGGTCTCGGCGACACCGGCCTTGGTCACGGCGTCGTGCTTCGACGCCTTGTGCTTCTTGAATTTCTTGGGCACGCCGGCCGTGATGGGACCGAGCGAGTCTGGATGGCCGGAAGTGGCTTCAATCATGGGTAAAGAGTGTTGGCGACAAGGCCGAAGGTCAAAGAATGGCTGAACTTCGTCCCGTCGGAAGCCCAACAAGACGGCGTGCCGAAACTTCGGTTTCAGTTTTCCCGGTAGAACGGCCAGCTCGGCAGCGTGGGACAGCCGAGCGATTCCTGCTCCGCCGGGACCCGGCCTCGCAGCATGTGGAGCGGCTGGAAATCCATGCCGGAGCGGCGGCGCAGGTCTTCGAGGATGCCGAAGCCCGGCTCGTCGCTGTCGCCGAAGTGGTGGAACTCAAAGACCGACGGAAGCCGACGCAGCAAGGCCAGCGTGGCGGAGCCGGGAAAGCTGGTCTGGATGAGCAGCACGCCGGAACGCAGCTTGGCCAGTTCGTGGAAGCTGGTTTCGTTCTCCACCGTCAGGCAGCGGCTGGCGCTGGTCTCGAGAGCCTCGGCACGGTCGATGTCGGACAGTGACAGGCGATACGCGCCGTGGAGCCGTCCGAAGTCCAGCCACTCGCCATCCAATTTGAGGCGCAGCGGACCGTGGACCGGCACCGAGCGCGGATTGGGGATGATGCCCAGGTCGTCCAAGGTGCGGATCCGGCCAGCGGTGATCGCTTCCAGTGCAACCTCCAGTTTGCCGGCGAGCTGCTCCAGCCGCTTCGAGTCACCACAGAGCACGCAACTGGCGAAGCGCCGCAGCGACTCGCCGTCCCACGCCAGCAGTTTGGGAAGCAGCGTCAGCAGTTCCGCGTTTGCTTCGCCCGCCGGACGCCCGAATGGTTCCACGGAGTCGCCGGCCGACGCGGCTTGGCTTTTTTGTTCCAGAAAGTTCGTCCAGCCATTCCTCCAACGTTCTGGAACGGCGGCTCCTCGTGCGGCGGTGAACTGCTCGGACAAAGCCTGGCGTTCCTCCGCAGGCGACGCCCCGCCGATATGGCGGAAGAACTCGGCCTCCTTCTCCGGCAACAAGCGGATGTCGGAAATGTCATCCGCCACGCGGCGGTTGCGGCGGACCAACTCCAGCACGCCGACGCGTTCCGCCTCCTTCAACTCGCCTTCGGCCACTTCGCGGGCGTCGCCTTCGGCGCAACCCGCCGACTGGAGCACTTCCTTCAGCTGCACAGGCCCCACCCGGATGGCTTGGCCGGTGCGACCGGCTTGGCTGCGGCGATAGCGGCGGGCCAGTTCGGCGAACACGGGGGAGAGAGGTTTCATGGCAAGGCCGAAGGATGCTGGTAGTGGCACAGGCGCCCCCGTCTGTGTCCGTTCCCCGGGCGCCCTCGCCCGGAGTGGTCCGCAGGCGAGGCGCCTGCGGGACTGGCACAGGCGGGGGCGCCTGTGCCACTAAGCCCGTCCGTCCGCTGGGAGTTTCCCGTCTTCATCCCTCACTCCCGCATCAGCCGACGGGCGTCGTCCGAATCCCGCGCCAGGCTCACCGGGATGTTCCGCGTGATCGTCCGTTTGCCGTGTTTGCGCTCCTCCTTCGACACCACGATCAGCCAGTCGCAGTGCTCGAAGGCATACGGGATGTTGCCGGTGCTCATGGAGAAAAGCCCCTGGAGATCGAACGCCTTCAGCGCGGTGATGCAGTCCTTGATGCGTTCGCCGCTGAGCTTGGAGAAGGCTTCGTCGATCGGCACCAATCCCAGAGACGGTTCCGGCCGGCGCGTGCTGTAACGGCGGTAGGCACGCAGGTAGCTGGCGAGGATGGCGATGAAGTAGGGCGACTGGTTTTCGCCGCCGCTGAACTTGCCGGAATGCCGGTCCACGCTGGTCTTGCGGCCGTCGGGTTCCATCACCTCCATGTCGTATTCGAAGTAGTGCCGATAGTCCAGGAGCCGGGCCGCCTCCACGCTGTCCGACTGGTCGGTCAACACGCGAAGGAAGTGCGCCATGCCGTCGCGGAAACGCTCGTCGGCCGAGGCGAAGAACAGATCGTCCGCCTTGGCCATCAGGCTCGCTTCCACCAGGTCGTGATAAAGCGCGTAGTCGGGATTCTTCCAGTGCTTGAGCTGGTAGGTGTTCTGGCCGATGGGCCGTTTCTTCAGCTCCTGGTTGAGGATGAAGAGCAAATCCTTCACGGCCTGGAGCGCGCCGTGGAGCTTGTCCAGCACCTGCGAACGGAAGAGTCCCTCCCAGTGTTTCCGTTCGCGTTCGGCCTTGGCTTTGTAGTCGGGAATCTCGCTCTCGCGCAGTTTGCCGAGCTGCTTGTCGTGGCTGGCGTTGGACTCGGCCTCCACCGGCAAATCCTCGAACTTGGGATGGGCCACGGCCAGTTCGCGCCGCTTGGCCTTCAGCTCCTCCAACGCGGCGGCGGCCTTCTCCCGGCAATCGTGGAACCGGTCGTTGAACTTGTCGGCGGCTGCATCCTTCAGCGGGAACTTGGACAGCATCTCGATGCGAAGCTCCTCCAAGCGCTTCAGCCACGGGGATACGTCTGCTTCGTTCTTCACCTGGTCGAAGCGTTCCTTGGCGGATGCAACCAAGCTCCTCAGTCTGACCAAGGCGTTTTCCAGACTGCGGACCGCCGCCCTCGTCTCGCTCTGGAGCAAGGCGCGCTGCTCCTCCTGCATCCGCTTCATCGAGTCGTCCAGGGCCGCCAGCGTCACCGCCAGCTCGTCGAACTTGGCGCGGTCGATGGTCTTGAGCTTGGCGATGTTGTCCGTCAGCTCGGCCTGGAGCTTGGGCAGCTCGCGGGCGCGGGCCAGATCCTGGTAGAGGCTCGTCGGCACGTCGAAATACCCGCGCCAGTCGTCATTCAGTGCCTGCACCGCCTCGGCCACGGGACGCAGCCGACGTTCCTCCGCTTCCAGTTCTTCCAGCCGCTTCTCCTTCCACGCGAGTTGCTGCTTCAGGCCGTTGTCGCCGACGAACGGGTTGCCATCGAAGAAGCGCGCCCGCTCGACGAACGCGCCGCGGGCCATGAAGCCGTCGGGCAGGATGGAGTAGTCGTGCTCGCGCAACTGCTCGCGGCTCTCCACGCACATCAGGTCTCCAAAGAGCTGGGCCACGATGGCCTCGGCCACCGGATGACGGCAGCGCAGCTTCTCCGCCAGGGAACCGGCGCGCACGGCCTTCTTCAGCCGGAGCGCCTTGGTGGGATTGATGAGCGATTCACGCCCGGTTTCGCCGCCGAGTTCCGACGCCTTCAAGCCGTGATAAATCTTCTCCGCCGCGTCGTAGTGCTCCGCCGCGACGACGACGGCGAACTTGCGGGTGAAAGCGATCTCGACGGCCGGCCGCCAGCGTTCATCCGTCACTTCACACAGCTTGCAGAGCGGCTGCGCCGGCAGCTCGGAGACGCTCACGGGCAGGCCGTTGTTCAAGGCGTCGAGCAGCCGCGTGGGGAACGGCAGTTTGCCCAGCTTGAGCGCGGCGATCTCCTCGCGGAGCTGGCCCATCTGCTGACGGATTTCGGCCAAACGCTTCTGCGTCGGCCCGGCGGCGCGGCTGGCTTCGGCGGCGGCGGCCTGCGCGGCTTTGCCCAGGGCGGCCAGCGTGTCGTCGGCCTTGGCCACGCCCGCCGATTCGGCGGCGGCGATGGCGCGTTCCACCGCTGTCGCCGGAGCCGCGTCGAACTCTAACGGCAAGGCACGGAGCTGCTGGAGCCAGTGGAGCGCATTGCGGAGACGCCGGGTCAACGCCTGTTCCAACGACGAGCCGATGTCGGACAGGTCGCTGATCTGGCGGGACAGTTTTGTGTTCTGAGAACGAAGCTCTGTGTAGAGCCTGCCTTCCGGGCTTTCGTTGATGATCGATTTGTGGCTGTCGATCTGGAGTCGGAGTTCGGGGATTTCTTGATCCAGTTTCTCCAGCTGCGTTTCCTCCCCGGCGAATTCTTTCCGCAGCTCGGTCAGCCGTTTCTCATCCGTCGTCAGCGTTTCCGCGGCGTGCTCGTGGCGCAGTTGCGCCTCCAGATAATGCGCGAGGATGCGGTCGCGTTTCAGTTCCGAGAGGCGTTGGAAGACGGTGTGAATCTGCTCCAGCCGGGCGAACTGGTCGTTCAGCTCCGTCAGGTCGCGTTCGTAGGCGAGGAACGAACGGTAGCTCGCGGTCACGTCGCGGACATCGAGCCGGTCCGACGGCAGGATGAACTGGCGGGCGAATTCGTTGAAGCTCTTGAGAAAGGTGAACGACATGGCCGACGGCAGCAGCGCACGCAGGATGTTGCGGTCGAAGTTCAGATGCGTCGGCTGCGCCATGTCGCGCAGGTAGGCTTCGAGGCCCTCGGTGTAGAGGCGGCCCTGGCGCGACTCCACCAGAGCCTTGAACGGCGCGTATTCCAACGGCACACGCTGGGCGTCGAGGAAGTCGCTGCGTTCCAGCTTGGACGGGATGAGGAAGGGCGTGACTCGGCCGTGGTTCTCCGCCGCGCTCGTGAACTCGACGCGGATGCCCCACGTCTCGCGCCGGGGTTCGCCGCGCCCGCCGGGCCAGGTGAATTCCAACGCCATGTAGGCGATGGCGCTCTGGCGCATGTATTGGGTGACGCCGTCCTCCTCCTGTTTGGTGTCGCCGAGGACGTAGCCTTTGAGCGTGCGGTCGGAACGGTCGCCGGTGGCGGACTGGTTGAAGCGGACGGCGCGCTGGTCGCCCACGAGGACGAACTGGACGAGGTCCATGAGGATGGACTTGCCGGAGCCGGTGACGCCCGCGAGGAGCAGGTTGCCCTCGACCGGCAGCGTGTCCTGGTAGCCATACCAGTTGAGCGCGTGCAGGCGGGTGAGGCGGATGGTGCGGGTCATGGCTGTTCCTCGCTTGAATCAGTCTCCTCACCGGTCGGCGGTGGGTTGGTGGCAGCTTCGCCATCTGTCGAGTCAATCCCCGCCAAATACCGTTCCGCATTCCGGTTCCATTCGGCGAGATCCTGGAACGGGATGACGCGCTTGAGCGTGGGCAGGATCTCGATGCGGGTCTGCTCGAAGGCCGGATCGGGCGTGTAACGGACGAGGTTCTTCCGCTGGGCCAGCGCGAGGATGTCGCGGAGTTGCGCGGCGCTGGGCAGATGTTTCTTCAACGGCTCGAACTTGGCGGTGAGCGAATCGTTGAGCTGCTGCGCGGTGATCCGCACCGGTGGCGTCTCGCCCCGGTCGCGCACCGCCGTGTCGAACTCATACCAGAGCGTCAGCAGCACCAGCGTGGTGCGGAGATTCACCTTCAGGAGGAAAGCGGCGGACTGCGGCACGGCCTGGACGACGCGGTCCTGATGATCCCAATGCAGCTTCAGATCGAAGAGGCCGGCCATCTCGTCCAGCCAGTCGCGGTTCTGGTGGCTCCAGTGGTAGAGATCGGTCTGTGACGGCTCCAGGCCAAGAATGGAGCCTTGGGCCAGCAGACGCCGCAGCGCCTCGCCGAGCCGTTGACGATCGTTCTCGGACAGGCGGGAAAGCAGGCCGGGAGATGGGGAAGGAGTGTCGGTCATTTCTTCACGAGGGTGAACCGCTCGACGCGGTAGCCGAGCTTGCTGTCGAAGACCGCCTTGTCCGCGTCGGTCCAGTCGCGTGGCACTTTGACCTGGTAGCGCGCATCGGCCGAACGCGCGTGCAGCAGGCAGGCGATGAGGCTGGCCATGTCCTCGTCGTTGTGGACGAACTCGCCGAGCAACCGGTCCGACGCCACACCGTCGCCCGCCGCACCCGGCAGGGCGGCGACGAACTGGTTGGCCCGGCCGACGGTGAGCGAGTCGCGCATCGTGCCTTCGAGTTCGGCCAGGGCGCGGTCCTGCTGGCGGGAATCGGTGTCGTCCAGCGGCTCGATCTCGCCGGCCGCGCGACGCAGGCGCGGTGTGTAGAGCGATTCCAGCCCGCCGAAAATGCGGGCCTCATGCAGCTTCAGGGCCGGCACATCCATACCCATTTCCTCCAGTTCACCGATCCGTTTCCCGGCGAAGCGGCGGTTCAATTCCCCGAAGAAACCCTGGACCGTCGCGCGGTTCTCGCTGGTCGTTTCCTGGAGGTAGCGCGAGCGGGCATGGGAACGCCGCGTGAACTCCGCCGTGCGCCGGTCGATGGCGTCGGCCAGCGGCTCCACCTGCTCCAGTAATTGAGCTAGATCCTCCAGTCGCAGGCGCACTCGGGCCGTCGCGTTCTCGGGCGACAGCGCGGGTTCACGCCGCATCACCTCCGTCTGCATCGCGGTGGCCTTGTCGGCTTGGGCGAGTTCATCCACGGCGCGGCGGGCCTCGGCCAGCTTGGCGGGCAGCCGCGCGTGGACGAGCTGGGCGTAGCAGTTACGCCCGATGCGTTCGGCGAACTGGTCGAAGAGGACGGAATAATTCTCCTTCAACGTCGCGGCGGCGAGCTGTCGGCGCGTGTGGCGCTCGATGGACTTCTGCATCCCGCGCAGTTCAGCGAGGCCGGTTTCCAGGACGGCGAGACAGCTCTCGACCTGCGCCCAAGGCTGCTCGGCCATCGCGTCGCGATTGGCCAGCGTGGTGCAGACGTGGACCAGCTTGTCGGAAAAGATGGCACCTTCCGGCAACGCGATCTTCCGCAGGGCCTGGAGGAGGACGGTGCCGTTGGGATCGAAGAAAACAATCTGCCGGTAGTCGGAGCGGTTGGCCTCCTCCACAAGCCAGCCGGCGCGCTTCAAGCTGTCGAAGACCGCGAGCGCCTTCTCCCGGACGGTCCGGGCCTGGGCGAAGTCCTCGCCCGGCTCGGCCACAAGATCGCCGTGTCGCTCGAGCACCTGTTCCACCAGCGCCAGCGCATCGTCCCGCTCCAGCCCCTGGCTGCGTCGCGCGGACTCGGCTTCGAGCGCATCCAACGCGTCCACATAGAGCCGGGCCAAACCACCCGCCAGCACCCGAAAAAACTCCGGGCGCACTTCGCGGAAGAGATGGGTGGATAGACTCATGGGGAAGGCACGTCGGTTCTTGCCAGCAAGGGGGGAGGCCGGAAAGCGCAATCTCTCGAAGCGAACAGCGAAAGACGGAGGCAAAGTGTCGACGAGTTGGATGCCCCGGATCGTCGGGCTCGGCTTTTGTGCCAGGGCTGTGGTCATGCGCGCAGGAACGAACGGATCGCTTGAGAACCGACTGTCTTCGGGCTACCAGTCACGGCGTCGTGAAAATCACCGCGCGCACCGTTGTCTCGCAGCTCCGCAAATGGGCCCTGATCGAAGGCGTTTCATATCTGCTCCTTCTCTTCGTGGCCATGCCGCTGAAGTATCTGGCCGGCCAACCGATGGCGGTGAAAGTGGCCGGAATGGCCCATGGAGTTCTCTTCGTGATTGTCGGTGTGCTTCTGGTTTTGGCGTTGGTGGTGGCGAAGTGGTCGTTCGGTCGGGCCGCCGTCGTGTTCCTGAGCACGCTGGTTCCGTTCGGAACTTTCCTGATCGACCGGCGGATGAAGGGCTACGAAGCCGAGGCCGCCCGATCCTGATCCTGCGGGTTGAAAGCAGCCCGTCGCTGGTCCAGCGTCCAGCGCATGACCCGCCGCGAATTCATCGCCTCCTCGGCCGCCATTGCCATTGCCTCCAGCGCTTCCGCCCAAACCGCCACGGCAGGCCGGCGCATGAAGATCGCGCTCACGCCGGGCAGCATTGGTGTGAACGTGAAGAACCAGCGGGAGCTGAACGACCTCGCCTACCGGCACAAGTTCGAGGCGGTCGAACCGATGCCCGGCGAACTCGCCGCGATGTCCGCGGATCAGATGGCCGAGACGCTCGGTGACCTGAAGGCGAAGAACCTCGTATGGGCCGCGGCGGGATTGCCCGTGGATTTCCGTGGCGAGGACGCCGCGTTCCGCGAGGGCATGGCCAAGCTGCCGGCGATCGCGGCTGGGTTGAAACGCGCGGGTGTGGGCCGTATGGGCACTTGGCTTTCCCCAAGTCATGGCAAACTGACCTACCTGGCGAACTTCAAGCAACACGCCGCCCGGCTGCGCGAGGTCGCGACGGTGCTCAGGGACCAAGGGGTGCGGCTCGGCCTAGAGTATGTCGGCACGCGCCTGCTGTGGACGGGGAAGAAGTATCCGTTCGTCCACACCATGGCGGAGACGCGCGAACTCATCGCCGCGATCGGCACCGGCAACGTCGGGCTCGTGCTGGACACATGGCATTGGTGGCAGGCGGGTGATTCCGTGGAGGACATCGCCGCCTTGAAACCCGAAGACGTGGTCAGCGTGGACTTGAACGATGCGCCCAAGGACGTCGACAAGGCATTGCAGAAGGACAACGAACGCGAGTTGCCGAGGGCCACCGGCGTCATCGACATCGCCGGTTTTCTGACCGCCCTCCACCGCATTGGCTACGACGGTCCGGCCAGGCCCGAGCCGTTCAACAAGATCCTCAATGCGATGGACAACGACGCCGCGTGCGCCGCGTCATCCGTCGCGGTGCACAAGGCGATGGAGCTGGTCCAGGGCCGGTGACGCCGGCTACCTACTCCTTCTCCTCCTGCCAGCGGGCCACGATCTTTTGCGGCAGGCCGAGGTGGTCGAGGACGCGGGCGACGACGGTGTCCACGACCTGTTCGACGGTGGTCGGGCGGGTGTAGTAGCTCGGGTTGGCCGGGATGAGGGTTGCCCCTGCGAGGAGGAGCAGCTCGAAATTCTTCACGTGGATGAGGCTGATGGGCGTCTCGCGCGGGACGAGGATCAGTTTCTTCCGCTCTTTCAGCATGACGTCGGCTGCGCGGAGCAGGGCGTCGTCGCTGTAGCCGTGGGCGATGCGGCCGAGCGTGCCCATGCTGCACGGGATGACCACCATGACGTCGACGGCGTTGGAGCCGCTGGCGAAGCAGGCGTTCATGCTCGTGCGGCTGTGGCGCTGCATGCCGTCGGGGACGCGCAGGCCGCCGGGGAGTTCCTCCGTGATGACGGCTTCGGCGTATTTGCTGAGGACCACGTGGACCTCGTGTTCGCGCGGATCGATGTTGTCCAACAGGCGTTGGGCGTAGAGCGAGCCGCTGGCTCCGGTGATGGCGACAAGGATTCTCAAATCAGTTCCTTCGGTTGGGTGCAATATGGGAGCGCGGATGCCGGGCAGCAAGTTGGGCCCGGAACAATTGCCTCCTGTGATCGACCGCATTAGCCTGAGTCCATGCCGAGCAAAGCCCAATCGAGACGCCGGTGGCTTCTTGGGATGGGACTGGGAATTCCGGCCGTGGCGGTCGCCGACGCGACGCAGTTCGAGCCGGGCTGGCTGAAGGTGACGTCGCTCAAGCTGGCCAAAGGAACGGTGCGCCACCGGTTCGTGCACTTCAGCGACGTCCACTTCAAGGGAGACGTGGATTACCTCCGGCGGGTCGTCGGGATGATCAACGATCTAAAACCCGACTTCGCCTGTTTCACCGGCGATTTGATCGAGGACGCGGAACACCTCGACGGCGCCGTGCGCGAACTGCGGGCGCTGAAGTGTCCGCTCTACGCCATTCCCGGCAACCATGACCATTGGAGCCGGGCGGACTTGGGTTCGCTGATCGACGTCTGCCTGATGTCGGGAGGTGCTTGGCTGCGCGATCGGCAGGTGGATCTGGGTAAAGGCGCCTTGGTCCTCAGTGGTGTTGATCGCATGTCCGATGTCCCGCAACCGAAGGCAGGCGCGACGAATATCCTGCTGCTCCACTATCCGGGTTGGGCCGACACGCTGCCGCAGAAAGGCTGGGACTTGATCCTGGCGGGCCACACGCACGGAGGACAGGTAAGGCTGCCATTCCTGGGCGCGCTGACCCTGCCGTTCGATTCGGGCAGTTATGACCTGGGATTCTTCCGGACGCCTTCCGGCCCGCTTTATGTGAACGCGGGCATCGGGGAATTCTACTACCGCATGCGCTTCGGATGCCGTCCGGAGATCACGGTGATCGAGATCTGACGGGTCATGACGGATTCACCGACGGCGCGTCTTCTTGCGCGGGAGCGCTAGTTGTCGAGGCCGGCGGAGTCGATTCGATCTGAGGCGCAGGTGCGGGGGACTCGGTGGCGACAGCGGTGGCCACCTGCCCGGTAGCGGGAGGCGGCGGCAGATCCTTCTTGATCGCGATCAGCGTCAGCCGTTGCCACCACCAGACGATGCGTTCGTCCTCCTCGATGTTGATCTGGAAGAGGCGCAGAGCCGAATCCGGGGCGCGCATGACAAGGTCGAGGACTTGCAGGCGGTTGTCCGGCGAGGTGTCGGCCGTGTCGAAATACCATTCCAGATCCGGCTGCTTCATCGGGTGCAGCTCGGAACGCGTCACTTCGAGGCAGGCGGCGCCGCAGAGGCGTTTCAATGCGGCGGGCGTGAGGAAACGGCTGTGGCTTGGATCGCGGAACTTCTCGACGCGATGCATCCACAACTCGGCTTCCGCTTCGCCGTCGGCCACTGAACCGTCGATGAGGAGAAAGACGCCGCCGACTTTGAGGACACGGCTGGCTTCCCGGACGAAACGGCCGGGGGAGCTGAAGTGGTGGGCGGCGACGCGGCAGGTGACGAGGTCGAAGGTCCCGTCATCGTAGGGCAGGGCCTCGGCCGGGTGCTGCTTGGTTTCGATGGCCAATCCCCGCTCGGTCGCGACCATCCGAAGACGGGTCAGCATCGGCCCGGAGATGTCGCAGGCGGTGACGGTGTGCCCCTGGTCCGCGAAGAAGAGCGCGGCGTGGCCGCCACCGGTGGCGACATCGAGGACGCGGGCTTTCTCTGGAAGAGCCACGCCTTCGAGGGCGGCCCGGATGTCGGACGTGTCCTCAAGGATGTGGCCCTTGCCGTAGCAGTGGCTCTGTTTGGAAAACTGCTCCTGCGCGGCCAGTTGGGTCGCGTCGAGGGGCGTTTCAGGATTGTCACTCACGCGTTTGGATTAAACCGGCCGGGGCAATAGGACAAGCGAGCTTCACGATGCCCACCCGTTTCTATCCGGAGGGCGTTTTGCGGGAGGCCATCTTGTTGGAGGGATGTTCCGCCTTCCGGCCGTCGAACATCACGGCCGTCCATTCCGCGAGGCGCCGACCCAAAATGCGGCAGGCCTCCTGGGTTTCGGCCTCGCGCGGTTCCTTCGCCGCGACGGCCCCGTAGTGGAGCGTCAGGGTCTTCGACGCGTAGTCGGTCACGCCGAAGGTGAGGAAGCCGAAATTCATCAGGACCGTGAGGATGGACTGGCAGGCCAGCTCCATTCCGCCGCCCCAACCGCCCGCCGAGCTGAAGGCGCAGCCGATCTTGCCGTCGATGGCCATCCATTGCGGGCCCATGGTCTCGTCCCAGAATCGCTTCATTTTCCAGGAGAGGATTCCCATGTTCGTTGGGCTGCCTACGGCAATGCCGTCGCACCAGACGACGTCGTCGGCTTTGGCTTCATCGATGGAAAGCACGCGGACTTCCGTGCCGGCGATGGCTCGCGCGCCTTCGGCCACTAAGGCGGCCATCTTGGCGACGTTGCCCGACTTGGAGTCGTAGAGGACGAGGATGCGGCTCATCGTGGACTATTTCGGCGGAAGCATCTCGATGCCGTATTTCGGGGCGATCGCCAGGAGCTTGGCGATCTCGGCCTCGCTTGGCGGCTGCGGGGTCACGTCGAACGAGTCGGCCGGCGTGCCGAATTCGCTGATGAAGTCCTCGAAGCCGGCGGGCGTCACGATGATGAGCATGCGCGCTTCGGTGGCGCCCTCGTTCTTGAAGGCGTGCGGCGTGTTGCGCGGCATCTGCACGAACGCGCCGGGCTTGGCGGTGATCTTGTGGTCGGTCAGGAAGAACGAGATCTCGCCCGCGAGGACGTAGAAGGACTCCTCTTCGCGGCGATGGAGATGAGGTGGGGGACCGCCTCCGGGCAGGACGCGGGTTTCGAGGAGAGCGTAGGCGCCTGCGGTCTGTTCGCCCGTGGCGAGCAGGCGGTAAACGTCACCGACGGCCGTGAAGACCGGACCTTTTCCTGAAGCGGATAGTATGAGATCAGCTGGGTTGGGCATGGGGTGGAGGGGGTTTACTTCGGCGGAAGCCTCTCAAACTTCTCCCCCATTCTGCAACATCGGTGAGGAGATTCCATCCGGCACGGATGCCCGCAGGCACGCGTCTGCGGAACAGGCGGTTTCGTGATGGGCATTGCTCCCGGCGTTTCCACCTGTCTCCATGAATCCATGGGCAGAGGATGCGTGTGGGTATTGCTTTTGCTGGGCATCGGCTGGCTCGAAGCGTCGGGGGCGGAGGTTGGGACGAAACCGTTGGTCCGCGATTTCATGGGTATCAATGGGCACACGGTCCTCTTCAAGCCGGAGCTGTATCGCCCCGTCGCCGGGTTGGTGCGCGACTATCACCCGGCCGAGTGGGATCTGGGAAAGGACTCGGACTTCACGCCGCCTTTTCCCTTCGCCCGGAACCGGGTCGACTGGAGCAAGGTCTATGGTTCGTGGAAGGCGGCCGGTTGGCGGACCGATGTCAGCCTGATGTTCGAGACGTTGCCGCGCGAACAGTGGAAGGATCTGGCCAAGGACTCCCGTCTCTACGCCGAACGGTTCGCCCGCGCCTTCGGCCCGTCATCCACCAACGCGCTGGTCGAGAGCGTCGAAGTCGGCAACGAGCCGGGCAAGTTCAACGACGCGGACTACCGGGTCGTCTTTGAGAACATGGCGCGGGGACTCAAGGCCGGTGACCCGAAGATCCGCGTCGTCACCGGCGCCCTGACGACGGGCAAGAGCCATGACTACGCCAAGTCGGTTTCCAGCATCGCCGGGCTCGAACCGCTCTACGACGTGTTGAACGTCCACAGCTATGCCCAGCTTGAAGGCTGGCCCACCTGGAAACGGAGTTTTCCCGAAGACCCCGCCCTCAAGGAATACCTGCCCGATATTCGCAGCCTGTGCGCGTGGCGGGACGCCAACGCTCCCGGCAAGGAAGTCTGGTTGACCGAGTTCGGCTACGATTCTTCGACGCGTCCGCCGGACCCCAAGACCGAGTTCAGGAAATGGGCCGGTGTGACCGATGAGCGGCAGGCGCAGTGGAACGTCCGCAGTTGGCTTGTCTTCGCCGCGCTCCCGGTCCAGCGCGCCTACGTCTTCTACTCCGACGACGACGATGCGCCGCATGTCCACGGCTCTGCCGGGTTGACCCGCAAGCTCGCTCCGAAGCCATCCTTCCATGCCGCGGCGCACCTCCAGAAAACGCTCGGTGATTTCCGTTTCAGCAAGGTCCTGATCGATCGGCCCAGCGACGCCATGCTCTACGAATTCAGCCACGGGACAGATCCGGCGAAACGGATATGGGTTGCCTGGTCGCCGACGGGAAGTTCGCGAAAAGCCAGGCTCCAACTGCCGCCGTATGCCGGTCGGATCATTCGGGCCGAGCGGATGCCGTTGAGCAGGGATGAACCCGCCGGTGTGGCCGTCGAACCCATGGCCAAGGAGATCGAGATCGGCGAGTCCCCGGTCTACCTGAGACTGGAAAATGGAACGCGCTGATTTTCCTGCACGGCCCCTTGTCGGGGAGCATCGGCAACGCCACCTTTCGTCCATGTTTCGCAGGGCAGTTTCGGCCGGTTGGATCATCGCAGGGCTTTCATGCGCGGCGGCGACCGTTCAGTTGAAGGAGGGAGCATCTGTCTCGGGCAAGATTCTCGCGGAGAAGAAAGACGCTGTCGTGGTCGACATCGGCTACACGGTTCTGACGATTCCACGGACCCAGATCGAATGGATTGTGGAGTCAGTGGCTTCTTCCTCCGTGGCCAGGGCGATGGCTCCATCGAAGTCGGCCCCGGTCGAGGTGAAGGCGGGTTTCTTCGCGACGATGAATGCGGCTGCTCCGGACCGGTCCGTCCGCGATCTTGTGGTGGGGCTCGGACAATGCGTTGTCCAGGTGCGCACGCCGGGCGGGCTTGGCTCGGGTTTCTTCATCAATGAAGACGGCTACCTGATCACCAATTTCCAAGTCATCGAGAACGAGACGCTCATCTCCATCGAGGTCTACCACCAGCGCAACAACCAGCTCGAACGCCGCAGCTACAAGCAGGTGCGGATCGTCGCGATGAACAAGTTTGCCGACCTCACGTTGTTGAAGGTCGAGGACAAGGACGCGCCGAAGTTCGCGCATGTTCCCCTCGGCGACTCCGAGGCGCTCGCGGTGGGCGAACGCGTCTTCGCCGTCGGCAGCCCGCTCGGCCTCGAGCGCACCGTCACCGAGGGCATCGTCAGCACCAAGACCCGGCAGATACAGGGCGAGCTTTATCTCCAGACCACGACGCAGATCAATCCGGGCAATTCCGGCGGACCCCTCTTTAACCTGAAGGGCGAGGTCGTCGGCGTGACGAACATGAAGCTGACCTTTGCCGAGGGCCTTGGCTTCGCCATCCCGGTGGACCAGGTGAAGTTCTTCCCGAACCACCGCGACGCCTACGCCTGCGACAACGACAACCCGAGCAACGCCTACCGCTACCTCGAACCGCCGAGCCGCACCAAGACCGCGGCCGCTTCCAAGTATTCTGAAACCAAATGACCGGACCGAGTGTTCAATCACGGACGCTTCTCCACTGGATCCATTTTTCCATGACCAAACTGAACTCCCTCCTCGCCGCCGGCTGGTTCGCAGCGGCCTCATTGGCCATCGCTGCCCCCGCTCCGGCGCCTGAAAAGCTTCTGCCCGACGACACGCTTGCGTTCGTCACCGCGCCGGAAACGGCCAAGCTCCGGGCCTTCTTCGATACATCGCCCGCGACCGCCTATTGGCGTGATCCGTCGATGAAGGCGTTCCGCGAAAACTTCTGGAGCAACATCCAGAGCAACGCCGTCACGCCGCTCGAAAAGGCGCTCCTGATCAAGGCCGACGATTTCAAGGACCTGCTCCAGGGGCAGGCCACGTTCGCCGTGCTGTTGAACGGCTGGACCGGTGCGAAGGGAACCGACCCGGCACTCGTCGCCGTGGTCGATGCCCGGGACAAGGCGGATAAACTCAAGGAGACGCTGGCCAAGCTGAAGAAGACCTGGGCCGATGCAGGCCGGAAGCTCCGCACCGACAAGATCCGCGATGTCGAATTCACGACCTGGGTCACGACTTCGGGCGACATCTCCAAGCTCTTCGCAAAGTCCGGTGACGCGGACGACAGCGACAAGCCGAAGGGTTCCGACAAGCCGGTGGAGATCAGCTTCGGCCAGTCCGATTCGCTCTTCATCATCGGCACTGCGACCAAGGCGATCGAGCGCGTCCTCATCCGCCAGGCGGGAGGCTCCGTTCCGGCCCTGGCCGAGGCCGCCTCGTTCCAGGCGCCGTCCAATCTCCTGTTCCGCGACGCGCAGGTCTACGGCTGGGCCAATCCCCAGCCGCTCCTCCAGCTCGCGCTCAATTCGGAAGACGTGAAGAAATCGCCCGTCGACCCGCTCAAGATCGTCAACGCGATCGGCCTCGGCGGGATCAAGAGCGCCTCGTTCGCGGTGAAACTGTCCGATGACGGATCGATGGCGGAGTTGTTCCTTGGGCAACCCGTCGCCGAGCGCAAAGGCCTCATCGCCCTGCTTGCCGGCGAAGCGAAGCCTGCCGAGCCGCCCGCTTTTGTCCCGGCCGACGTCGTGCAGGCCTTCCGCATGCGTCTCGACCTCGCCAAGCTTTGGAAGGGAATCGAGAAGACCATCACCGACGTCAATCCGGCGGCCAACGGCGCGCTCAACCTCGTCTTTGACAACGCCGGCAAGGACAAGGATCCGAGCTTCGACCTCCGCAAGGAACTCTTCGGCAACTTGGGCGACGACATCGTGGTCTACGAAAAAGCGCCCGCGGAGCTGACGGTGGAATCACTGTCCAAACCGCGCTCGATCTTCCTCATCGGGTCACCCGCCCCCGATCGCCTCGTGAATGCCATCAAGGTCCTCGTCGGCACGATCGCGCCGGATCCAGACCTGATCAAACAACGCGAGCTTCTCGGCCGGAAAGTCTACTCCATCGAGATGGGTGCCGGCGGCAGCAAGATCGAGTTCACCGCCAGTTCGGGATACCTCGCCGTCTCCTCGGACCCCGCGATGCTCGAGCAATTCCTCCGCAGCGGCGAAGCCAAGGCCAAACCCCTGCGCGAGGTCGAAGGGCTCGCCGCCGCCGCCGAGAAGATCGGCGGCATGGGCACCGGCTTCTTCGGTTATCAGAACCAGAAGGAGCAGACCCGCATCGCGATCGAGATGGCCAAGAAGATGGCCGTCGACGGGTCGGCCGGGCCGTTGGGAGGCATTCCGGACTTCGGCCTGGGTGCCGCGTTCGACTACAAGCTTCACCCGCCGTTCGACCAGGTCGCCAAGTATTTCGGCTTCACCGTCTACTCCGGGCAGGTCAGCGCCGACGGCTATCGCCTGCGCATCTACGGCCCCACGCCGGCCGGGGCGCGCAAGTAAACGCGGCGCCGAGATCGGATCGATCAAGACGGGCGGACCCCGGGGGTCCGCCCGTTTTCGTTCCGGTGGAAAGTCCTTAGCGAATCGGTTGGCCTCGGAAGGCCGGGTTCGTGAAGACGTAGATGGAACGGGTTTCGGCCGTGGCGAGGAGGCCGTCTTCCACGAAGGTGCAGCCTTCGATGTGACGGTTCGCGAGCGGCGTGAACCAACGGCCGAGCCGGCCGGCATTGGCCGGATCGCCGTCGATGCGGAACACATGAGCCCCCTGTTTCGCCACGACGCCGAGGAGTTTGCCATCCTTCGAAACATCCGCGCCTGTCACGGGCGATGTGATGGGCAGGACTCCGATCTCGACCAGGGTCACTGGTTCCTTCGACGGCGCGAGAGGGAAGCGGTAGACGCGGGCGTGTTCGTTTTTGAAAAGCTTTGAAATGACGAAACCGTTGGTGCCGATTATGAACAGGCTTTCGCAGTCGAAGGGCTGATGCGGAAACTTGAGATGCCAGGTCTGGTCGGGCCGTAGCTTCGGGCGCTTGCCAGTGGAGGCTAGGTCGGGTTCGCCCACGCGGTAGACCCGGAGTTCGGTTCGCTCGCAGTTGTTGTTTCCCAGGTCACCGAGAAACAGATGCCCTTGGTCGTCGATCGCGATGTCCTCCCAATCGGTGAACCGCGCGAAGACATCGAACTTGGCGATGGTCTCTCCGTCGCGGTTGATCGCGACGAGGAGCGGCTGTTTGCCGCCGTCGGTGTGGATCCAGAAAGTCCCCGGATACTTGCGGCTGGCCACGACACCCGAGACCTCGGTCATCGCGGGATGCACGACCTTGCCGACTTCCGACACTTCGCGGGCGACTTGGTTGGTGAAGCCGGCAGAGTATCCCGCAACACAGGTTGCGAGAATGGCCGTCCATGCGAGGCACACGCGGGTCATGGAAAGGAGCATCGGCTGGAATCCTTTTTCTGGCGAGCCGTCCGCGAGGGAAACTGGCGGGCCGCCGGATTGAGCTCATAATGGGCCCGAGAATGGAAAAGAACCCAGTCGCCCAAGCCAAGCCGGCCGCCCTCTCCGAGCAGTGGCGGATCGACGGCATGACCTGCCAGAACTGCGCGCGTGGGGTGCTTGATGCGATCCAGTCGGTTTCGGGCGTGGCCTCAGCCCGGGTGGCGCTTGAAACCGGCCGCGCGACCGTCCGGTGGAACGAGGCCTCGGTCCGTGACGAGAAAGCGATCCAGGCCGCACTGGTCAGGGCGGGCTTCGAGGGGACGCCGTTGGCCAGTGAAGCCGACGGCGCGTCGGACGAGTCCCATGGCGCGGCGTGGAGGCGGAACATGCTCCTCGGCGTAGTCGTGACGGTGCCGCTTATTCTTGGTGAATGGATCTTCGGCCTGGGAATGGAAAGGTGGTTCCAGTGGCTGGCGTTCGCGCTCGCGACTCCGGTCCAGATGATCTGCGGCGCGCAGTTCTACCGGGGCGCTTGGCGCCAGCTCCGCCAGCGCTCGGCGAACATGGATACGCTGGTCGCGCTCGGTTCTACCACGGCGTTCGTCTTCAGCGTCTGGGGATTGTTCGCCGGATACCATGGGCACCTCTACTTCATGGAGGCCTCGTCGATCATCACGCTGGTCAGTGTCGGTCATTGGCTGGAGGCGCGGGCTGGATCGCGCGCGGAAGCGGCGCTGCGTTCGTTGCTCCGGTTGGTCCCTTCGACCGCGATCCAGTTGAGCGATGCCGGGCTTGAAACGAGCGTGTCGGTCGCGGAGCTCAATCTTGGCGACCGGATCGTGCTTCGTCCTGGAGACCGGGTGCCGGTCGATGGCGACGTGGTCTCGGGCGATTCGAGCGTGGATGAATCCATGCTGACCGGCGAATCGCTGCCGGTCGAAAAACGCGGCGGCGCACGGGTCTTGGGGGGCACCGCGAACTTGGACGGACAACTCGTCGTCAAGGTCACCGCGGTCGGTGAAACCACCGCGCTGGCGCAGATCATCGCCGCGGTCCAACGCGCCCAGTCCAGCCGTGCAGCCATCCAACGGCTGGCCGACCAGGTCAGCGCGATCTTCGTGCCGGTAGTGGTGTTGCTGGCGCTGGCCACGGCGGCCTGGTGGGGCTTTGCCTACGAGCACGCCAAGTCTGTCCATGCCGCGATGGCGGGCTGGTTCTGGATGTCGCACGTGCCGGAGACACCGTTGGCGGCGGCGGTGGTTCACTTTGCGGCCGTGCTCATCGTGGCGTGCCCGTGCGCGATGGGTTTGGCCACGCCGATCGCCATCATCGCCGGCACCAACGTGGCCGCCACCCGGGGCATCCTGATCCGCGACGGCGTTGCCCTTGAAAAGGCGGGGACCATCACGGCGGTGGTCTTCGACAAGACCGGCACGTTGACCCGTGGTGAACCGGTCGTCAGCCGTGTGGATATTCTCGGGAAAGTGCCAGCCGGTTTTTCTGCTGAGGATTTGGGCGCGATGCTGGCCCGTCGCTCGAAACATCCGCTGAGCCAAGCCATCGCGGCCCAACGGCCGGATGCGTTCGTTGCGGCCGCGCCGAGCGGTGCGCGGTTCGGAGTCGGTCTCGGCGCGAAGGATGAAACTCCGACGCTGAGCGGCTGGATGGAAGTGCGTGGATCGGGCGTGCAAGCGCGGTTGAAGCAGGGCGGGAAACTTCTCCTGCTCCGGCTGGGGTCGTTCACCTGGTTGAAAGAAAACGGCGTGGACATGGATTCTGCGAATGGCCGTCAGGAAACCGCCGGGCAGGAGGGCGCCACCGCTCTCGGCTTGGCGGTGGAGAATCAACTGGCTGCGGTCTTTGTCGTGCGCGACGAACCGAGATCCGGGGCGAAGGACGTGGTCGGCAAACTGGAAGGGCAGGGGATGAAGGTCTTCCTTCTGACCGGCGACAATGCTGCTGCGGCCAAAGCGGTCGCTGCCGAAGTGGGGATTGCCTTCGACCGGGTTTTCGCGGGAGTGCGTCCCGAGCAGAAGGCGGAGAAGGTGGCGGAGCTCCAACGCGCCGGTTACCGCGTCGGTTTCGTCGGCGACGGCATCAACGACGGGCCGGCGCTTGAGCAGGCCGATCTCGGCATCGCCGTGAGCCGGGCGAGCGATGTGGCGCGTGAAGCGGCCGACATCATCCTCTTGAAAGCCGATCTGCCGGCGGTGTCCGAAGCGATTGCCCTGGCGCGGGCCACGTTGAGGACGATCCGGCAGAATCTGTTCTGGGCGTTCTTCTACAACACGGTGGCGGTGCCGCTGGCCATGCTTGGATTCCTGAGCCCAGTCATTTGCGCTGCGTCGATGGGATTGTCGGATCTGATCGTCGTCGGAAACGCCCTCAGGCTGAGACGCTGGAAAGGGTAGGGCCGATTGTCCGTGGGTGGCTCGTCACTGCTTTGGCGAGGGCCCGCGCGTGGCGACGACGACCATGATCGATGCGAGGACGCCCAAAGCGCCGCAGGTGAACCAGAGGATGTTCGGGTCCTTCTGGAACGCCATTGTCCCCAGCCACGGCGCCGTCATGAGTCCGAGCGACCAGACGAGGCTGTAGATCCCCATGTAACGGCCGCGCAGTGCCTGCGGAGCGAGGCTCGCGATGTAGGTCGATTGGAGCGGAGCGGTGATCATTTCCCCGAACGTGAAAATGAAAACGCCCAGGGCCATCAGGAGCGCGGTGCCGAGGAAGGCGTTGGCGGCATAGCCTAGACCGATCAGCAGGTAGCCCGTTCCGAGCACCAGGGGCAGGCTCAATCTTCGCGCCCATGTCGTGAGCGGAATCTCCATGACGATGACGAGGAGCCCGTTCAAACCCAGGAGCATTCCGATCTCCGACCGCGTGAGACCGTGCGATTCGGCGTGGAGCGGAAAGGTGGAGTTCATCTGGAAAAAGATGAACGTCACTGGCGCCACCGCGAGGATGAAGAGAAGGAAACGGCGGTTGGATCGAAGATGGGCCAGCGCCTCGCTCCACGGCGCCGGGGCTTCGGTTTTTGAGATGATGTTGGGCAAGGTGACCCACGCGATGATGCCGTAGAGGAGGGACGACACTCCGTCGCCGATGAAGAGCCACATCGGATGCGCCTGCGACAACAGGCCTGCGATTGCGGGACCCAGCATGAAACCCGCGTTGATCGCCATGCGATAGCCGGCGAAGGCGAAGATCCGTTGGTCGGGATCGGTGAGATCGGCGATCAGCGCGCTCGCGGCGGGGCGGTAAAGTTCGCCCGCCAATCCGAACAGCCCGACGAGTGTCACGATGGCCCAAAGCTCGCGGGCCTGTGAAAGGACCAGCACCAGCACGGCTGAGCTGAACATCGACAGGATGATCGTGTTCCGTCGCCCGAAATAGTCGGTGAGATGTCCGCCGAGAAGCGACGCGACCAGGTGGCCCAT
>CANJSG010000024.1 GCA_947476875.1 Verrucomicrobiota bacterium | reverse complement strand
CTGATCGTGGCGAGCAAGTTTCAGACGGGCTTTGATCAGCCGAAGCTGCTGGCGATGTATGTGGACAAGAAACTCAGCGGCGTGGCCTGTGTGCAAACGCTCTCGCGCCTGAACCGGACGACGACCGGCAAGGAGGAAACCTTCGTCCTGGATTTCGAGAACAGTGCCGAGGATATCGAGAAAGGCTTCCAGCCGTTCTATGACCGCGTCACCCTTTCCAAGGAGACCGACCCGAACCAGCTCTACAACATCCGCACCGATCTCGATAAATTTGCGATTCACACGGCGGCAGATGTGGAGGCATTCGCCAAGCAGTGGTTCGCGGCCAAGCCGAAGCTGGAGCTACTTCAAGGCGTCGCCAACCCGGTGGCGAAGAAGTGGCAGGCGCAACCCGAAGAAGAACAGGTGGACTACAAATCCAAGGCGCGGGATTTCGTGAAGCTGTATGCGTTTATCTCACACCTTTTCCCGCTGAAGGATGTGGGACTGGAGAAGCTCTTCGTGTTCCTGCGCTTCCTGCTGCCCTTGCTCCCCGCGAAGAAAGGCGAAAACCCGCTGGAAGTGCTCGGCATGGTGGACATGGAAAAACTCGCGGTGCGCAAGAACGACAAGAAAGACATCGGCCTCAAGCGCGGGGAAACGAAGGTGGACCCGCTCAACTACGGCGGCGGCGCGACCCTCACGGACGAAGAGCGGGAAGCACTCTCGAAGATCATCGAAGACCTGAACACGCGCTTCAACACGTCCTTCTCCGAAGACGAAGTCATGGTGATCAAGCAACTCGAAAAGAGAATCAGTGAAGACGAGGCTCTCCAGCAGCAGCTCAAGAATGGTGCGCGACACGCGGTCGAAGCTACCTTCCAGCAAGTGGCCAGAGATGCCTTTGAAGACCTCGTGAACGAAAACTTCAAATTCTACCAAAAGGTCAGCGATGACGAGGAAGTCTCGAAGGAGTTCTTCGCCCGACTGTTCGAGTGGTATGTGGATGGGCGAAAGAAGTCGCAAGCGAAGAAGAAATGAACCCACGAGTAGCGATTACGGTTGCGGCCACAGACGGACGGCCTAAGCCCGTCCGCAAGCCGCTATTTTTCCTCGGTCTCTTCACCGTGGAATCTTGGCGGGAATTTAAGCGCCACGGCGGCCAGGTGATGGGCTTCAACGAGAAGAAGTCCAAGACCGTCGCCCGCCTGCAACCGGGTGACCGGATCCTCTGTTATCTGAGCAAGGTCTCCGCTTTTGTCGGCGTCATGGAAGTGGCGGGGCCATCGTATCTGGACCACACGCCGATTTGGTCGGACGGCGTGTTCCCTGTTCGCTTGCCGGTGCGCATCGTGACCGAGCTTCCGCTGGTCCTCGCCGTGCCAATCCATTCGCTCAAAGGTCAGCTGAGTTTTCTGCCACTCACAATGACCACGACCGGCTGGACGATTTATGTCAGGTCTTCGCCACGGCCATGGACGGCGCCCGATGGGGAGGCGGTGGCAAAAGCGTTGGCCGCTCGGCTACCCCTCGCGCAAGATTCAGCCTCGGAAATTAACCGCGTTGAGGCCACCCAGTCCAAGCCTCGGAAAAGAATAAAGCTGCCTTTGACGGCCCGTGTAGGCCGCCTCATTCAACGCACCGAGTTGATGGTCAGTGCGGAGCCCGCCGGTTCCTTGGGGTCATATGACAACGTGCTTTCCGGCAACAAGGTCACCGGCTACAGCGTCAATGTCCCCATCGCGGAGACCTGTCTTCCAACTGCTATGTGCATGAAGACGTGCTATTTCGCCGTGGGCGCTCCGAGCTGGTCGAACTCGCTCCGGCACCAGCGCAAGGTGCATGCGTCGATGCAGTCTGATCCTGTTGCATTTGCCGAGCGGGTGGCGATGGAATACGACAGCCTTGGACTCACTTTCATCCGTTGGAACGGGGGTGGCGACCTATTCGAGGAAAGTGTGACGACTGTCAACTACTTGGCCAAGATGCGGCCAGACCTAGTGATTTGGGTGGTGACTCGCATTCCCAAGTGGGCGGCGTTGATTGAGCAAGCTCCTAACGTGTTTGTTCATTTTAGTTTGGATAAGCATTCCCTTTCTCGCCGCGAGAGTTTTTTAGAGCACAAACCTCGCACTGCGAATTACTTTTTTTCGTATCAGTGCGACGCCGGCGAAGTGCCGCCGCTGGAGAATTTAAAAAACGTCGCCGTGTTGTTCTTTGATAATTACAGACCCACCACCGATCTTGCACAATACCCAGCCGATGTCGTTTGCCCGTTGAATACAGTTTCTGACATTACCGGGGTTTGCGAACGCTGCCGTCGGTGCTTTAACGGCGCGGCAGTTGATAGCTAGTTGTGGAATCTCAAGAGGCTGTTCAGTGATTGGCGGAGTCTGGAGATCGGAAATATATGACCTGTTCCTTTATCCGCCTTGTCGTTCCCGCCATCGACCTTCGCCTACGTGATGAGCGGGGCGCAGTGGTCGAAGCTGGCTGACGAGGCGCAATTCCGTGGCGGATGACTTTTCGATTGCCTCTCGCGGCGGTCATTGTTGAAGCTTCGTCCCAATTCACCACCATGCGCACAGATGACCAGCCCGAGCTTTTCACGTTCAAGCGATGCGCCATTGCGGGCGTTTGGTCGGCTGTTGTGATCGTCGTTGCTAGATCCCTTATTGAGGACGCAGTTGGCTCGTTGCTGATGATCCCGCTAATCGGCTTGCCTTGGCTGTTCTTCGAGTTGAGCGACAAAGAACGCAAGAAGGAGACGATGGCGGCTGGGGAGGCTGTCACTTTAATCTTAGGCGGTGCGTTCATCTCAGCCTTTTGTGCGCTGCCTTGGGTTTTCGTCGCAGGTATCCTCATGAAAATGTTCAAATAGGAGAGTCATTCTTACCAACAAAGGCGGCACCAACACACCTTCGTGGCCGACCTATTGGCGTGAGTCGGCTAAGTATGCGCGTCGAACCCAAAGCTAGGAGCAACCATGCCCAAAAACGTAATTCGCTTTTTTGTCACTCTTCTGGTCGCCGGCTCCCTTGCTGGATGCAGCGCGATGAAGGACCCGGGATTCTGGGCGGCAATGTCTGCGGCCAACTCAGGCACCCAAGGTTACGCACAACCGGCACCTAGATACGCCGCACCAGTCCCCGGAGTTTCTAGTGCCCCAAAAGCGCCCGCCCAAACAGGCGAACTGCTGTTATTCGGCGGAAAGAATCACAATGTGTTCCTGGGTTGCCTAAACTGCGGCAAGCTCGCGTCAGACTCGGTGTGGAACCGCTACGGAAGCAACGGTTCGCGCTACAGCGATACATCCATTTGGAACCGCTATGGAACATACGGCTCCAAGTATTCAGACGAAAGTCCTTGGAACCCGTATGGGCAGACACCACCAGTGATTGTTGATCGGGCCGGAAATTTTTACGGTTACTTTACGGCGAACAAGTATTTCCCAAAGCGAACCAGTATTGAGGCGTTCCTTCAACTTATAGAAAATCACGATGCGATCATGAACGACTTCGATGCATTTGTTGATTCGATGAAGTAGGACGTCGCCTAACCATGTGCCTCCCCGAATGGTGGCGGGGTCACCATGCTGGGACCGGGAAGGTTCGGAGGTCATTGTGCAAGATGCCCGGTCAACGCTTGGTCGATGCCTCCTGAAGCCGACCATCTGAATCCGATTTAAGTGCCCCGGCTTAGGTCTAGACAGTTCCAGCCCATCGGTAGCAGCCTCCACCCCATACAGCCCAAACTGCGCATGCCTGTTCCGTCAGCGCTGCACTTGGGTCGGCTTAATTGGCAACCGCGCGCTAAGCTATTCTCGCCACCAAACCCAGAGGATTAATCATGAATCGAAGCATACTGATCGGCATCGTCGCACTCATCATGGTGGCGACGATGGGCGCACAAGTTGCGAGCACCGTTGAGGGCGACCTCATTAAACTGGAGAACGATTGGCAGAGGGCCATTGAAAGAAAAGACCGGGCCTTTCTACAGAATCTATTTACGTCCGAATACCTGGCTACGGATCCGGACGGCATCACATTCACAAAGTCTCAGGAGCTAGCTAACCTCTACAAGCCTGACGACGTTAGCTCTTTCGTCCTCTCGGACTTCAAAGTCAACGTCTACTGCGACACTGCCGTCGTGACCGGCCGCAACACAATGAAGTTCCGTGGGCTGGCCGGAAAGGAGGAGTATCGCTTCACTGACGTGTTTGTGAAACGAGACGGTCGCTGGCAAGCCGTCGCCTCACATTTGTCCTCGGTGGCAAAGAAGAGTTTATTTAAATAGAAAAGCAGAGCCCTGAGTGGCAGTGCCGAAAGTCAAAGTGGAAGATCACTAGTCAGGCACAAGTCGCGTATCTCTTTGTTTATCGGCCAGCTTGGCCAAACACGTGGTTTCTAGATTCAGCCGAAACCCAACAGGCGCCACGAATACCCCAACTAAAAACCTCAGCGACTCCTGCCCCTCCGAGTCAACTCCCCAACTCGGATCCGATTGCGTGGAACACGCTCATTCCGCGATCACAAGCACGGCGGCTTGCTGTGCGGCAAACCTCACGGCGTCACGATCTGCCACCTTGTTTGGGAGTTTGAGTCCGGTTCGCAGCTCCGGAATACCCTTCAAAAACTCCTGAAGGAGGCTGCTCTTGACCGCGTAGTTCACATTTTGCGGCAGAGCCCCGCTGGATTGGTAGGCGGCCGCATCGTTGAGCCTCGCGCTAACGACGCCGACGACGTTGCCCAGCTCGTCAACTAAGGCTCCGCCGGAGTTTCCCGGCTGGACGGGGACGCTGATCTGAAAACACCTCGGATCGTCCCGGACGCCCTTCAGGCTGCTGATCTCGCCTCTGGTGAACTTGGGTTCAAGTCCTTGGCTGTCGGGGTTGGGGAATCCTATGGTGAAGACCGCGTCCCCGAGCTTCACGTTGCGATTCAGAGCCACTGGAATTGCCCGCACCGTTCCGGCGATCTTGAGCACGGCAATATCATTGACCGAATCCTGTTTGATGAGTCGGGCGGGCACGATACCGCTGGTTGTTTTGACGCGGAAGGAACGGGCTCCCGTCACGACATGCGAGCAAGTGACAAGAAACCCATCGTCGGTGATGAAGAAGCCGGTGCCGACCGATGTCTTCTGTTGGCGAATCGGAGGAGGTGCGATGAAGTCCAATGTTCCCGCGCTTCGGCCTTCCTGTTTGGCGACAAATGCAGAAGCGCGGCGCTGACCTTCAGCCACCATTTGAGGGGTCATTTCCCTCGCCAAGTAATCACGGTAGGAGGCAGCTCCCGCTTGACCTTGCGCTGCCGCAAGATTACACCATTTGTAGGCTTCCATGGTGTTCTTGGTCGTTCCTCTTCCCAGTCCCAAGTTTACTCCAAAAAAGAGCTGCCCCATTCCATCTCCTTGAGCTGCTGCAAGGCCAAACCACTTGGCGGCCTCTGCGTCATCTAGAGGCACGCCATAACCTCCGTCATAGGCACATCCCAAAGTTACCTGAGCGCGCGCAGACCCTTGTTCGGCGGCTCTTCGGAGCCATCTTGCCCCCACAACTTGATCTTTGACTACGCCTTCGCCATAATAATATCGGTCACCCAATGATTCCTGCGCCGCAAAGAACCCGTTCTCTGCTGATACGGTCAGCCATCTGATTCCTTCCTTCTCATCCTTGACCAAGCCCCCACGGCCGTCGATGTAGCAGTATCCAAGAAAGGCTTGAGCTTTCGGATGGTTCTGAGCTGCTGCCTTCTTCCACAGGAATATAGCGTTGGTCTCGTCCTTTACCAACAGGCCATCCCCTCTTAAAAGAAGCCACCCCAATTCAAATTGAGCGTCTGGATTCCCTTTCTGAACGCGCTCATTTAGCGCGAAGAGTTCTGCCGGAATATCCGCGGATTTCCCCGCCGTGTCGGGCGTGGTAGATTCCGACGGGGCATCGAGAAATTTCGCGGCGCTTCGCGTTGGTTCCTTCCAGATCCGGTAGCCTCCGATACCGACTGCTAAGACGAAAATCAGGGCCAGAGCCAACCAAACAAATTGGGCGAGCGCGCCCTTCGTCGATTGTGGCGAATCCACGCAGGGGACAGCATCAATCGACGTCGGCATGGAGTCGTCCGACTCCGTAAGCACGAATGCAGGAGAAGCCTCTGGTTGCGTATCCCAATGGATTTCCAGGTCCGAAGCGGTATCTCTCGTCCCGCTGATTGAAACCTCTTCCTCTTGCAATGCGAGAGGAGGAGAGGATGGAGGATGCTTGTTGAAAGACTTCGCCACGATCAGCGACTCTTTCCAAATGGCGAACAGGTGCGGGACAACCTCATCGCCGTAGCGCTCGATCATCAGATCCGCCCACGGCGAAAAGCTGCAAATCCCCTCCTCGATCAAAGCCGCACCTTTCAAGCCATAGGCCGTGACTAACCTTTGGTCGCTGGGGTTGGGCGTTGTTTCGTCATTCACAGTTCGTCGGCAGCATCCATGAAGCCACCATTGCGGGTCGTTCGGATTCCAAAACCATGAGTTGAGCACAAGAGGACCGGCACCCACTCTTCAATCGCGCTCCCACTCTGTCCGATGATCTTGGTCTCCAACAGATATTCGTGGAAACCCCACATGGCAAGAAGACACAACGACGGTGCCGAAGAAACGGTCAAGCTGGTCGGCGGATCGGTGATTCTGCTCGCGCTGCTAGGAGGAGTGCCACCGATCCAGCTGGCAGCGCAGGACTTGGCCGGAAGGGGGGAGGGATGAGCACGCCGTTCGATCTTGGCACGAGAAGAATTATCCTCCTAGACGACGGCGAGGAGGTGCTTGAGGTGTTCGGTGCGGTGCTTCGGTTTCATCTCCAAGACCCGGAGATCCTCACGTTCACTTGCGGCTTGGAGGCCCTCGACGAGATCACACGCAAACCGCCGGACCTTCTCGTGATGGATTGGTGCCGGCCGCACGATAACGGCGAAGACATGCTGGCCGAGCTGGCGGACCGAAAGGAGACGTTTCCGATGCTGGTGGCATCGGGCTCGGCGACCAAAGAGATGGTCGAGCGTGCGGCGACTCCTTGGCAGCGGGTGGCGGTCATACAGAAGCCATGTCGCTGGCAGGACTTCTTGACCACTGTCGTCAGTCTGCTGATCTCAGGGACGCCCGCTCAACCCGTGCAGGGAAGGAAGCGTCCTTCGACCCATAGGCGGAACAGCAGGGATCTTGGCAAATTCATCGTGTGCGACCCGAGGGTGAGCCTCGGCGCGCCGACGTTGCGGGGAACAAACATCGAGGTTTGGAAGATCCTTGAAGACCTGCTCCGGGGCATCCGAGCAGACAAGATCGTCAAGTCATGGGGTGGACGGTTCACAAGGGACGCCATCACTGAAGCGGTTTGCCTGGTGATGCGGACACTGACAAACCGCCCGTCTGCCACTTATGGAACAGTGAAGGGAAGAGCTTCCAGCCTGCCGGAACTCACGCAGCGGGGCTTGGCCTGGAGCAGGCAGGCTGTCCGTTTTCGGAATCGTTTGCATTCATCGCCATGAAAATCATCACACATCTGAGTCTCATTGTTCTGCTGGTTGTATTGCAGACAGCGTGCGACCAGCATAAACCAAAAAACGGAAACGCCATGAGGGACCGATTCATGGCTACTCTGCAACTGATTGGCGAAGCCAAGGAAATTGAGCAGGCAGCCGATGGAAAAGAGGATGCCATAGAATCAGCCTTTTTCAGAATCGTTGAGAAGACAGAAGCCGCCTATGCACTGGCCTCGACGGTCGATGAAGGTTTCCTTCGCTGGGTCGAGCCGGGTCTTCCAACTGCTTTCAAAAGTCTGCGTGATTCGTCGGGGCTTCGTGCCGAGGGTATGCGTAAAGACAGTCTTGAACTCCAAGCAAAGGCCGAACATCTCCGGCAACAATGGGGGCATTATTGGGCTGAAAATAGTTCCAAGGTGTTTAAGAAACTGAAAGTTGAGTAGGAGGGCTTGAACCTCCCAGAAAGATCATCCACAAGATCCCATTATGACCCCACAAGATCATCACCAGCGCGAGACAGGCACGAAGGCAGCCGCTCAGTTGACGGTGGGAAATTCAAGGGGTGGCGGCAGTCTAGGAGGGTTTGTAGGCGCAGTCGTGGTCTTGGGCGCAGCCGTGTCTTTCCCAATAATGTTTCTAAACCTGCTCGGCGGCATTGTTTCTGGCATTTGGCTGGGCGTTCTTGGGATGTGGAGTGTGATCCTTGCTGGGATTGTCGGATTCATATTCGGACCATCGGTGTTGGCTTTTGCACTGATTCCAGGTCTGGCTCTTCTCTTGCCTGCTGGCGTTTTCCACAATCGAGGCTCCCTTTCTGGAGCCTTTGTTTTTGCGTTTGGTTCAAGCGCATACATTTACAGCATTCTCGCTGCTTGGTGCATGTCTGTGATGTGGTTCTTCTTAGGCCAAGCAACTGAGGGATCAGTTTTTCCCGTTCTGCTTTGGTCCTATGGTGTGGCCATCTGCCCTATCTGTTTCATGGCGACTAGAGGCGAAACGGATCACGGTTCGGCAATGATGGTGTTTTTTTCAGAGCTGGCCTACATCTCCGCAGGAATATGGGTGCTCGCTGGTGATCCGAGCGTAAAGGATCTTGGGACACTGATGGCTTGTGTCATGTCGGTCGGTCTGATCGTTGCGTGGGTTCACTCGGCAATGAAGTTCGCGGGAGACGGAAGCATGTCGAAAAGATGATCAGAGCGCGGCCGGTTGCTTGGGATCGCTCACGCCACTGGGTGCCCTTGTTTGACATCGGCGGACGCTGGTGACATTTGAGAGCAATGCGGAAGCAAGCAGGCGCGATGTTCAATCTGCCGACTTTGGCCAAGCTGATCGAAGGAGGGTCTTTCGCAGGCCAATTGCTCGGAAGATTGCCTGCCGAGCTGATCCTGAAGGCCGACCAACAGGATTTCCCCTGGCGCTATTTGCTCGAAGATTCCGCGCCGAAAGACTTGCCAAAGGAATGGCGCAGGTTTCTTGAAGCGGGGCATAGCCAGCAATTGGCGTGCATCCATTTGACCGAGATTCTTTCTGGGACAGGCACTCGGAGTTCATGTTGGTGGAGGAAGCTGGGAGAAGCACGCAGGCCAGACGGATGGGACACGGAGGCCGCCGCCAAAGCGACTGGGCACATAGTGGACGAGGCGCTCCAGACGAAGAGCGGTCGTCAGTGGCTCTTGAACGAAGCTCCGGAATTCATCCGGGCCGCGAGCAGGGAACGCCACGAAGAACTCTATCAGAAATCCGTCCGGAGAGATGGACGTAAGAAAGCTGATGCCGTGTGGAAGGGGACCAGTCCTACCCCTGAACCCTCAATCGTGGACCCACTCGATGAAGAGTTGGTGAGCGGCTGGCTCCGACGCGCTCCGGAGTCGCCTGTGGGCTATTGCTTCTTCTTGGAATTGGTTCTCGAGAAGGTGCTACGCCAAGTCATAGACAGGCCCGATCTGACTGATAAGCAGGTGAACAAAGCTCGTGAGAATCTTGGACTGAAGAAGGCTCCGATCTACGTTTATGAGGCAAAGCTGGTGAATGGGGAGTGGAGGTTTTTCGACCGGGATAGGAATCTGATTTGTTGACCTTGAGGCGAAACTCAAGACTCCACCAAAGTTGGGGAGCAGTTCGGACATGAAGACGGAAACACTCCGCCATGCCCAACGACACCCTCGGATCAAGTCAACAAGCGGTTGAACAAGACACCGCTCGCAAATCGCTCCTGCCCAGCGCGGGAGAACTCCTCAACGAACGACGCGGCGGGTTGCCCGTCTGGGTCCGCGCGCCAGTCCGGGGGCCGGAGTATTTTTCGGGCCTCACGCGCTCCAAGCTCTACGACCTGACGGGCAAAGGACTGATCCGCTCACGGTCCCTACGCGAACCGGGGGCAATCCGTGGTTGTCGTCTTTTTCTGCTGTCCTCAATTCTGGCCTACATCGAACGGGCAGGCGTGGAGGGCGGGCATTGAGCGCGGCCACCGTCATTGACCGGGCTACGAAATATGTCGAAACGATGGGGCCCGCGATCCAAGGCCAGAACGGCAGCACGCACGCCTTCAAGGTCGCCCTTGCGCTAGTCCACGGTTTCGCACTGAACGAAAGCGACGCAATGGCCGTCCTCGCTCAGTGGAACGTCGGCTGCCAGCCGGAATGGAGCGAGGCCGAGCTTGTCCACAAGGTCCGCGATGCTCTGAGGGCCGCGCAGGAAAAGCCGCGCGGATGGCTCCTGGGTGACCGCTCCACCCACGCGCCGACATCAACGCCATCGTGGCCGACATTACACCCGGCGACGCCGGAGCACGTCCGCAGGATCGCAGAACTGCGGTTCATCCAAGCCGAGGGCATCCAGCTTGCGGCCGACCGTGGCCTGCTCAAGGTGTGCGAAGATCGCGGCCAGCTTCTCTGGGTCATCACGGACGGCAGCCGGCTCTGCGCCCAAGTCCGCACGATGGACGGCAGCCTGCTATCGACCAAGGGCAGCATGGTGAAGGCCAAGACGCTGGCCGGATCAAAGGCGAAGCATGTCATCGGTATAAAGGAGGCCGCGCCGTTCACGAAGGTGTGGCTGGTAGAGGGCGGACCCGATTTGCTCGCCGCGCATCAATTCATCTGGCAGGAGGGGCGACAGGCCGACGTTGCTGCCGTGGCCATGCTGGGAGCGTCCATTGGCATTCCCGACGACGAACTGGATGGATTCGCCGGGAAGCATGTCCGCATCGTTCCCGACGCCGACACCGCAGGTGTGAAGGGCGCCCTCCGCTGGATTGAGGCGCTGCGTCGTGTCGCCGCCAAGGTGGACGTGCTCGACCTGGCCGGCCTGCTCCGCACCGATGGAACCGCGGTAAAGGACTTCAATGGCCTGAATTATATCTCGCCGGCATCAACCGACACGTTGGCCAAGTCGATCAACCCCTTCGCGCTATGCCCTTGATCGAGGCCGATCAATTCCTGGAGGCAAACACGGCGTTGAAGCCAGAGGTCAAATCCGGCGCCACGATGATCCTGCTCCCGAGCGACCACACCACGATCACGGAATCATCAGAAGAGATTTTCCGGCGGATGGCTGCCCAAAGGACTATGTTCATGCGCGGCTCCGCCTTCGTGGAGATCGCAGACAGCAAGACCGATGACGGCAGGCTTGTGCCGATCACTCCCGAGGGGTTCGCCAGTCGGATCGAATCAGCGGGGCCGCTCTTCAAAAAAACGAAGGACGGCCACAACGTCATCCTCAAACAGAAGGCCTGCTCGACCGAAGATGCAAAGCGACTGATGGCATCGCGGGCCGCGCTGCGACTCCTGCCGAAGATCGAACTTGTAACACGGGCCGCCATTATCGCGGAGGATGATGACGGCAGGCTTGTAGAATTCGGCCGAGGCTACCACGAATCGCTGTCCGCCATGGTCAACGGGCCGGACGCGGAGAAGGTGCCGTTGAATCAAGCGATAGACGCCTTACG
This sequence comes from Verrucomicrobiota bacterium, assembly GCA_947476875.1. Taxonomy (GTDB): domain Bacteria; phylum Verrucomicrobiota; class Verrucomicrobiia; order Limisphaerales; family CANJSG01; genus CANJSG01. Next base: position 17,798 of record CANJSG010000024.1, on the reverse strand, counting down.
CGAGCTTGTCGCCGAATACGACTTCCAGACGCCGGGAGATCGCAGCCGGGCCCTCGCGTCGTTCATCTCACCCGCACTGAAATTCGGAGGGCTTTTTCCGGGAATGGTGCCCCAGGACATCGCCGAGGCGGACGCATCGCAATCCGGGAAGACCTACAGACAAAAGTGTGTCGCCGCCGTCTACGGAGAGCGCGCCAGAGTTATTACCAAACGTGAAGGCGGAGTCGGATCGCTTGACGAAAGCATCGGCTCGGCGCTGTTCGGAGGCACGCCGTTCATCCGGTTAGACAACATGCGCGGCAAACTGGATTCGCAGGCGCTGGAAGCCTTCCTTACTGATCCGAAGACGGTTCCGATCCGACTCCCCCACAGGGGCGAGGTTTGCTGTGACTGCTCTCGGACGACGGTGCAGATGACCAGCAACGCGGTAGAGACGACCCGCGACTTGGTGAATCGCAGTTCCATCTGCCGAATCAGGAAGAAGACAGGGCACACCTTCCGGGCTTTTCCCGAGGGCAATCTGGAAGACCACATCCGCCAGCGGCAGGGGTTCTACCTCGGGGCCGTGTTCGCCGTCATTCGGGAATGGCACAGCCGAGGAAAGCCAACCAAGCCCGACAACCGGCACGACTTCCGGGAATGGGCCGCGCTGATGAATTACATCGTGGTCGAAGTCCTGGGTGAAGCCCCGATCCTAGACGGCCATCAGGACGCGCAGGCTAGAGCGTGCTCGCCGCAGTTGAATTGGGTTCGCTCAATCGGGCTTGCCGCGTTGGAGGATCACCGTGGGGGTGAGGAGTTCTCCGCAAGTGCCCTTTTCGACTTCGGCGAGGAACACGGCATAGCCCTCCCCGGCTACCGAGGTGGAGGCGTAGATGCCGGATGCAAGGTGATCGGGGTCATCATGCGGCCGCTGTTCAAGGAATCTGACAAGGCAACCATCGATCACGTCGTCATCACCCGGACTGCGCGGCTGGAATCCAACGGCAATGGCCTCAAGGAGGCCAAAAGGTATGCTTTCACCCTATCCCCCCAAGCCCCCCAAGGGGGGACATCTTCCTAGAGAATGGAGGCTTTCCAAAAATTCCTTACCCCTTGGGGGGTTGGGGGGTTGGGGTGGCGCGAACAGGCGGAAACGCCTTCTTGGTCAACAAACTGCCGGCCGCCCCTACTCCGCACCGGGACGCGCAAGTTGAACACTGCGCCTTTTCCATGAGCGATAGCATCGACAATCCATCACTTCACCTCGCCGCCCTCCTACATCGCCGCCGGACTAAGGACGATCCTCATGGTGAGCAGGCCGACCCTGCCCTCGCCAAATGCCGGGACCGCGAGCTGAGACGGATCCGGCTGCATTTTGATGGCCAATTCCAAAGGTTCACGGAGGCGGCTCAATGAATGCAAACCAGCCGACTCTGATTGTGGACTCGCGCGAACAGTCGCCGCTGACCTTCCGCACCCTGCCAAGCGAGCGGGGCACGCTGCAAACCGGGGACTACTCCGTCCGGGGTTGCGAAGACCTGTTCGCTATTGAGCGGAAGAGCCTCCAAGACCTCGTTGGATCGGTGACGACCGAGAGGGGACGCTTCGAGCGCGAGCTTCACCGGCTGCGGGGCTTCCGGTTCAAACGCCTCCTGATCGTCGGAGCCGAGGCCGAGATCGAATCGCACCGCTACCGGGGCAACGCCAACCCGAAGGCCGTGCTCCATTCCCTCCGGGCCTTCGAGGTGAGGTATGACTGCCCGGTCGTCTGGCAGCCGTCCCCCGTGCTGGCGGCGAACCAGGTGGAAAGCTGGGCCTGGTGGTTCTCACGCGAGGTCTTGAAGGCGGCCGAAGGAATCGCCACGCACGCAAGCGGCCCGGCCCGGTCGGAGAAATCACAAATGGAAACCAACACATGATTACCCCTGAGACGTGGCGGAAGGTCCGGGTCAGCTACATCCGTGGCGAAGGCAGCCTGCGGGCCGTGGCGGACCAACACGGGCTCAAGGCGGGCACAGTGGAGCGCCGGGCCGCCATCGAGGAGTGGTCCCGGCTGCGTGGGGAATTCGAGACAGGTGAATTAGTAAAGCTTATGCCATCGCCTCCTGCGATGCCGCCCTTGCCTCCGCCGATTCCCGATGGTGCCGTCTCCGAGGAGTTCCTGCGCGCGCGCATGGAAGCCTACTACCGGGACAACAGCCGCCAATTGGATGCCGTCCGGGCTCACTTGGCCAAGGCTCTGGCCGGTGAGAATCCCGATCCGGAGAAACTACGTTCCCTGACAGTGACGCTCCACCTCCTGATCGAGGCCGAGGGAAAGCTGCTCGGCCTGCGGAACCGTGGCCGGCCTCCGAAGAAGGAACCGGATCCGAGGCCTGCGTTCTGCCACGCGGTGCCTCTGTGAACACCAGTTCTCGGGGACAAAACGACCACCATTCTGCTCCGCTAGGATCAATGGCTTCTCGGGGGGATTCATCGGACGTGGCGAGGGTGAAGTTTCGCTTTTGTCCTAGCAGGGGCGAGTGCGCGGGAACAAATGGGAGGGCCAAATCGGAGAATCCACTGGCCCGGACCGGGAGATTATCGAACGCAACAGCGGCTTTCCGGACATCCCAAACCATCCAAGACATCCTCGAATCTTGGTGGAAATGTTAGCAGTTGCGTTAGCAGTTTGGGCGTTTTGAAAGCCATCAAACGCCTGAAATCATTGATGGAAAACGCATTGGAAGAAATGGTGGCTGAGGCCGGAATCGAACCGGCGACACTGCGATTTTCAGTCGCATGCTCTACCAACTGAGCTACTCAGCCATCTAGGGCCGGGAATGAAATGGACCACACTCCCCTTTGGCAAGGGATTATTTCCCTGCACGGAGTGGACCCGAGGTCAGGAACCCCGGTCGCCACGGGGTTTGACAGGCGACTCGGGACGTTCGCGATCGAAGGTCTCCTTCACCGCACGGAGACCACCGCCGACAAGCTCTTCTCCAACGTCGGACAACGCACTGGTCTGGCGCCTGAGCGTCCGGGCGGTGTCGCGGGCGAAACGGGTCAAGGCACGCGGCGTGAACATGTATTGGGCGATGGAGCTGAGGCCGACGACCGGATTGAACTCCCGCATGCTTTTCATCTGCCGCACGAGTTCGCGGACGGGCCGTTCGGCCGGTTCCTTGAGCTGCTGCAGAAGGTGCAGCGCGATCAGCGCGGCGAAGAGCGACAATCCGAACAGGAGGTGATACCCGAGGATCGGCTGGCCGAGGAGGCTTCCGTAGGACGCGCGGCTGGAGAGGAATCCCATGAGCAATCCACCCATCACGGGACCAATCGCGGTGAGGAGGCTGGTGAACGCGACGAAGACGGAGATGTAGTGCGCGTTTCCCTCGGTTGGCACCATCTTGATCATGAGGGTGAACTGGCAGAGCTGGAATCCTGCGAACATGAACCCGGTGACAAAGTAGTTCGCGTAGAGATGGGCGTGACGTTCCGGTCCCGCGAATATCCACGCGGCCAGCGCCGTGACGCCCCAGGCGAGGGCGCAGGTGAACATCACCGGCTTGTTGCCGAAGCGGTCGGACAGGACGCCCCAAGCCCTCAACGAAAGAAGACCACCAAACGCCGAGATCGTCGTGAAGATCGTGAGCTGGCCCATGTCCATCCCAAGCCCGGCCGGGTCCAGCAGGTATTTGCTGTAGAAGGGCTGGCCGAGGTTGATGCACATGTTCCAGCTGCCGATGAAGAGCATCAGCCAGAGATAATTCCTGTCCTTGAGCACCGCGAGATAGTCGGACAGCGACTGTGTCTGCGGCCGCCGCTCCATGACCTTCGCGGGAAACTTCATCCGTGTGAGGAAGAACATTCCGCACAGCCGCGCCAAAGCAGCCGTCGCGAAGATGAAGCCGAAGACGGTCAGGGAATTGTCGAACCGTTTGGCGATCTGGCCGGCCGCGAGCACGACGATCAACGTCCAGAAGGCGAAGACCAGATTCCGTTTTCCGAAATAGGTCCCGCGGATATTCAGCGGCACGAGGTCCGACATGGCGGCCGACCAGGCCACGGCGCAGACGCTGTTCGCCAGCGTGGACGTGGTGACGATGAGCGCGAAGATCCAGTGCCGATGATCGCCGGTCCAAGGCAGGAGCCAGACGAAGGCCCACGGCAGCGCGTTGAAGACGAAACCCAGGAGGATGATCTGGTAGATGGAGAACCGCCGTTGCAACAGGTAGGTGAGCGGTGGTTGGAAAGCGTTGCAGAGAAAGGGGACCGCCGCGAGCAGGCCGATGGCGCGGTCGCCCCAGTGCAGGGCCACGACGGCGAAGCCGATGGCGAACGGGAACTGCGTGAGCGTCAGGTTCAGCATCGGCACGCTGAAGCACGCCTCCACCGTCGCATTTTTGAGCGACAGGAGCAGTTCACGTTTGCGAAATGGGGTCATGGATGGAGACCGGGCCGGAATGTGGCCGCGCCGGAACGATGGGACCGGAAGGGCGCGCGGCAATGGGAAAAATGGGAAGGCCACGAAGGGGGCACTGAACGGGAGGCTGGCAGTGTTGAACTCCCGAGGGCCCATTTCCTGTGCGCCTTCTTCGTGCTTTCGTGGATGAAACCAGTCCGCCCAGGCGCGGTTCAGCAGCAGCGGTTCGGTTTGTTGAAACGTTCCTCGGTCACGCGGGCGAAGCGTTCGCCATCGGTTTCCTGGCAGGCAACGGTGGATTCACCGGTAAGGCTTACAGTGACCTTGGGAGCGCAGGCGCACTGCGTCGTGGCACGGTCGTAGGCGCCCTGGCCAGACACTTCCTTCGCGAGGAGAAACGCCAGGGTGAAGAGGCTCCAGATCTTCAGCGGCTGGCCTTCGACGACGGCGTAGTCCGGCAGCCAGACGGGTTCGGTCTCGCGCAGCTCCGCCAGCTTTTTGCGGGCGATGAGGAGAATCCATTCGCGGAGCGACAGGACGATGATGGCGGTGGCCATGACGAGGAAGATGCCGGTGACCACGGCGTCGAGGCGGTTGTTGAAGGCGAGCGTGCGATTGTCCTTCAACTTTTTCGCCGCAGCCTTGATCGCGTCGGCGTTCCCGGACGCGGTGGCGGTATCGAGCGCGGATTCCAATGCCGGCCGGGCAGCGTCGAGGACCTTCACCTGGGCGAGAAAGCCGATGCGCGGACTTTCGTGGGCGATCTTCTGGATGCCTGCGGTGAACGTGACCGAGAGCAGCCACGTGAGCGGCACAAGCGTGACCAACGCGAGCCACGGCGAGCGGTTGGGCGCCATCGAGGTGCCGGGCCCGGAACTGCGCAGCGACATCTTCAGCAGGATGGTCGTTCCCAAGCACAGCGCGATGGCGGCGAGGAGTTGGTTGGCGATGCCGAAGAGCGGCCAGAGCGAGTTGATGCCGCCGAGCGGATCGCGCACGCCCTGGATGAGGAAGAAGCCCCAGCCGATCACGATCAATCCACTGGCGAAGAAGTTGGCGGATCCGTTTTTGGTGTCGCCGAGCGGCTTCCACAGGTGGCCCAGAGCATCCTGCAGGAGATAGCGGCCCACGCGCGTGCCGGCGTCGAGCGTCGTCAGGATGAACAACGCCTCGAACATGATCGCGAAGTGATACCAGATGTCCAACCAGCGGCCGTGCGTGACCTTGGAGAAGATCTGCGCCATGCCCACGGCGAGCGTGGCTGCACCGCCGGTGCGGCCGTAGAGCGAGGCTTCGCCGACTTCCTTGGCCAGCGCTTCCATCTCGACCGGGTTCACGGTGAAGCCGGTCGCGTTCACCTTCGCCACGGTATCGGCGACGATGGCGGCCTGGTCCGCGCCCGCGCCCTTGACGTTCATCGCGAGATAGACACCCGGATCGAGCGTGCAGGCGGCGATCATCGCCATGATGGCGACGAGCGATTCGAGGCACATGGCGCCGTAGCCGACCGGCCGCGCGTAGGCTTCGCGGGTGATGATCTTGGGCGTGATGCCGCTGGCGATGAGCGTGTGGAAGCCGCTGATCGCCCCGCAGGCGATGGTGATGAAGCAGAAGGGAAACAGGCCGCCGGCCACGACCAGCCCCGAGCCGTCGATGAACTTGGTCAACGCGGGCATCTTGAGTTCCGGCAGCACCAGCAGTGTTCCGGCCGCCAGCGCCGCGATGGTTCCCAGCTTCATGAAGGTGCTGAGGTAGTCCCGGGGCGCGAGCAGCAGCCAGACGGGCAGGATGCTGGCCAAGAGTCCGTAGACGATGATGGTCCAGGCGATGGGTTCGGCGGTGAAGGTGAAGGCCCTGGCCCAGTCGGCGTGGCTGTGGACGAATTGCCCGCCCCACACCGCGAGCAGCAACAGGATCACACCGATGACGGAGACTTCGAGCACCTTGCCCACGCGGAGAAAGCGGAGATAACCGCCCATGAACATCGCGATGGGAATGGTCGCGGCGACGGTGAAGACGCCCCACGGGCTTTCAGCCAATGCCTTGACCACGACGAGACCGAGCACGGCCAGGAGGATCACCATGATGGCGAGGATTGCGATCATCGCGACGGCGCCTGCGGTTGAACTGAGCTCCTCCTTCACCATTTGGCCGAGCGATTTTCCGTCGCGACGGATCGATGCGAACAGGATCACGAAGTCCTGCACGGCTCCGCCGAGCACAACGCCGATCAGGATCCAAAGTGTTCCCGGCAGATAGCCGAACTGCGCCGCGAGCACGGGTCCGACCAGCGGACCGGGCCCGCTGATGGCGGCGAAGTGGTGCCCGAAGACGATCCACTTGTTCGTCTTCACGAAGTCCTTTCCATCCTCGTGGACCTCGCACGGCGTGGCCCGGCGGTCGTCGAGCATCAGGACTTTCACGGCGATCCACTTCGAGTAAAACCGGTAGCCGATCGCGTAGGTGCACAACGCCGCGATGAGCAGGAAGGCGGAGCTGAGATGCTCGCCGCGATGCAGGGCGATGGTCGCATAGGCCCAAGCACCGAGACCGGAGACGGCCAGCCAGAGAAGCGTGCGGAACAGGGATTTCATTTCGACGCGGGAGTTTCGTCAGATGGCGGCATTGAGCGCAACCGCCCGATTGAAACCGGAGGCCGGATCAGGCGCGGATTGCCCAACGAAGTTTGGCCGAGGAGGAACGCGGATTGTCCCGGCGTTCTTCGGCGCTCGGGCGGATGATCTCCTCCGCGATCGCGGCGTAGTGGCCGGAATCGCGGCCGAGCTGGAAGGCCTGTTTCACGCGGCGGTCTTCGCCGCTGTGGAACGTGAGGATGGCCACGCGACCGCCGGATTTCAGGCACGCCGGCAGGACCCGCAGCAGGTTGTCGAGCGCACCGAACTCGTCGTTCACCGCGATCCTAAGCGCCTGGAAGATTCTCCGCACCGTGTCGTCGGCGAGCTCCCGCGCGGAGGAACGGTGCCCGCCGGAGAAAGCGCTCCGGATGATGTCGGCCAACTGCGCCGTGCGCGTGACGGGCTGGGCTTTCCGGGCCGAGACGATGGCTGCGGCGAGATCGTCGGCGCGGGGTTCATCGGAGTTGTCCCGGAACAGCGTGGCGAGTTTGGCGGCATCGAGTTTTGCGACGAGGTCGGCGGCTGAAGGCGAACGGAGGGGATTGAGCCGGAGATCGAGAGGGCCGTCCGTCTTGTAGGTGAAGCCGCGCTCGGGATTGTCGATCTGCATGGACGAAACTCCGAGGTCGGCGAGGACAACATCGACGCCGGCCGCGAGATTCTCCTGCGCGAGCAGCTTGGGAAGGCCGGCGAAATTCATGTGGCGGACCTGGAACACGTCCGGCCCAAAACCGGCCGCCCGCAGGCGGGTTTCGGTGCGGGGCTGCTCGATCGGATCAACGTCCAGACCAAAGAGCCGTCCACCCGGGGCGATGGCCCGAAGTATCCGCTGGGCGTGTCCGCCGAATCCCAGGGTGCAATCGACGGAGACTTCACCCGGTTTGGGCGCGAGCACACCAAGGATCTCTTCAACAAGGACGGGGCGGTGCTGGCCGGCCGGCGTCTTACCGGAAGCGACGACCTTGGCGACGTCGCCGGCATAGCGGCCGGGATTCAGCTCCTTGTATTTCTCGTGGAACTTGCGCGGATTCTTGCCGCTATAACGCGGCCGGCGCGTGGGTCGCGGAGCGGCGGCAGGAGTTGCTTGCGGGGTTTCGTCAGGCATTGGGCAGGACGAGTAGAACCTCATCGGCCCCGATTGAACATCCGGGAATCAACGACACCGGCTGGATGCCGGCATGGTGACGGGAACCCGTCGACGCAGGTCCGGATGGTGACCAGCGTCGACGGGTTCCGGCCAGCATGGGGCAACGGATACGGGGGAGTGCATGCGGTCAGACAAGCTCCTCGAGGATCAGTTCGCTGCGTGACCGGATGACATTCTGCCGGGAGACAAGCCTCCGCGCGTCCCGGGCCTTCTCGTCGAAGAGGACGGGCAGCAACAGCAGCGGGTAGGCATGGGCACAGGCGAGCGCGACCGCCTCGTTTGCGGTCTGGCGGAGCAGGCTGTTGAAGACGGGCTCGGCGTTGGCGCTGAGATAGAGCTGCAAAAGCCGGTTCTTCAAACGGTCGACTTCGTCGTCGAGGGTGGCCCGGAAAGGCGCATCGACGGGATGCAGGGCGAACTTCGCCTCCGGCTCGAACCTCGGTTCGATGGTTTTTGTTCTACTGGGCATACGATTCTTGCTTCTTTGGTTTTGTTTTACCGCCGGTGGACCGGCGGAGGTTTGGATTCGTTCAAAACGAAAAACCCATGACCGCTTGGGCGATCATGGGTTTAACAAATCCGGTTTTACGCCGTGTCAGCCCATGTCGCCCAAAGCGAGGTGACGCCAAATGGTCATGCCGAGATGGCATGCCACTGAATTGGCGTTTACGTTTGCTTTGGACGTGGACCGAATCACAACGCTTTGAAAAGAGGGCTTCGGACCGACCTTGTCAAAATCTTTGTCGGGACGACGAAGACTTCAGGTCAAGGCTTGTGGCACCGCCGCCGATGGCTTACGTGACTCCGCAAACGTGAGCGACACCGCCGAAACAACAGCCCCGGAACCCCGCAAGACACTCCGCATGTCCGAATGCGGTCGGTGCCGCTCGAAGAACTTCATCGCGGGCGACCTCGAACCCTTCGCCACGACGCCGTGCACCAAGTGCGGCCATCCCGTGATGCTGCCGCTGTTGATGAGGCAATTCGAGCTGCGGAGCATCATCGCCTCCGGCGGCATGGGCACGGTCTTCAGGGCGTTCGACGTGAAACTGGAGAGGCTCGTCGCCTTGAAGATGGTGAAGCGCGAGATGCTGGACGACGCCGAAGTGATGAGGTCCTTCTACCGCGAGGCCCGGGCCGGTGCGGCGTTGAACCACACGAACATCATCCACATCTACAGTTTCGACGAGTTCGACGGGCTGCCCTACCTCGTCATGGAATTGGCGGATCACGGGAGCTTCTCCGGCTGGATTGAGCGGGAAGGCCATGTGCCGGAACTCAACGTCCTCGACGTGGGAATCAAGATCGCCTCGGCTCTCGAGACCGCCTTGAAGCACGATCTCCTCCACCGCGACCTCAAGCCCTCCAACATCCTCTACAACGCGGGAGGCGAGCCCAAGCTGTCCGACTTCGGCCTCGCCGAGAAGGCGACGGGCCAAGCCGGGGCGGAGGATTCCGTGTTCGGCACGCCCGAATATGTGGCACCTGAAAAGATCCAGCGTGCGCCGGAAACCTTCCTGTCCGACATGTATTCCCTCGCGGCCACCTGCTACCAGGGACTGACCGGCCGGACGCCGTTCGTGACCGAGACCATCGAAGAGATGGTCATGGCGCATGTGAACCAGCCGCTGACGCCGCCCAATCATATCGTAGGGATTAGCCTGATGACGAACGACGCCATCTGCAAAGCCATGTCCAAGAATCCGGCGGACCGTTTCAAGTCCTACGGCGAGATGATCCTGGAGCTGGAGATCGCCCGCACCCACGTGCTCCGTGCCCTCTACGAAGAACAGCAGGAAGCTCCCGGGACCTGAAAAAAGGCGGCCCGAGGCGGGGCTGCCTGTCCGGTGAGAATCTGGTTACTTGTCGGAGACTCCGGCAGCTTCCTTGGCCTTCTTTTTCACCTTGGCCGGTCCTTTCGGATCCGCGCTCCCGCCTGCTTCTTCGGGCTTTGCGCCGACCCGCAGGGACTTGAGGATCAGCTTGCCATTCACCTCAACCACGCTGCCGCCGATCTCCTCGCCGACAGTCGCGTCCGCAAACGTGGCGGGTTTGCCGCCTTTCACGATCTTCGTTTCCGAGGTCACGACGAGCACCTGTTTCTTTTCGCCCGAAAGCGTGAGGGTCTTCATCGTCTTGTCGACGGCTTCGATCTTGCCTGCGATCGGCCGGGCGCGCGGGGCGGCTTTTTCGGATTTTTCGGCCTTCTTCTCCGACGACTTCTCGGCGGCGACTCCGGTGAAGCCACCGAAGGCGAGACAGAGGGAAAGCGTGAGTGACGAAAGGATGCGTTTCATGGAGTTGGTCGGTTGGGATTGGTTGAATGGCTCGAAGCGGTTGATAACAAGGCCCTCACCCCGTGCAAGCGTGGACTTCCGGTTCAGACGCCCGATCTCAGAGAACCAAATGAGCCGTTGACATCAACTCGCCGCCTTGGTTTATTCCGCGTCCCTTTTGGGACAGCTTTATGTATGCAGTTTTAGAAACAGGCGGGAAACAATACCGCGTGGTGGCCGGCGACAAGCTGGAAATCGAACGCCTCGAGACCGAGGCAGGCAAGACTTTCACGTTTGACCGTGTCCTCATGGTCAGCAAGGAAGGCAAACCGACGTTCGGTGCACCAACGGTGGCTTCGGCGAACGTCGTGGCCGACGTGCTCGAGCATAAACGCGGTGAGAAAGTCATCGCCTTCAAGATGCGGCGCCGCAAAGGCTATCATCGCACGGTCGGTCATCGTCAGGAACTGACGGTGGTCCAGATCAAGGAAATCAACGCTTAAGAAAGCAGTCTTATGGCTCATAAAAAAGGCGGCGGCAGCACAAGCAACGGCCGCGACAGTAACGCAAAACGGCTCGGTGTTAAACGCTTCGGTGGCGAAGTCGTGACAGCGGGAAGCATCATTATCCGGCAGCGCGGCGCGAAGTTCGTCGCCGGTGCCAACGTCGGCGTCGGCCGCGATTGGACGCTGTTCGCACTCAAGGACGGAAGCGTGAAGTTCGACAAGAACAGCCGCCGGGTGAACATCCTCCCGACCCCAGTTCCTGCAGTCCCGGCAGTCCCGGCCGCGAACTGAACGATCCAACACTCTACTCAAGGGCGAGGCCGTCTGGCCTCGCCTTTTTGTTTTCCACCCTAGACGGCATCCGCCGTTCGAAGCCACACTGCCCACCATGTTCGTCGATCAGGTCAAAATCTACGCCCGCGCCGGCCACGGCGGCAAAGGCGCCGTCTCCTTCTGCCGTGAAGCCTACAGGCCCAAGGGCGGCCCCGACGGCGGCAACGGCGGACGCGGCGGCGATGTCATCCTTGAAGCCTGCCACGATCTCAACAACCTGATCGGCCAGTTCTACATTCCGCGGCTCATGGCCAAGGATGGCGACCCCGGAGGAGGCAACGGCAAGGATGGTCTGGCGGGTCCGGACCACGTCATCAAAGTCCCCTGTGGCACGCTCGTCTGGAAACTACCGTCCAAGGAGCCGCCCCCGGGGACGGATGAAGACGAAGACGACGATTTCGAAGAGTCACCCGAACCAAAGCCCGGCGTGATGCCGAGCAGCGGAAGCTCGAGGCACATCATCCGGACCTCAGGCTCGGCCCGGGCCATGGAAATCAACCTCGAGGATGATGACGAGGAGGAACCCGACGAACCCAAACGCAAGCCGCTCGAAGGGGCGGAGCTTGTGGCTGATCTGACGACCGACGGCCAACGTTTCATCCTCTGCAAAGGCGGCCGTGGCGGCCTCGGAAACCGCAACTTCGCAACCTCCGTCCGGCAAGCCCCGCGCTTCGCCCAACCCGGCGAATCCGGCACCAACGAAGGCGAATACTTCCTCGAACTCCGCATCATGGCGGAGATCGGCATCGTCGGCTACCCGAACGCCGGCAAGTCGACTTTGTTGACCGCAATTTCGCGCGCCCGACCGAAGGTCGCGCCGTATCCGTTCACGACGCTGCATCCGCAGATCGGCATCCTGGAATACGAGGACTTCAAACGCCTCACGGTTTGCGACGTTCCCGGGCTCATCGAAGGAGCGCACATGGACGTCGGGCTTGGCCACGCGTTTCTCCGCCACATCCAGCGCTGTCGGATCATCGTCCTGCTCATCGACATGGCCGGCACCGACAACCGCGCCCCTTGGGACGACTACAAGAAACTGCTCGCAGAACTTGAGCTCTACGACCCGACAATGCTCGGCAAGCCGCGCTTCGTCGTGGCCAACAAAATGGACGAGCCCGTGGCCGAGGAAAACCTGAAGAAGTTCAAGCGAAAGGTCACCCGCACGAAGGTGCTTCCGATCTCGGCCGCGTTCGACCAGGGAATTTCCGCCTTTAAACAGATGATCCGCGAAGCCGTCGAGGAAGTGGAAGCCGCCGAGGCCACTGAGTCGAAAGAGTAGTCCCGCTGGTCATGGGCGGGTCAAAATCCGGCTGGGGAATTCCTAACTGAAGGGTTCCGCCCCTCGGTTCGTCGGTTCATGCTAAACAGGAATCTCCTGCTCCGTATGACCCAGCGCCGCCTTGCCCAATCGCTCGCCGTCCTCGCCCTAGGACTTGCCGCCGAAGTCGCTTCGAAAGCCGCGGACCAACCCGTCCGCTTCAACCGCGACATCCGGCCGATCCTTTCCGAAAACTGCTTCCATTGCCACGGGCCCGATCCCGGTTCGCGCAAGGCCGGCCTGCGACTCGACACCAAGGAAGGATTCTTCGAATCCACTCCCAAACGGGAAGCCACCGTCATCGTAGGCAAGCCCGAGAAGAGCGAACTCTTCCGGCGCATCATGACGGCCGACGAGGAGGACATCATGCCTCCGCCGAAGGAGCACAAAGTGCTCAAGCCCGAGCAAAAGCAGCTGGTTAAACGCTGGATCGAACAAGGCGCACCGTGGGAGCCCCACTGGTCATTCCTGAAACCCGCGCGGCCTCTTCCACCCGCTGCGGCGACTACGACCGTCCGTAATCCCATCGACTGCTTCGTCGCCGCGAAGCTCGTGGAGAAAAAGCTCTCGATGAATCCCGAGGCGGATCGTCGCACCCTCGCGCGCCGGCTGTCGCTCGATCTGACCGGCCTTCCTCCTAGGCCCGCCGACGTCGACGCCTTCGTGAAGGACAAGTCGCCCGACTACTACGAGAAGTTCGTCGACCGTCTCATGGCCGTGCCGCAATGGGGCGAACACCGCGGCCGCTACTGGCTCGACGCCGCCCGCTACGCCGACACCCACGGCCTGCACTTCGACAACTACCGCGAGATGTGGCCCTACCGCGATTGGATCATCCGCGCCTTCAACGCCAACAAACCCTTCGACCAGTTCACCGTCGAACAGATCGCGGGCGACCTGCTTCCGGGCGCGACCGACGACCAGAAGACCGCCACCGGATTCCAGCGGTGCAACATGACCACGAACGAAGGTGGCACCATCGAGGATGAGAACCTGGCCAACTACGCCAACGACCGCGTCAGCACCGTCGGCTGGGTCTTCCTCGGGCTCACCGCCAACTGCGCAGCGTGCCATGACCACAAGTTCGATCCCATTCCGCAACGCGACTTCTACTCGATGGCCGCGTTCTTCCGGAACACGAAGCAGTCCGGGTTCGACAAGAACATGTCCGAAGGTGACGTCAGCATGGTCGTCTTCCGCGACGCCTCCGACAAAGCCCGCAGCGACGCGCTCGTGAAGGAGATCGCCACCGCCAAGACCAACCAGCTCGCCGCTGTGACCGAGGCCAAGACCGCGTTCACCCACTGGCTCGCCTCCGCGAAGATCCAGAAAATCGACCGGCAGCTCGACCTCGACGGCGAATACCTGCGTCTCAATCTCAACGAAGGACCGAAGACCAAAGTTTCAGGCGAGTTGAATGGACGGCGGCTTCGGCTCGACCCTGCGACCAATGCGCAGTTCCGCGCTGACGGGCCCATTGGGCCCGCGCTGGTCCTCAAGAAAGATTCCACTCTCAACCTCAGCCAAGTCGCGGACTTCGAGCGGAACCAGCCCTTCTCCGTCGGCGGTTGGGTCCATGTCCCGACGAACTACTCCGGCAACTGGTCGATCATCGGCAAGGTGAAGACCGACTCGCCTCCGGCCACCAAGAACGCCGGATGGGATCTCAGTCTTCGCGGCGGCGCAGTTGCCCTGACTCTGACCCGCACCGAGGGATCCTCGATGCTCCAAGAGAAGACCGGAGACAAAGCCGTCACCGCGGGCAAGTGGATGCATGTCTTCGCCACCTACGACGGCGGCAGTCGAGGTGGCTCGATCAAGATCTACCTCGATGGTGTCCCGCAGAACCTCAGCGGCGGCCGGAACAATATCGAAGGCTCCATCCGCAACGACGTGCCACTGCGCGTCGGCCAGCGTGAGAACTCCGAGATCGCCAATGGCCTCGCCGCCCAGGATCTCCGCATCTTCAAGCGCGTGCTCGATCCCACCGAAGTGAAGGCGCTGGCGTGGTCCGCAAAGCTCCCGGCAATCCTGGCCAAGCCCGCATCGGCGCGCGCCACCAACGACGTCGAGGCTCTCCAGGCCTGGTATCTCGTCGAACGGAGCGCGGCTTGGCGCAAGTCGACGGACAAACTCCTCGCGCTTCAGTCCGAACAGAAAGCCATCCGGGCCCGCGCGGGTGTCACGCATCAGCAGGAGGAGAAGCCGGACTCCATGCCGATGGCCAACATCCTCGCGCGTGGCCAATACGATCAGAAGAAGGACCAAGTGGTCGCCGCACCGTTCGGCGCGCTCCACAAGATGCCGGCCGGCGCGTCCACAAACCGCCTCGGCCTCGCCCAATGGCTGGTCTCGCCGGAGAACCCGCTTCTCGCCCGCGTGACGGTGAACCGGTTCTGGCAGGAACTTTTCGGCACGGGTCTGGTGAAGACCTCCGAAGACTTCGGCATCATGGGCGACGCTCCGGCGAACCAGGAGCTGCTCGACTGGCTGGCCGTCGAGTTCCGCGAGAGCGGCTGGAATGTGAAGCACCTGTTCCAGCTCATGGTCACCTCCGCGGCCTACCGGCAGGATGCAAAGACCACGCCGGAGAAGCTGGAGAAAGATCCGGCCAACCGCCTCCTCAGCCGCGGACCGCGCTTCCGCATGGATGCGGAGATGGTGCGCGACTTCGCCCTCGCTTCGAGCGGATTGCTCGCCGGGAAGATCGGCGGGGCCAGCGTGAAGCCCTACCAGCCCGACGGTGTGTGGGAAGGCGTGGCCATGCCCGAGAGCAACACGCGCTACTACCAGCGCGACACCGGCGACGCGCTCTACCGCCGCAGCCTCTACACGTTTTGGAAACGCGCCGCACCGCCGGCGAACATGGACATCTTCAACGCACCCAGCCGCGAGACGTGCAGCGTTCGGCGTGAGCGCACCAACACACCGCTCCAGGCGCTCGCCACGTTGAACGACATCCAGATGATGGAAGCCGCGCGGCATCTTGCCCAAGAGGCTCTGCTCTCCACGCGCGGCCGTCGCGAGAAGGCCATCGACTTCATCGCCCGCCGCATCTTGTCCCGGTCCCTGACCGAAGAGGAAACCAAGCTCGTCGGATCGGCCCTCGCCGAGTTCGAAGCCTACTACACCTCGAAGCCGGAAGACGCCGCCAAGCTCATCGCCGTGGGCGAATCGAAAGCGTCGGCAAAGTTAAAGCCGGTCCAACTCGCGGCCGTGACCATGCTCGCCAACCAGATCCTGAACCTCGACGAAGCCATCTCGAAGTAAGCAGACACAACAATGCGCGATCATCCTCAAGACATGGAGAAGGAGCTGGGTGCCTGGAACAATGGTGCCGGGATTGATCTGGCCAGTTGGATAAGTTGTTGGGGCACCTATCAGCTTGCCATCGGATACACGTCGGTCTTCTGGCCCAAGTTCAAGCTGCTCGAGGGTTACATCGTTCCTGAATGCACTTCTGAGGAATCAATCAGAGGTTTTGAAGAAACGGCTCCATCAAATAGGCGCGACGTCGAATGGGTTCTGAACCACGTGCACCTCGTCGATATCCACTACCACGATGTTTCAACGGGGGCGACGGAGGAACGGTTCGTTTGGCTGGGAAACACGCTCCGCGAAATCTACTCCGCTAAACTCGCATGGCAGTTTCCCGATCGTCCCTGTGAAGTTGAGTTCCTCATCCCCGAAGACCCCAGCAACCTGACAGCTTACCAGATCACTTTTTGGCAGAAGGCCCACGCTGTCACCAATCCCGTTTCCTCATGAACCTCTTCGACGAACACAAGCTCCTTGAGACCCGCAGGCAGTTCTTTGCGCGCGGGAAGAACGCGCTCGGCTACGCCGCGTTGGCCAGCCTGCTTGGCCCGCAAATGAACCTGCTGGGCGCGGATTCGCCCGCGTTCACGAAGAACGCGCTCGGTCTGCCGCACTTCGCGCCCAAGGCCAAACGCGTCCTCTATCTGCACATGGTCGGCGGGCCGTCGCAGATGGATCTCTTCGACTACAAACCGGTCATGAAGGACTGGTATGACAAGGATCTGCCCGACTCCATCCGCCAGGGCCAGCGCCTCACGACGATGACCTCCGGCCAGAAGCGGTTCCCCATCGCGCCGTCGAAATTCAAGTTCGAGCAGGTGGGCAATGGCGGGATGTGGATGAACACCGAGCTGCTGCCGTGGACGTCCAAGATCGTCGATGACATGTGCTTCATCCGTTCGATGCACACCGAGGCGATCAACCACGAACCCGCCATCTGCCACATGCAGACTGGCAACCAGGTGTCCGGACGTCCGTGCATCGGTTCATGGGCCAGCTACGGGCTTGGCTCGATGAACCAGAACCTGCCGACCTTCGTCGTGCTCGTGGCCGAGCCGACGAACAAGGAACAGATCCAGGCCATCTCGGCCCGCCTTTGGTCCAGCGGTTATCTCAGCGGCGAACACGCCGGCGTGTCCTTCCGCAGCGCGGGCGATCCCATCCTCTACATCAACAATCCCGCCGGCATCCCGACTGATCTCCGCCGGAAACAGCTCGATTCGTTGAAGGCGATGAACGAGCTGAAGTTCCGCGAACTCGGTGATCCGGAGACGCACACGCGCATCCAGCAGTTTGAAATGGCCTTCCGGATGCAGGCCAGCGTGCCCGAGCTGACAGACGTTTCATCGGAGCCGGAATCGACCTACAAGCTCTACGGCGACGAAGCGAAAAAGCCCGGCACCTACGCCTACTCGTGCCTGCTCGCGCGGCGTCTGCTCGAACGAGGCACACGTTTCGTGCAGGTCTACCTGAACAACTGGGACCACCACAGCAACTGCGGCGGGCGGCTTCCTTCGCAGTGCAAGGATGTCGACCAGTCGACCTACGGATTGATCCAGGATCTGAAGGCGCGCGGGATGTTCGACGACACGCTCATCATCTGGGGCGGGGAATTTGGGCGCACGATCTACAGCCAGGGCGGCCTCTCGAAGGAGAACTACGGCCGCGACCATCACCCGCGCTGCTTCTCCATGTGGATGGCCGGCGGCGGGACCAAAGGCGCCACCGTCTACGGCGAGACCGACGAGTTCAGCTACAACATCGTGAAGGACCCGGTGCACGTCCGGGATTTCCACGCGACGATCCTCCACCTGCTCGGCATCCAGCATGACCGCTTCAGCTTCAAGTATCAGGGCCTAGACCAGCGCCTG
>CANJSG010000023.1 GCA_947476875.1 Verrucomicrobiota bacterium | reverse complement strand
TGATGACCTCGGCGCACCCGGTGATCGTGCCGCCGGTGCCGACAGCCGCGATGAAAATGTCGACCTTGCCATCGGTGTCTTCCCAGATCTCGACGGCGGTCGTCTTGCGGTGGATCTCCGGATTGGCCTCGTTCTCGAACTGCTGGGGAATCCAGGAGTTGGGCGTTTCAGCGGCGAGCGACGTCGCGCGGTTGATGGCGCCGCGCATGCCTTCGGCGCCGGGCGTCAGGACGACCTTCGCGCCGAGAAGCGCGAGCAAGGTGCGCCGCTCGACGGACATCGTCTCGGGCATGGTCAGGATGAGCTTGTAGCCCTTGGCCGCCGCGACGAAAGCGAGCGCGATGCCGGTGTTTCCGGACGTGGGCTCGATGATGACGGTGTCCTTCTTGAGGATGCCTTTCTTCTCGGCGTCTTCGATCATGGCCATGCCGATACGGTCCTTCACGCTGCCGAGCGGATTGAAGAACTCGCACTTGAGGAGGATCGTCGCGTCGAGGCCGGCGGTGACCTTGTTGAGGCGAACCAGCGGCGTGCGGCCGACGGTTTCAACGATGTTGTTGTAGATCTTGCCCATGATGGATGGATGTCTCGGAGGTTGAATCGACTGTGAAATGAAAACCGGATGGATTTGAAACTCGACGATGCGTGTCCCAGCGGCAAGCCCGATTCAATTGACGCCCGCTCCGGCTCCAGACCCGAGAAATGATCAGCCCCGGAAAGACCCAGCCGCTTCCGGCAGCCTCCGCTCCACCTCCTCCACCCGATGCCCGAAGCCCGCGCCCTGCAGCGTGCTCAAATCCACCTCGCCGTTCCGGCGCTGGTAAATCCCC
Source organism: Verrucomicrobiota bacterium (assembly GCA_947476875.1). GTDB lineage: Bacteria > Verrucomicrobiota > Verrucomicrobiia > Limisphaerales > CANJSG01 > CANJSG01. Next base: position 29,088 of record CANJSG010000023.1, on the reverse strand, counting down.
GGATGCACCGCCATCTCGGACCGCGACGCTTCGGGATAAAACTGCATGCCGTTCGTCTCCACGCCCATGATCGTGCCGACGTGCGCCGCCAGTTCGACGTGCGGGATCTGCGCGAGCATCGGGTTGGTCAGGTCCTGGACCATGAGGGTCATGCCGTGGGCTTTCGCCCAGCACGCGCTGAGGATCGCGCCGGTCTGGGTCTTGCAGGTCTTGAGCGCCACCCCGGTCCAGCCGAGAGAACGCCCTAGCCGGACCATGCGCCAATCATGCGCGCTCTCGTCCATGAACAGGGGCTTCCGCGAAGAGACGCTGCGGACATCGATCGGGTGTTCTTCTAACTCGTAGGGAAACGGCTGCTCCACGTAGAGGATCATCCCGTAGATGCGCGCATGTTCGTCGCGCAACCGGTCCAACGTTTCGTTCACGACCGCCGGATCGGTGACCGTGCAATTGAAGTCGGCGGTCAACCAGACGACGCTTTCCTCGATGGCCAAACGCCCGACCTTCACAAGTCTTTCGTAATCCCACGCTGGATCGTTGCCGCGCAGTTTCACCTTCAGGCAGGTCAATCCGTCGCGCCGGATCCAATCGCGAAGAAGCACGGGATAACCGTCGTTCGGCTCGGTGCCGGTCAGTTCATCCGCTTCCACCGGATCAAGCCCGCCGACCAAGTGCCATGCCTTGAGCCGACGCGGCGCGGGCTTCACGAAGAAATCTTCGGGCCACCGTTCCTTGAACGAAACGTCAGCGCCGGCCGCCGGCTCCAGAAACGCCGCGAGATCGCTCGCTAGGAAATCCCGGTTGTAGGTCTCATAGATCGGCCGCCCCACCAACCGCCCGTAGGCGTCGTGCAACGCCTGGTCAAACACCGAGCAGCAGACCAACGCAGCAAGGCGCGGCATCGGCTCATTCGCAGGTGGGCTCGTTCGCGCTGCGAACGAGCCGGCAGCCGCAGCGCGGCTGCCGCCACCAACGCCATTGAACCCTGCGATCAACCCGGGAAGCACGTCCTCCTGAAACGCCCAGCCCACCTCCAGCGCATGGCCGAACCGCGCGAAGCCGACCCACGCCTCGGCCAACTTCAGGCAGAAGTTCTTCAACGCCTGATGCCGCTCTTCATAGCCCAGCTTGCTCGGCCAAACCCAGGTCACGCTCAACGGCGTTTCGCCCCAACCCGTCGCTTCCCGCCCGTCACGACCACGCACCGTCAGTTTCGCGCGCGCGCAAGTCACGAAGGTCGCGGTCTCCGGTCCGAACTTCAGCGGCACACGGGTGTGCACCGGCAGGAAGAACAGTTCCACGGCCACCACACGTGCATCGGTCGGCAAACTCATGCGGGCGAGCAAACACGAAGCCCCCAGGAAAAGACAACCCGCCGTCCGGCCGCAAAACGCCCGTCAGGCGAACAAAGAAGCGATCGGCGATCCTCGATCGGTGATCGGCACCGGCCGGTCTTGGTCGTCGTAGAGCGACTTGGACGGATTGATGCCCAACGCACAGTGGATCGTGGCGTGGAAGTCGGGCACGGACACCGGACGATCGACGATCGTCTTGCCCAGATCATCGGTGGTTCCGATGGCTTGGCCCGTCTTCAGCCCACCGCCGGCAAAGACGCCGCTGAAGGTTTTGGACTGGTGGCCCCGGCCGCCTTGCCCGTCGAACTCCGGCGGACGCCCGAACTCGGTGGCGACGACGATCAGCGTCTTGTCGAGAAGCTTGTTCTTCTCCAGGTCGATCACGAGCGTGGCCAGCGCCTGGTCCAGATCGCGAATGAGGAGGTGCTGGTTCTTGTGGCCTTCGTTGTGGGTGTCCCAGCCGGTGCCGTTGAGGAAGTTCAGGTTGAAGGCCACTTCCATGAACCGAACGCCCGTCTGCACAAGCCGCCGCGCGAGGAGGCAACGCTGGCCGAACTCGCCCCCGTAGGCTTGCCGGAGCGACGCCGGTTCGCGGTCGAGCTGGAAGGCTTTCATGAAATCGCCCTTGCCCAGCTTGAAGCTCTCGCCCATCGCCGCGTCGTAATCGCGCACCGGTTTGTCGCCGCCGCGGCCACCGACGTAATCCTCGCGCAGGGTTCCGAGGAGTTTTTCGCGGTTCGCCGCCCGGCGCGGGTCGAGATCCTCGGGGCGCCGGAGGCCCGCGGGCCCCGCATCGGTGTCGGTCAGGTAGAGATAACCATGCCGCGCCCCGAGAAATCCCGGTCCGCGCGTCACATTCGGATAACCCATGACCACGTAGGCCGGGACGCCTTCGGCCAAACTGCCCCGCTCGTGCGCGACGATGGACCCGATCGACGGATAGATGACCGAACCGCTCGTGGGGCGGCCGGTGTGGAGGCGGTTCACGGCGGCGGCATGCTCGTCGATCACGTCGTGGTTCAACGTGCGGACGAGTGCAAAACGGTCGAGCACGCCGGCGCAGTTCTTCAGGTGCTCCGTGACCTTCACGCCCGGAATCGCGGTATCGATCGACGGATAGGCCGAGCCGGCGACCTTCTTGCCGTCGCCCATCCGTTTCGGATCGAACGTGTCCACATGCGACGCACCGCCACCGAGCCAGACGAAGATGCAGTGCTCGGCCTTGCCCTTGGGCAGCGCGGCTTTGGCGACCTCGGCCGCTCCGAGCGACGACGCGAGGCTCGGCGCCAGTGACACCGCCGCCCCGGCCTGTGCGAGGAAACGACGACGGGAAACGACGGCGGACGGATCAAGCGGGTTCATGGCACGAAGACGAATTCGGGTGAATTGACGAGCGACCAGACCATGTCCTCCGCGCGTTCGCGCCACTCGGGGCGCAGCCGCCGCGTCGGCAGGTCACCCAGGCGCGCCTGGCGTTCCTGGTCCTGCTTCAGGCGCGTGGCCTCGGGGTTGAGATGGTTGGACCACGAGACCGCACGTAGCGGAGCGGATGAGTTCCGCGGTGCAAGCTGTCCGGCCTCCGGACTGCGCCGGTCGTCGAACCCCGGCCGGATCAGGTCAACGAACACGCCCCGCTCCTTCGCGGTTGGCGGACGCGACAGGAACCGCAGGAATACGTCCTGGACGAACGCCTCCGGCGACCTTTCTCCCAAAGCCAAATCAACGAGCGCGCCGTCGTCGGAAAGGCGCGCGATGCGGCCATGCACCAGGGTTCCGTTGCCCACCGTCGCCGGCTGGATCACGTTGGCCACATCGTCGCGGACGGTCATCGCGCCCTGACGCGACTCGCGCCAGCCGAAGCCGACGAGCGCATCCACGACGGATTGCGCGCGCGGCAATGAGAGCGCTGGCCGATCGCGTTCGTTCGAGAGGGAGGTGAACTGCCAGGACCGGGTCGGAACGCCGAGGTTGTTGAACTCCTTCACCGGCCGCCGGCCGTCGACATCCATGTTCATCTCCTCGACACCCATCGATTTTCCGGCGGCAACAAACATCGAGTCGACCAGCTGCTCCGCGCTCAGCCGGCGTCGGGACTGGGCGGCGAAGAGCCGTTTCTCCGGCGGCTGCTCCTCCGATGCGTCGGCGCGGATTTCGCGCTGGTAGGCGTGGGAGTTCAGGACGAGGCGGGTGACGTGACGAAGGTCGTAGTCATGCGACACGAGCTCGCGGGCCAGGTAGTCCAGCAGCTCAGGATGCGACGGCGTGCGTCCATCAATGTCGTCCACGGGATCGACCAGTCCCCAGCCGAAGTAGCGTTTCCAAAGCCGGTTCACGAGGACCTTGGCGAACCGGTCGTTGCGCGGGTCCGTCAGCAACGCGGCCAGCCGCTCGCGCGAATCGCCCGCATCGCGGAGAACGCCGTCCGGAAATTTCTCGTCGACCAGTTCAGCAAACGGCCAGGCCGGCGCGACCTTGCTGCCGGGCGGAAGCGTGACCTTCACCTTGCGCCCGATGATGATGTGGGAATTCGTCGGAATGCTGCTGGTCAGAGGCACGGCCTGCGGTTGCCGGCGGAGCATCGCGGCGAGGCTGAAGAGGTCCTTCTGCTTGAAGTCGTGGTGCGGGGCGTCGTGGCAACGCGCGCAGGACATCTGCATCCCGAGGAAAGCCTGCGCCACGATCTGCGCCTTCTGCGCCATCGGCACGTCGTTCTCCGTGGCCACACCGAATCCGCCCGGGCCGCCGTAATGGACGCTGCCCTCCATCATCACGAGCTCCGTGGCGAAGCGGTCCATCGCGCGGTTGTCGGAAAACGCCTCGTGGATCCACCAGCGGAAAGGGCCGGTGTTGTTCAGCATCGGCTTGAGGATTCCCGGATTCTCCGCGAGCACATCCTGCCAATATCCGACCCAGTGGTCGGCCCATGATGGACTCGTCAGCAGCCGGTCGATGGCCTGTGCGCGCCGATCCAGACCCTTGTCGGCCGCGAACGTGGCCGCTTCCGCACCGGTCGGGATCACCCCGGTCAAGTCGAGCGTCGCGCGGCGGAGGAAAGCCGCGTCGTCGGTCAGGGCGGCGGGCTTCACGCCGGCTTTTCCCAGCTTCGCCCCGATGAAGTTGTCGACGGCGTTGAACACCGGAGTGCCAACGGCAACCTTCGGAATCTGGATCCGGGGAAGAGTGGCGACATGTTCGCGGGCGCCCTCATGGCGGCCCTTCCAATACACTTCCTCTTGCTGCGCCGCTTCATGACGACGGGTGACATCGGCCCGACGCCATGTGTCCGACCGCTCCGCGATGAACCCTTCGAACTCGTCCTCCGTCATCCGGACACGGTCGTGTTCCAGCGGGGCGAGCAGCCGGAAATCATCGGACCCGGCGGGTGCCGAGGAGACGCCCATCTCACCGAGCTCAGGGCGGCGGGTCTTCAAGCCCACGATGGCTTCCAGAGTGAACGTGTGCGGTTTTCCGTCGGAGACGAAGTTTGTCAGACTCTCGAAGTGCCCGGGCCTGAGGTATCGAAGATCCGGCGCCAAGGCCAAAGGCGCGTCCGGCACTTCTTCGTGACCATCTGCCCTGAAATCAGGAAACCGCGTCGCGAGCACCTGCTGGCCGTCGATGAAAAGCCGGGAACCCGTGCGCGACCGGAGCAGCAGCCGATGGCCACCCACGGGGAGAGTGATCGTCCCGGTGGCGCGGTAGAGGAACGGCATTCCTCGGTCCACCTTCACTCCGCGCGGAGAGTAACGCGTCGGCATGGCGGTGAATCCGAACGAACGTTCGTCATACGACTCTATCGGCGTGCCCGCAGTGAACTTCCAACTCGTCTCGTCGGGAATGCCCTCGACGATTTCGACCTTCACGGCCGCACGGACGGAAACGAACGACCCGAGGCTTACGGCGAGGGCCAAGAGGATAAAGCGCAAGTTGTGCGGCATGGGATCTGACGGGTTGCGGGGTCGGTTTAATGAATCTCCGATCCACGCCCGAAGGCAAAACAAAAGACGGCCCGGAGTCGCCAACGACTTGCCTGCCCACAGGCCATCTTTAACCTGACTGAGCAATGGACGGAGATCCCGACAGGACCGAACCCAGTAGCTCGAACGGCATCAAGTTCGAGGAGAGTGCCGACGGCCTAATGATCGAATGGGACAATCGGCAGGTTCTACAGGATCGGTTTGTCTTTTGGTTCATGGTTCTTTTCTGGGTGATCTGGTGTCCGGTGACTTTTTTCATGACCGCCGTGCTGTTTACGCCCGCACCTGAAGACAACCCAAGGCCTTATCTTTTCCTTGTGATCTGGTTGTTCTTTGGATGGATCGGAACCATCGGAATCCCACTATTCCTGCTCAATCGTCGTTCCGTGGAGTGGATAGAGATCAGCCAAACCGGAGTGAGCATTGGTCTGCGCGGACCGCTGCCGCAGAAACTCCGGCATCTGGAGTGGAGCCAGATCGATGAGATCGCGTTGGGTCGCTACAACGACGGTTCCGACCACGAATCCATGGTGACCGTGAACGTCTTCCTCACGCGCGGTAAATTCGGACAGAGGAAGCGATTGATGCCGGGCTATTGGCTGGCCAGTGGACTGAAGGAAGCAGTTTACGAGCGGATCAGGTCCTTCATCGAAGCCCGCAAACTTCCTGCGAAGACAAGGATCATGGAGAACCCACGCTGACTACGGGTGGTTTGGATTCATTGTCCGTGCAAAACGTGACCGGTTCCTTCCAACCATTGCTCCAAACTGCCCCGTAGACGTGCGCCGGCGAATCGCTAGGCTCCGCGGCTCGCTTGAGTTACGAAGCCATCATCACCGCCCAGGACCTGGAACTGCGTCACAACGAGCAGGTGCTCTTCGACCACGCCTCGCTGGCCGTGGGCGAGCATGACCGCATCGGCCTCGTCGGGCGCAACGGCGCCGGCAAGTCCACCCTGCTCCGCATCCTCGCCGGCGAACTCACGCCCGACTCCGGCAACGTCACCCGCCGTCGCGGCCTGGTCGTCGGCTACCTGCCGCAGGACTTCACCCTCGATGCCGCCCTGTCCGTGGAGCAGAACGTCCGTTCCGGCGCGGCCCACATCCTGGAACTGATCCACCAGTTCGAGACCATGCCCGGCGATTCCCCGCGCCACGCCGAGGTCGAGGAACGCATCCAGCACTTCGACGGCTGGAACCTCGATTCCCGCATCAAGCAGGCCCTCTCGGAACTCGGGTGCCCTCCGGCCGACAGTGCGATCGGGCCCCTGTCCGGCGGTGAGAAACGCCGCGTCGCCCTTGCCCGCGCCATCGTGGCCCAGCCCGATCTGCTCATCCTCGATGAACCGACCAACCACCTCGACACGGAGAGCGTCGAATGGATCGTGGAGTTCCTCGCCGACTATCCGGGCGCGTTGCTCGTCGTGACGCATGACCGGCACTTCCTCGACCGCGTCGCCACGGACATCATCGAGCTGCGCAATGGCGGCTTCGACCGCTACTCCGGCAACTACAGCGACTACATCCTCGAACGCTCCGAACGTCTCGCCACCGAGGAACTGCAGGAGCACAAGCGCCAGATGTTCCTCCGGCGCGAGATCGACTGGGTGCGTCGCCAGCCGAAGGCCCGCACGACCAAGTCGCAGAGCCGGCTCGACCGCTACGACGACGCGTTGAACGACGCCCCGCCCCCGAGCGAGTCGGACATGGAGCTTTGCATCCCGCCGGCACCGCCGCTCGGCAACCGCGTGGCCGACCTGGCCGGCGTCGGTTTCCAGATTCCGACGGCGCCTGGAACCCCGCCCGGACGCTGGTTGTTCCGCGGGCTCGACCTGACCTTCGCCTCCGGCCAGCGCATCGGCATCACCGGCCGCAACGGCCTGGGCAAGACGTCGCTTCTCCGCATCCTCATCAGCCAAAACCCGCCCACCGAAGGCGAAGTCCGGACGGGCCAGCTCACGAAGTTCAACTACGTCGACCAGGGCCGCCTCCAACTCCGCGAAGACCGCACCGTGCTCGAGGAAGTCAGCGACGGCACCGAGTTCGTCATCTGGGGCGACACCAAGCTTTCCCTGCGCGCCTACCTCAAACGGTTCCTCTTCACCGACGACCGCATCACCAAACAGGTGAAGTGGCTCAGCGGCGGCGAACGCAGCCGGCTACTCCTCGCGCGTATTCTCAAGCAGGGCGGCAACTTCCTCATCCTCGACGAGCCCACGAACGACCTCGATCTCCAGACTCTCCGCGTGTTGGAAGAAGCCCTTCTCGCCTTCCAAGGCTGCGTGCTCGTCGTCAGCCACGACCGCTACTTCCTGAACCGCGTCTGCACCGGCATCCTCGCGTTCGAAGGCGACGGTCGCCTGAACTACAGCGTCGGCAACTACGACTACTACCTGGAGAAACGCCGTCGCGAAGCGATCGCCGCCGCAGAATCGAAGTCGGCTGCTGCATCGACCAAGGCGTCGTCCAACCAGCCAGCCACGAACAACCCGCCAACTGCCAAAAAGAAGAAGCTCTCCTTCAAGGATCAGAAGGAACTCGAAGGCATGGAGACGACCATCCACGAAGCCGAAGCCGCCGTCGCCAAGCTGGAAGTCGCGCTGGCCGATCCCGCGTTCTTCAAGACCCAGGGCTCCAAGGCCAACGCCGTCATCGCCGAACTCGACGCCGCCAAAGCCAAGACCGCCAAGCTCTACGCCCGCTGGTCGGATCTTGAAGCGCTCAACGCCGGCGCGTGACGCGGGTTGAGTTCGGCCGCACTGCGGCTGGACGCCGAGCCACAGCTCAGAACAGGCCCATAGGACCGACCTGTTTACAGCCACCGCATCTCCTATCTTCCCAAGCTCCGTGGGATCACGATGTGGCCACGTGCCAATAAACGGGGGACTCCTCCTGAGCCGGAAGCCAGTTTCAAACAAGGCCTCGTTCGCCTCTGTTTTGTGCGCCCTTTCTGCGCTTCATCTTCTTCCTGCCCGATGCAGGATTGCTTTCCGGCTTCGGACTCAGCGAAATTCCGGCGACTCACCAATCCATGAAAGCGCTCACACTCTTCTCCTGTGCCTCGCTCTGCACGCTCGGAGGCCTCCACGCCGCCGACACCATCGTGCCGACGACCATGCTCAAGACCGCCGATCCCAAGCTCGAGGTCACCGTGTTCGCCTCATCGCCAATGCTGAGGAACCCGACGAACTTCGACTTCGACAAGGACGGCCGCCTCTGGGTCGCCGAGGGCGTCAACTACCGCAGCCATTCCAAACGCCAGCCCGAAGGCGACCGCATCGTCGTGATGGAAGACACCGACGGCGACGGCAAAGCCGACAAGTCATGGACCTTCGTGCAGGAGCCGTTCCTCCTCGCCCCGATGGGCGTGGCCGTGATCGACAACAAGATCATCGTCTCGATGGCCCCTGACATCATCGTCTACACCGATGTGAACCGGGACATGAAGTTCGATCCCGCCGTCGACAAGCGCGAAGTGCTCCTCCACGGCTTCAACGCCCGCATCCACGACCACACGGTCCACAGCATCACCGTGGGACCGGACGGCCAGTATTACTTCAACAGCGGCAACTGCGGCGCGATGTTCACGGACAAGTCGGGCAAGACCTTCCGCATCGGCAGCGCCTACGATCCCGGCCAGGCCGACCTGGGTTGGAACCCCCGCAACATCGCCGGCCAGAAGAGCGACGACGGCAATGTTTGGATCGGAGGTTTCGCGGCGCGCATGAACCCCAACGGTTCGGCCGTGAACATCATCGGCCACAATTTCCGCAACAGCTACGAGCAGACCGTCACCGCCTACGGCGACGTCTTCCAGAATGACAACGATGATCCCCCGGCCTGCCGCACGGCCTTCCTGCTGGAATACGGCAACGCCGGATTCTGCTCGGCCGACGGCAAACGCTCCTGGGGCGCCGACCGTCGGCCAGGCCAGAGCACTCCGATCGCCGAATGGCGCCAGGAAGATCCGGGCGTGATGCCCTCGGGCGACGTCTACGGCGGCGGTTCGCCGACCGGCATCGCGTTCTACGAGGACGGTGCGCTCGGCAAGGACAACCGCGGACTGCTGTTGAGCTGCGAACCCGGACGCAACGTCGTCTTCGGCTACAAGCCCGTTCCCGATGGCGCGGGCTTCAAGCTCGAACGCTTCGACTTCATCACCTCGAACAAGGAAGGCGAATACGCCGGCACCGACTTCAAAGGTGGACGCCGCCTTCCTGATCCGGAACTCAAGACCATGTTCCGTCCGTCGGACGTGACGGTCGGAACCGACGGCGCGATCTACGTCGCGGACTGGTTCGATGCGCGCGTCGGCGGCCATGCCGACTGGGACGACACCCTGTCGGGCACGATCTACCGCATCGCTCCGAAGGGCTTCAAATCGAAGGTCGCCAAAGTGGACTTCGGCACCGTCGAGGGCGCCATCGCCGGCCTGAAGAGCCCGGCTGTGAACGTCCGGGGAACCGCCGGACTCGCGCTCGTCGCCATGGGCGACAAGGCCCTCAAGCCCGTCACCAAGCTCCTGCAGGATGAGAATCCCTACGTCCGCGCCCGCGCCATCTGGATCCTCTCGCAACTCGGTGCCGCAGGCATCAAGCAGGTCGAAGGCGAACTGAAGAACAAGGATGCGCAGGCCCGCGTCGTCGCGTTCCGCGCGTTGCGCCGCCAGAACCACAACCTCCTCGCCACCGCGTCGAAGCTCGCCGTCGATCCCTCGCCCGCCGTCCGCCGCGAAGTCGCCTTGGCCATGCGCGACATGACGTTCGACCAGTCGAAGGACATCCTCCTCGCCGTCGCGAAGGGTTACGACGGCAAGGACCGCACTTACCTCGAGGCCTGGGGCACTGGCGCCAAGGGCAAGGAGTCGCAGGTCTACGACTTCGTGAAACCCGTCCTGAACAACCCCGACTCCCTGCAATGGTCCGCGCAATTCGCCGGCCTCGCCTGGCGTTTGCACACTCCGCAAAGCATCGCCGACTTCACGGCCCGCGCCGTCGCAAAGACTTTGACCAGCGCCGAACGCAAGGCGGCCGTGACGGTCATCGGTTTCAACAGCTCGAAGGAAGCCGCCGACGCGATGCTCGAAGTCGCCGCCAAGGCCGACGGCCCCGCCAAGGCCGACGCCTTCTGGTGGCTCATGAACCTGAAGGACAGCACCTGGAAAGAACATCAGCTCGGCGGCGAACTGAAGAAGCGCGGCATCTATGATCCCGAAAGCATCGAACTCACGCCCGCTTCGATGCCCGCACCCGAAGCGCCGAAGTATGCCGTGGCCGACGTCATCAAACTCAAGGGCGACGCCAAGGCCGGTGCAGCCAAGACCGCCGCGTGCTACGCCTGCCACCGCGTCGGCGAGAACGGCGTCGACTACGCGCCCAACCTGACCGGCTGGGCCTCGCGCCAGACGACCGAGGTGTTGATCAACTCGATCATCAATCCATCCGCCGACATCGCGTCCGGCTTCACCGGCTACGAGCTCGCCCTCAAGAACAATGAAGTGATCCAGGGCCTCATCCTTTCCGAAGGCGACCCCACGATCATCCAGTCCGCCGGTGGCCTGACCCAGATGGTTCCCAAGAACCGGATCGCCGGTAAGAAGAACCTCGGCCGTTCGCTCATGATGAGCGCGGACCAGATGGGCCTCACGCCGCAGGATCTCGCCGACATCGCCGCGTTCCTCAAGACGTCGAAGTAGGCCACGACCCAATTCAAAAGCCGGCAGGTCCCACGATCTGCCGGCTTTTTTTCCATGGCTTGACCGTTTCCGCCGCCCGGACAGAACTTCACCTATGATCCTTCCGTTCCTCGCCCGGCTTGTCTGCGTCTTAACGGCTGTTTCCGCCGGCGCCGCCGATGCGCCTGTCACCGCCAAACGCGAAGGCAAACAGATCGTCTTCCGCGCCGGGACCACGGAGATGTTCCGCTACCAGGCCGAACCCGGGGAACTGCCCCGCGCCGACATTAAGGAAACCTTTGTGCGCGGAGGCTACATCCACCCCGTCTCCACCCCGGGCGGCCGCGTGGTCACGGACGACTTTCCACGCAACCACATCCATCACCACGGCATCTGGGCGCCCTGGACGCACACCGAGTTCGAGGGGCGCACGCCGGACTTCTGGAACATGGGCGACAAGAAGGGGCTCGTGGAATTCGTCGCCGTGGACAAGGTCTGGAGCGACACCTCGGGCGCGGGCCTCATCGCGCGGCACAAGTTCGTCGACCTGCTCGCGCCGGAACCCAAGACCGCCCTGAACGAAGTCTGGGAGATCCGCGCCAAAGCCGTTTCCTCGCCGAAGCCGCTTTTCATCATCGACCTCGTTTCCACCCAGACCTGCTCGACCGCGTCGCCGTTGAAGCTGCCGCTCTATCGCTACGGCGGCCTCGGCTTCCGTGGCAACTGGGCCTGGAACGGCGCTACCAATGGCCTCTACCTCACCTCGAACGGCGACACCGACCGGCTCAAGATCAACGAGACGCGCGGCAAGTGGGCCTGGAACGGCGGCGTGCTCGACGGCGGCATCGCGGGCACCGCGATCCTTTGCCATCCATCGAACTACCGGTTCCCCCAGCCCATCCGCCTGCATCCGACCGAACCGTTCTTCTGCTACGCCCCGCAGCAACTCGGCGACATGGAGATCAAACCCGGCGAACCTTACATCGCCCGCTACCGTTTCGTGACCGCCGACGGCGCCATGACCAAAGCCGAGATCGACCGCCTCTGGGACGACTACGCCGCCGGCAAATAGAACACCAAAGAAACCAGGACCCGCATGAAGGCACTCCAAACCCTCGTCGCCGCCGTCATTCTCCTCGCCACGTTCCTCACAGATGCGACCGCAGCCGGCGTCGTCGAAGCACGCCGACCTTTTCCCGAGCAGGAGTTCCAACGGCGGCTCGACGAATGGAAGCAGGCCCCGAACGACGCCGAACGCCTTCAACGCGCCACCACCACGCTCTTTCCTCGAGGCGTCTCCAGCGCGCAGGTGAAGCGCATGGCGCTCACCATCACCAACGAGGATAGCCGTATCGAGTTCGCGGCCGAGGCGTATCGCTTCACCATCGATCCCGAGAACTTCTACGACGTTTACGATGCCTTCCCAACGTTCTCCAAGGTCTTCCGCCTGCACGACCGGATCCAATGGGAGCAGCGCACCACGCCCGCAACACCCCGAAGCCCTGGCGGAGTCGCACCGCGTCCGGCCGGTCCGCCGCCACTGACCGACAAGGAGCTTGGCGAGATCCTCGCGTCTCTCAAACGGGAGTCCTTCGACGACTCCAAGCTCGCCCTCGCCAAAGTCGTCGGTGCGGGCGCGCGCGGGCGCATCGCCTCGCGGCAGGTGCTGGAAATGTTGAAGCTCTTCTCCTTCGACGACCGGAAGCTCGAATGCGCCAAGGCCGCAGCCGATTGGGTGATCGATCCCGCCGAATTCCACACCGTCTACGCCGCCTTCACCTTCGAAAACACGCGGACCCAGCTCTCGAAGTTCCTCTCGGTGAAAGGTGGCTTCGCTGCGCCAACCGAGAAACCGTGAACCGCTGACGGCCTTTCCTTCAGTCGGCCGCCTGCTAGGTTCACCACGACATGACGATGTTTGCCCTGAAGCACAGCGAGCTCCGCGACCTCTACGACAAGGTCGTCGCCGGTGAACGGCTGACCGAAGCCGACGCGCTGCGCCTGTTCGAGACCAAGGACCTCAACGCCCTCGGCGCGATGGCCGACTTCGCCCGCGCCCGCAAGGTCGGCAACCACGCCTCCTACATCGTCAACCGCTACATCAACTACTCGAACTACTGCATCCTCAGCTGCCAGTTCTGCGCCTTCAGCCGCAAGAAACGCGACCAGGACGGCTTCGAGCTGAGCATCGAGCAGATCGTCCAGAAGGCCCGCGAAGCCCTGGCCCTCGGCATCACCGAACTCCACATCGTCGGCGGCCTGCATCCGTCCCTGCCCTTCAGCCACTACACCGGATTCCTCAAGGCCCTGAAGGCGCTCGATGCCAGGCTCCAGTTGAAGTGCTTCACGGCCATCGAAATTCTCCACCTCGCCTGGCTGGCGAAGAAATCCGTCCGCGACACGCTCGCCGAACTGAAGGAGGCCGGGCTCGAATCTCTCACTGGCGGCGGCGCGGAAATCTTCCGGAAAGAAGTCCGCAGCGCCATCGCCAAGGGCAAGGAATCCGCCGAGGAATACCTTGATGTCCACCGCACCTGGCACCAGCTCGGCGGCCGCAGCACCTGCACCATGCTCTACGGCCACGTTGAAACGTTGGCCGACCGCGTCGATCACCTGAGCCGGCTGCGCAAGCTCCAGGACGAGACCAAGGGTTTCGTCGGTTTCATTGCCCTGCCGTATCAGCCGGACAACAACGGCATTCCCGTCGATCATCCCCCGACCGGCTTCGACCAGCTCCGCACGCTGGCCGTGGCCCGGCTGTTTCTCGACAACTTCGACCACCTCACCGCCTACTGGGTCGGCATGGGGATGAAGATGGCGCAGGTCGCCCTCAGCTACGGCGCGGACGACATCCATGGCACGATCATCGAGGAACACATCTTCCACATGGCCGGCGCCAAGTCGCCCCAGCTCCAGACCGAGGCCGCCATGGTGAAAGCCATCCGCGAAGCCGGCCGCACGCCCGTTCAACGCAACACCTTCTACGAGCCCATCAAGGTCTGGGAAGAACCCCAAGCCGCCGCGCTCTCGGCCAAGGAAGCGGGCGGTGACGCGGGGGCACAGCGGACGAAGGAGACGGAGCTGGCGAGCAAGTGAAACGGGAGTTCAAAAAGGGCGCCGGAACATAACACCTTTCGCTTACACTGCGAAAGAGCGCTTCGGTCCTTCGGCCGGACAATCGTGGCAGAAGTATGTCAAATGGTCGGGACTCTCGCAGTTAGACGAGGTGCTTTTTGACGGCATCCTTTGTCCGCGACTTGTCGGTGTAGATTGCGACGAAGACTGGAAGCACAACATCCAGGAAGACTTCCAAATAGACTACTTCTGGGATTTCTCTTACCTGCAAACAAAGCTACTGAACCGGTCCGACTTCAACTTCCTGTCTCTCGCCAGGAACCCGGCGAGCGATCCGAAGGAATGGATTGCCGAATGTGGATTCCAATACGTCGGCTCAGACTTGATCGAAATCGGCGGGGGAATTAGCGCCATCACAAACTGCGGCGGCTTCCCTGACGTATTCTCCAACTCCGAGGTCTCCAATCTCGGCCTGATCCCGGACTGGCGCCGGGCGATTGAGATCCAGACCAAGCTGGCCGCCACACATCCGGAGGAGCCTCACGCCCAGTGCGATGTCTGGTCCATCTGGCGCTGGCAGAATTGCCGAGGGCTCGCTTGGAAAAGAAGAACCGCCCGCTTCATTCCTGAAGCGGGCGGTTGCCTTGAAGGGTGGCGGCAGGAACGGCATGCCGCCTCGCGCGTGTCTCGACTGCTCACATCAGCCAATGCGCCGCGCTTGGCTCGGGTGCCGGCAGCCGCCGCACCGTTGACCACTGCCAGCCCGCGGGGCACCTTACTGCCATGCAATACGGAGTTCTCTTTGAGCGGATCGAGGAAGATGGATTCCCGCCCGGTTTCTACTACGCCCACATTCCCAGCCTGGGGCTGACCACCCACGGCCTTGGTGTGGACGGTGCCCGCTCCGCAGCGGTTGAGCTCCTGGATGTCTGGCTGGCGGAACGCCGGGCCAATGGGGAATCCAGTCCGGCCCCGTCCGAAATCCTCTTCTCCACGCTCGAAGTTCCAGACCATGCCCTACAAAGCGCGTGAAGTGCTGGCACGCCTGCAACGCGCCGGGTTCATCATCAAACGGCAGTCCGGTTCCCACGCGGTTCTCCGCCATGCCGATGGCCGCCAAACCTACGTGGCCATGCACCCCGGCGACATTCCCACCGGAACCTTTCGCTCAATCTTGAAACAATCAGGCCTGACGGAAGACCAGTTCTGAAACCTTTGACATGGCCTGGCCCGAAGACCTCCCAAAACTCCGCCTCGCCGGGCCCGCCGGTGAAAAGGGCCTGCCGCGCCCGCCCAAGGCGGACCCGTTGATCGAGATCAATCCCGAGGACGACGTGCTGGAGATGACATTGTCCGGCTTCAAGGTCGGTTCCGTGCCCTACCTCAACGCCGTGCCGCTCACGCGCGGCATCGAGGACCAGATCCAGTTCGTCGTCCCCTCGCGCCTCGGCGACATGCTGCGCGCGGGCGAGCTGGACGCCGCCCTGTTGAGCGTGACGGAAGTGCTCTTCAACGACCGCTACGACATCCTCGACGGCATCTGCATCGGTTCGCTCGGCGAAGTTTTCAGCGTCTACCTCGCGCACACGACGCCGCTGGAGGAGTTGACGCTGGTGCATTGTGATCCGGCGTCGCTCACGAGCGTGAACCTGCTCCGCGTGTTGCTGGGCGAACGCGGCATCCGCCCGGAGTTCGTGCCGTTGATCGACTACACGCCCGAGCTGATGCCGGAAAACGTCCTGCTCATCGGCGATCCGGCGATCCGTTTTCGGCGCACGAATCCTTCCCACCAGATCTGGGATCTCGGCTCGGCCTGGATGGAGCTGACCAATCTGCCGTTCGTCTACGCCGTGTGGGCGTTGCGCCGCGACCGCGACACGAAGGAACTGCGCCGCATCCTCCGCGAAACGCGCGACTTCGGTCAGGACACGCTCGACGATATCATCCGCGACCGGGCGGAGTTCGACCTGGCTTTCCGCAAGGACTACCTCAGCTGGCACATCCACTACCACTTGGGCGAGGACGAGAAGCGCGGCTTGGCCAAGTTCGTCGAACTTCTCCGCAAACACTCCGGCCACACGGTCTTCGATCCGACCTTCGTGAGCTGAGAATGCGCTGCCGCGCCTCGTGGCCGGCAGTTCTGTTTATCCTCTGCCCTCAAGACGACAATGGATTTGCCGGCTGCAAGCCGGCAACACACTGGGGGAAGCCGAGCTTCTCGGCGGCAGTTCTGCCTTTCTGCTGCTCTCAGAAGCGCAACTGAATTACCGCCTTCACACGGGCAACTCGTTGAAGTCCCCACGCCGCGCGCCTAAGTTACATCCATGGTCTACGACGCGACGTTGGATGATCTCCTGCAAAAAGTCTGGGACGGCGGCCGCATCTCCCTCGATGAAGCCCGTCGGCTCAGCGCCCTGCCGCTGGAGGAACTCGGCGCTTTGGCCGACCGCCGCCGCCAACTCCATCGCGCCGCCGCCCACGGCGGACGCGGCAACGACGTCGTCACCTACATCGTCGACCGCAACGTCAACTACACCAACGTCTGCAACGTCTACTGCAAGTTCTGCGCGTTCTGGCGGACGGAGAAGGATGCCGACAGCTACGTCATCTCCCTCGACGAGCTGGACAAGAAGATCGAGGAAACCATCGCCCTCGGCGGCGCGCAGATGCTGATGCAGGGCGGGCACCATCCCAAGCTGACTAAGCAGTGGTATCTGGATCTCCTGAGCCATGTCCGCGACAAGTTTCCCGGCTTCAACATCCACGGCTTCAGCCCGAGCGAGTTCATTCACTTCCAGGAAGTCTTCAACGAACCGGTCGAGAAGATCATCCGCGATTTCGTCTCCGCCGGCCTCGGCAGCATTCCCGGCGGTGGCGGCGAGATTCTCGTGGACCGCATCCGCAAACGCATCGCCCCGCTCAAGGCCAACACGGCCGAATGGATGGGCGTAATGGACACCGCGCACAAGCTCGGCCTCGCCAGTTCCGTCACGATGATGTTCGGCCATGTGGAGACCATGGACGACCGGCTCGAGCATCTGGAAGTGGTGCGGAGCCATCAGGACGCTTCGTTGGCCGTATTGCCGATCCCGGATGCCGGCTCCCCGATGAACCGAGCCGCCGCCTACGCCACAGCCTTGGAGAACGGTTCGCTGAAAGGCGGCGCGTTCACCGCCTTCATCTGTTGGACCTTCCAGCCGGAGAACGCCGTGCTGAAGGCGCCGACGGTCGGCTCACACGAATACCTCAAGACGCAGGCGCTGGCCCGCATCTACCTCGACAACATCCCGAGCATCCAAAGCTCGTGGGTGACGCAGGGCCAGGAGATCGGGCAAGTGGCGCTCAAGTATGGGGCGAACGATCTCGGTTCGATCATGATCGAGGAGAACGTGGTCAGCAGCGCCGGCACCACCTTCCGCATGGGCGTAGCCGACATGCAGCGCCTCATCACCGAACTCGGCTACGAGCCGAAGCAGCGGGACAACTGGTATCGGCTGGTGGGATGAGCGATGGAACATGGGAAACATGGATAGCATCTCAGATCTCGTTGAGTTTTGGAGAAAGCTGGAGTGCGCCGAAAAGCCGGCGGGCTTCTTGCATCCTCTGGATCGCAAACACGTCATCGACAAGGGGGCCATCCACCCGCAAAGCCCCACGGAGTTCTTTCGAGATCATTTGAGGACTAAAGGGCCTGACCGGCGAATCATTGCCTCGCTTATCCCAAAGCCGTTCATCGGATCGTTGGAGCGAAGCCGAGTGGTCATTGTTTTAGCAAACCCCGGATTCGAGCCAGGAGACCTCTCAGAAACGGGTCATGGAGGTTTCCAGGATGCGCTATGGCAAAATCTGCGGCAGACCATCCCACCAGGAAAGTTTCCGTTCTTCTTTCTGAACCCGGAGTTTGCCTGGCATCCGGGTTTCCGTTGGTGGAACCGAGTTCTTGGAAAGCTGATCAAGGACTTTGCGCCTCGGCACGGTTCCGAACTGGGAGCCTTGAGCTTTCTGGCCGACAGAATTGTCTGCATTGAAAGCTTCCCGTATCATTCCGCAGAGTTTCCCGGAGGTTGGGCTTGGAAACTGCCTTCCTCTAAAAAGGCGAAAGCGGCCGTCGATCATCTGATAGTTAAGCGGGACCGGTTGGTTCATATCATACGGCCGCGTGAATGGTCGAGAGCCCTTGCATCCGATGGAACATTACTGGTCGGCTCTGCAAATTCACGGAACTGTGCTTTGAGCGACGAGGCGCTTTCACTGTATCGACGTTTCCTGATCGATGAGGCCCGATGATTTTGGTTCGGTGTCTCTTTGCCCCGCATTGGTTCAACATACGGATTCCGTGGCAGCTAAGTCCGATTCCAACACGGCGACGAAAAACATCCGACGCCGTGTTGGAATCGGCTCTTGGCCGCCTACTCCTCCCAGTCGATGAAGACGGGTTGCCGACGTTTCTTCTGAAGGAGGCCTATGCCTGAGCGGCCCACGGACACCACCTTGCCCATGCGCTTGGCCGACGTATTGAACGCGGTGTGCTGGAGAAACCTTCTCGCGACATCGGCCAGATCTTCCTCTGGAATATCTAGGAAAGCCAGGCAGTAGGCCGGGTGAATCCAGTCCGGCTCGAAGAAGTCGCGGTCGTGGGTGATCAGCGTGGCGTCCCCGAGTTTGTGCAGAAGGGGAATGATCTCCTCGTCAGCCATGCCGAACGTGCCCACCTCGAAACCGATCTGTCGGACTTTGAACCCGAACTTGCGAAGGGCATCCCGCTGGTCTTCAGGGATGTTCTCGTCCAGCAGGATCATGCGGCCACGGGGAGATCTTCACTAGCCGGCTTGAGATGGCCTCGCTGGTTCAGAAAGGCTTTCTGCGCGAGCGAAACGGCTTCGGCAATGGCCGCGACGGAGACCCTGCCGCCCCAGCGGACCTTGCTGATGAATTCCCAGGATTTGCCCGAAGCGACGTCGTTCAGCACCTGCTGCACAAGAATCCGTGTGCCCTTGAAGGTTGGCTTGCCGTGGCAGATGCGGGGATCGACGACGATGTGGCCGCCGAGTTCGATCCGCCTGCTTTTGGTCTGCTTTTTTGGAGCTTCAGCCATGTCGTCAGTGGACTTGTTGCCTTCCGCTTTGTCAAACAGCCGGAGGCGACGCGGCGGAAACGCCCCAAACAAAACGGCACCGGAGTTCAGCCGGTGCCGTCGCGAAGATCAGTTGATCCGTGGGCTCAATACTTGGCCACGCCGTGGTCGATCTCGTCGGACCACGCGCCGATGCCGCCCTTGACGCTCTTCACATACTTGAAGCCCTGTTCACGCAGGAACTTCAGCGCCTTCATGGAGCGGACGCCGCCCTTGCAGTGGAGGTAGTATTGGACGTTCGGGTCGAGCTCGGTGAAGCGCTGCGGAAGCTGGCTGAGCGGGAGCAGCGGCACACCGGCGACCTTGGCGATCTGGTATTCGTCGGGCTCGCGGACGTCGACGACCTTGATGCCGAGCTTCGGATCGTCGAGGGCCTTCTTCATGTCCTGCACGGTGACCTCATCGGGATTCTGCCCCGGATTGGCGGGCTCGGGCATGATGCCGCAGAACTGGTCGTAGTCGATGAGCGCCGTGATGGACGGCTTGTCGCCGCAGAGCGGGCAGGAAGGATCGCGGCGCAGCTTCAGCTCGCGGAACTTCATGTCGAGGGCGTTGAAGAGCAGGAGACGACCGACGAGCGAGGTGCCTTTGCCGAGGGCGAGCTTGAGGATCTCGTTGGTCTGGATGCAGCCGATGATGCCGGGCAGCACGCCGAGGACGCCGCCTTCGGCGCAGCTCGGAACCATTCCCGGCGGCGGAGGCTCGGGGTAGAGGCAACGGTAGCAGGGTCCGCCGAGGTGCGGCGCGAAGACGCTGGCCTGGCCCTCGAAGCGGAAGATGGAGCCGTAGACGTTGGGCTTTTTGAGCAGGACGCAAGCGTCGTTGGTCAGGTAACGCGTGGGAAAATTGTCCGTGCCATCGACGACGATGTCGTAGGGCGCGATCAGGTCGAAGGCGTTCTCCGCGCTGATGCGGGTGTTGTGGATGACGACTTCGACGTTGGGGTTGATCGAAGCGATGGTCTCCTTGGCCGACTCGGCCTTGGGACGGCCGACGTCTTCGGTGCCGTGGATGATCTGGCGCTGGAGGTTGGAGAAATCGACGGTGTCGAAGTCGACGATGCCGATCTTGCCGATGCCCGCCGCGGCGAGATACATGGCGATGGGCGAGCCAAGCCCGCCGGCTCCGATGCAGAGGACCTTGGTCGCCTTGATCTTCTTCTGTCCGGCGAGGCCGACCTCGGGAAGGATGAGGTGCCGGGAGTAACGCCGGATTTCGTCGTTGTTTAATTCCATAACTTCGTAAAGTCCGCCCAGCGTAAGAGCCAACCGTTTCAAATCAAGCCGCCACCCTGTGAACCACGACAGCCGCACCACCGCCGCCTTCCTCAAGAAACAGACCTCCCTGCGCCCCACGCTCGCCCTGGTGCTCGGCAGCGGTTTCCAGCACTCATTGTCCGAATTGACCGTCGTGAAGGAGATCCCCTTCCGCGAAGCGCCGGGATTTCCGGCGGCGGGCGTGAGCGGACACGCGGGCAAGATCGTCTTCGGGACGTTCGGCAACGTGTCCGTGGTGGTGCTGAAGGGCCGGGCCCACTTCTACGAAGGCCATTCGCTCGACAAGGTGACCTTCCCCATCCGCGTGCTCGCCGCCCTGGGCATCAAGACCGTGCTCCTGACCAACGCCGCCGGCGGCATCACGAGCGGCCTCAAACCCGGCACGCTCATGGCCATCACGGACCACATCAATCTGATGGGCGACAACCCGCTCCGCGGCGTCACCTATCCCGGCACGATCCAGTTCATCGACCTTTCAGTCGCCTACGATCCCAAGCTGATCAAGGTCAGCGAGCAGGCGGCCAAGGCTGCGAAACTCCCGATGAAGAAGGGCGTCTACCTGGCCGTGCATGGACCGAGCTTCGAGACGCCGGCCGAGATCCGGGCCTTTGCCAAACTCGGCGCCGATGCCGTCGGCATGAGCACCGTTCCCGAGGCGATCGTGGCGCGCCAGTGCGGCATGCGGGTGGCCGGCGTGAGCTGCATCTCCAACCTGGCCGCCGGCATTTCGAAGCAGCCTCTCTCCCATCAGGAAGTCCTCGAGGTCGCCAGTCGTCAGGCTCCGTCCATGGCGATATTTCTGCGCAAATTCGCCGAACTTCATGCTGCCTCCGCCTGATCAACGCCGCCTTGTCAAAGCCGCCATCGCTGCGCGAAAGCGTTCGGTGTCGCCCTACTCGAAGTTCCAGGTCGGGGCCGCGCTGCTCACGCGCAAGGGCGAAATCATCGGCGGCGCCAACGTGGAAAGCGCGAGCTACGGACTGACTTGCTGTGCCGAACGTGTCGCGCTCTTCAAGGCGTTGACCGAGGGCAAGAAGGACTTCATCGCCGTGGCCGTCGTGGCCAATGGAGCAGTCTCGCCCTGCGGCGCCTGCCGCCAGTTGCTCATCGAATACGCGCCCAAGGCCGAAGTGTTCGTGGCTGATCCCGCGAAGCCCAAGGACATCCGGCGCTACACGGTGACCGGGCTTCTCCCCTCGGCATTCAGCGACTTCCAGGCGGACTGACGGGGGATTCTCCAGGGGGGCCTCAACCAAACTTCGGAGCAGCGAAATAAAGAAGCCGCGGGCGTGAGCCCGGGGTTCGGCGTTAAGGACGGAAAAGCTCCGGACGAGCGGCAAACACATTTCTGTCGCCCTTCCAGGGCTCAGGTTTATTCAAAACGAAACCCACGGCTCACGCCGTGGGCTACTTTCTTCCGGTGCTCCACACCTGCACCGAGATGCCAAACGCAATGCTACTTCGCCAGTCCGCGTTGGCTGGTCTTGGCGAAGTCGATGAGGTGCTCGATCTCGGGGAGCTTGGGCAGGTCGGCTTCGAGCTTGGCGAGGGCGTTGGAGACGGTGAGGCCTTCGCGGAAAAGGATCTTGTAGGCCTGGCGCATGGCGGCCTGGGCTTCCTCGGAGACGCCGTGGCGCTCCATCCCGACCTTGTTGATGGTGCGGGTCTCGGCCGGGTTGCCGTCGCCGATCATGAAGGGCGGGATGTCCTGCACGACCTTGGAGCAGCCGCCGATCATGGAGAACTTCCCGATGCGGCAGAACTGGTGCACGGCCGCGAGTCCGCCGATGACGGCATGGTCGCCGACGGTCACATGGCCGGCGAGTGTGGCCACGTTGGACATGATGATGTGGCTGCCGAGCTGGCAATCGTGCGCGACGTGGCAGTAGGCGAGGATGGTGTTGTGCGAGCCGACGACGGTGGCGTCTCCGTCGCCGGTGGCGGCGTGGACGGTGACGTGTTCGCGGAAGACATTGTGGTCGCCGATGACGGTGCGATTGATGCCGCCCTGCCACTTCAAGTCCTGAGTCTTCATCCCGAGGCAGGCGAAAGGGAAGACTTCGTTCTGCCGACCCAGGGTGGTGTGGCCGTCGATGACGACGTGGGAATGCAGCCTGCAGGCGGGCCCGACGACGACGTGCTCGCCGACGATGCAGTAGGGCCCGATCTCGCAGTCAGGTCCGATCTGCGCTCCGATGTGGATGACGGCGGTGGGGTGGATCCGTGCGCTCATGCTTCCTTGTCGACGAGCATGAAGGTCACGTCGGCTTCGCTAACGGTCTCCCCGTCGACGGTGCAGACGCCCTTGGCCTTGCCGATCTTTCCGCGGGACTTGGTCATGTCGACTTCGATCATGAGGGTGTCGCCGGGGCGGACGGGCTTGCGCCACTTCACGTTCTCGGCGGACATGAAGTAGGCGATCTTCCCGGCGTTCTCCGCCTGACGCATCATGAGGATGCCGGCGACCTGGGCCATGGCTTCGAGCTGGAGCACGCCGGGCATGATGGGGTGTCCTGGGAAGTGCCCGGCGAAGTAAGGTTCGCCCATGGTGACCTGCTTCATGGCGATGACCTTGCTGCCCTCGATCTTGGTCACGCGGTCGACCATGAGGAATGGCGGCCGGTGAGGCAGGATCTTCATGACCTGCATGATGTCGAGGACGGCACCGTCCTTGACGAGGGTTTCGGGTTCCTTGGCGGCCAACGGCGGCGGCGCGAAGGTCTGGGCCTGCTGAAGGGGCTTCTTGATCTGCGCGACCACCTGCTTGGCCAGCTCAGTGTTGGCCGTGTGGCTGGGCTTGATGGCGATGACGTGGCCGAGGATGGGCCGGCCGATGAGCGACAGGTCGCCGATGATGTCGAGGATCTTGTGCCGGACGAATTCCTCGGCATACCGCAGCGGTTCGTTGGTCAGGACCGCGTCTTCACGGATGACGACGGCATTCTCCAGGCTGCCGCCTTTGATCAGGCCGTTTTTGATGAGGAACTCGATCTCCTCGTAGAAGCAGAACGTGCGGGCATGGGCGATGTCGCGCTCCCATGTCTCCTGGCTCAACTCGACGCTGTAGAACTGGGTGAAGCGGCCTTTCCGGTCGGCGCTGGTGCAGGTGATCTTGAACTTGTCGTGCGGGAACAGGGTCATCGAGGTCTCGCCCGAATTGAGCTCGATCGGCGTGACGATCTTGAAGGGTTCGCGGACCTCGGTCTGCGCGACGACGCCCGACTGGTGGATCATCCGGACATACTCGCGGCTGCTGCCGTCGGCGATGGGCGGTTCGTTCGAGTCGAGTTCCACGATCGCGTTGTCGACACCCATGCCTGCGAACGCGGCCAGCACGTGCTCCACGGTGTGGATGCGGACGTTGCCCTTGGCGATGGTGGTGGAGCGGTTCGTCTCCGAGACGTTTTCGACACGGGCCTCCACCTCCGGCCTGCCATCGAGATCGACCCGGCGGAAGCGCACGCCCGTTCCCGCCGGAGCCGGGAGGAACGTCATGGAGACCTTGTTGCCGCTGTGAAGGCCGATGCCCGAGAAGCTGGCGGGCTCCCGCAAGGTATGTTGTTGAGACACGGTCGGATTTAACGGAAGGGGTGAAAGGGGCGGCAACTCAAATTGTCTCCCTCGTGCCGCGACGCGGAGAAACGAAAAGGGCGGATTCCGAAGAATCCGCCCTCGCAGTTGATTCAATCGGACGATCAGGCCTGGGGCGCAGCGTCCGGAGCGGGAGCAGCCGCCGGGGCGGCGTCTCCGGCGAGTTCCTTCTCGCGGTCTTCCATGGCGGCGCGGCGGCTGAGGCGGACCTTGCCCTTCTCGTCGACGCCGAGGCATTTGACCCAGATCTCGTCGCCGATCTTGACGATGTCCTCGGTCTTCTTAACGCGGAAGTTGGCGAGTTCGCTGATGTGAACGAGGCCGTCCTTGCCGGGAAGGAATTCAACGAAGGCGCCGAATTCCTTGATGGTGACGACGCGGCCGCGATAGATGCGGTTGAGCTCGGCCTCGGCCGTCATGCCTTCGATCGCGTTGCGGGCGATCTGCATGCCTTCGGCGGAGACGGAGTAGATGTTCACCGTGCCGTCGTCCTCGATGTTGATCTCGCAGCCGGACTCTTCGACGATGCGCTTGATGTTCTTGCCGCCGGGTCCGATGAGCGCGCCGATCTTCTCGGGGTTGACGCGGACCTGAACGATACGGGGAGCATACCTGCTCATCTCGGTGCGGGGAGCCGCGATGACCTTGGCCATTTCGCCGAGGATCGAGAGACGGGCCACCCGGGCCTTCTCCAACGCCTGTTCCATCAGGGAGATGGGGATGCCCTTGAGCTTGAGGTCGAGCTGGAAACCGGTGATTCCGACTTCGGAGCCGGCGATCTTGCAGTCCATGTCGCAGAAAGCGTCTTCCCAGCCGATGATGTCGGTCATGAGCTGGTAGCGACTGGCCTTGCCGGCCGCGTCGAACGCGGTGCACAGGCCGACGCTGATGCCGGCGACGGCGCGTTTGAGCGGGACACCGGCGTCCATGAGGGCGAGAGAACCGCTGCAGACCGCCGCCATCGACGTGGAACCATTGGATTCCATGATCTCGGACACGATGCGGACGGCGTAGGGATAGTCGGCGCCGGGCAGGACGGGGAGGAGGGAGCGCTCCGCGAGCGCGCCGTGGCCGATTTCGCGACGGCCGGGGCCGGTGATGCGGCCGGTCTCACCAACGGAGAAGTTGGGGAAGTTGTAGTGGAGGATGAACTTCTTCTCGTTCGCGCCTCCGGTGTAGGAGTCGAACTCCTGGGCGTCGTCGGTGGTGCCGAGGGTCGCGAGGGAGATCGCCAACGTTTCACCGCGGGCAAACGTAGCCGAGCCATGCGCGCGCGGCAGCAGGCCGACCTCGCCCCAGATGGGACGGACCTGGTCGAAATCACGGCCATCAAGACGTTTCCCCTGATCAAGGGCGAGACCGCGGACGGCTTCCTTCTGGATGTAGTAGGCGGCGTCCTTGAGGACGAATTCGTTCACCTTGTCCGCGCCAAACTTGGCGACCAGCTTGGCACCGACGTCGTCGAAGAGCGCCTTCACGGCGGCTTCGCGAGCCAGCTTACCGGGGATCAACAGCGCGGTGATGATCTTGTCACCGGCGAGAGATTTGGCCTCGTCGAGAATTTGATCGGGGACGACGTTGACGGTGATCTGGCGCTTGGGCTTGCCGCACTTGGACTGGAGTTCCTTCTGCGCGGCAATGATGGGCTGGACGGACGCTTGGCCGAACTTGAGGGCGGCGGCGAAGTCAGCCTCGGAGATTTCGTTGGCGGCACCCTCGAACATGACGAGTTCGGTCTCGGAGCCGACATAGATCAGGTCGATGTCGCTGGCGCGTTGCTGGACATGGGTGGGGTTCGCGACGAACTGGCCGTCGACCCGACCGACGCGGACGGCACCCAAGGGGCCGGCCCAAGGAATGTCGCTGACGGTAAGCGCGGCGGAGGCGCCGTTGATGCTCAGGATGTCGGGATCATTCTCACCGTCGGCGCTGAGGAGAACGGTCTGGACCTGGACTTCGTTGAACCAGCCCTTGGGGAACAGCGGACGGATGGGGCGGTCAGTGAGGCGGCAGGTGAGGATTTCCTTCTCAGTGGGACGCCCTTCACGCTTGAAGTAGCCACCGGGAAAACGACCGGCAGCGGCCGCCTTCTCACGGTAATCAACGGTCAGCGGGAAGAACTCCTGGCCAGCCTTGGCTTTGATGGCGGCGACGGCCGCCACGATGACGATGGTTTCACCCAGTCGAACTGTGACGGCACCGTCGGCCTGCTTGGCGTATTTGCCGGACTGGATTTCAATGATGGCTCCGCCGACATTGGCGGATACGGTAATGGGATTCATGGGTTTTACCTGTCCCCTTCGGCCGACCGGGGAACTTCAAACAGACTCCCGACACCGAATACGATAAGGTCGGAGGCTGTCTGAAATTTCCCGCCCAGCCGGAAGAGGAGCTTTCTTGCTTGTTGCGTGGCTGATTCAACCCGCCTCAACGGCCACGCGAGGCGACGTGGCGGGGCTTTGCCAAACAAAAAGGCGGGCCGCACAAGCGGCCCGCCTGGTGCGGGGAAATTAACGGCGGATCTTCAGTTTCTTGATGATGGCCTGATAGCGCGGAGCGTCCGTCCGGTGCAGGTAATCAAGCAGTTTGCGCCGCTGGGCGACCATCAACAGCAATCCGCGCCGGGAACTGTTGTCCTTGGCAAATTTTTGGAGATGCTCAGTCAGATGGTTGATTCGCTCGGTGAGAATGGCGATTTGCACATCAGAGGAGCCTGTGTCCTTCTCGTGCAGCCGGTAGCCTTCGATCGTCTTGGCCTTAGATTCCATACAATTGTTTCGTTAGACCGGCGAAAGTAAGTTGCACACCGCAGAGGTGTAAAGCTTTTCATTGCTCGGAACTGACAGGCTGGAGGGACCGAAGAGCCACAAGGGCAGAACACCGAGGTCAACCATGCCATTCAAAAAGAAAAAAGGCGGCGGATCGCTCCGCCGCCGCTTTCGTTCTGGCAAAAATTCTACTTCTTACCGTCCTTGTCCGCGCCCGGAAGCGGGGCGACGGGTTTTGCGTCGGCGGCGGGCTTGGCTAGGTCTTTGTCCCATCCCGCAGGTGCGGCGGAGTTGAGCTGGGTCAGGACCGCGTCAGTCAGATCGCCTTCTCCGGCGGTAAACACCAGGACTTTGGTGGTGTTCGCAGTCTCCGCAGCGGTGTCGAAAACATGGGTGTAGGAACCCGCTTTGGCCTTGGCGGAGATGACTTCATTGATCTCTCCAAGAATCTTGTCCCGCAGCCGCTTGTTCTTGTCGCCGAGGCGTTCGCGGTTGGTCTTGAGGAATTGTTCGATGGCTGCCTGGGTTTCGCGCAGCTCCAACAGCTTCTTCTCGGCCTGGCCTTTGCCTTTTTCGCGTTCCTCGGGGGAGATCGCCTGGTCGTTGGCCTTCTCAAGCAGTTTCTTGTAGTCATCCTCGCCCTTCTTGAGCGAATCGATCATTTCCTTACGCTGCTTGTCGATTTCGCCGGCTTCTTCCTTCAGGGCGGCATCGGCCTGCTTGGTCTTGTAGTAGCCGTCGAACAGCTTGCGAAGATCGACGGTGCCGACTTTTTGTTGGGCTGAGGCTGTCAGGGTGGCGGCGGAGATCGCAGCAACGAGGAGGAACTTTTTGAGCAACTGTTTCATCAGACAATTTCTAGGTTAAAATTCGCGGGTATAGCCGACACCGAACTGGAACCGGCCCGAGCCGTCGGGCGCGGAATCGTTATGGATGGGGATGCCGTAGTCGAGACGCAAGGGCCCGATCGGCAGGTTGAGCCGAAGACCAATGCCGACGTTGTCATTCCATTCATTGAGCCGGAACGTATACGGGTCGGGGTAGACGTTTCCAACGTCATAGAACATCGCGAAGCGGAATCGTTCAATGATCGGGATGCTGTATTCCAGCGATCCAAAGTAGTAGCTTCCGCCGCCGATCGGTTCATTGAGGACGTCCTTGGGACCGACTTGACGGAACTTGAAGCCCCGGAGCGAGTAGAGGCCGCCGAGGTAAAACCGATCGAACAGCGGGACGCGGGTCGATTCCCCATAGGAATCCACGACACCGACCTTGGCCACCGCTTCAAGGACATGCCCTTCGGCGAGACCCTTGAAATACCACGCGGTCTTCAACTCGATCTTGTAGAAGTCGGAATCGCCACCGAACGGTCCGCCAGCCACTTCGTAGAGCAACTCCGTTCGCTGGCCGCTGTTCGGCAACAACCCGCCACCGCGGGTATCGTAGGCGATCGACGCCCCCACCCGCGATACGAGCCGGGCACCGGCCTCGTTCTTGACCTCCTGAGAGATCCCCGGGTTGTTCTGGTCCATCCTCAAATCGATGTTCTCCAACGTGTAGGACAAACGACCGATCCAGAAATCGTTCCAGAGCGTGCGCGAAAGGCTCACCGTGCCGCCAGTGCGCCGCTCGTCGTAGAGATCGGAGAGGTATTGCAGGTCGCGGTGGAACAGGTCCACCCCGAGGCTGAGCTTTTTGCCAAAGAGCCACGGCTCGACGAACGACAACTGGTAATCTTGCCGCAGCGTTCCGACGGACGCACGAAGCCGGGCCTTCTGGCCGCCGCCCGTAAACGTCGGCGGATTGAAGAGATCGAAATTGCCCTGCGAAACCTCGACGAATCCGACGATCGAGTCGACCGAGCTGAAGCCGGCGCCGATGGTGAAGTTGCCGGTGTTCTTCTCTTCGAGGCCGATGACGAGGTTGCGACGGTTCGGGACGTCCGTCTCCTCGTCGCGCGTCTTCACTTCGCCTTCGAAGTATTGAAGGCCGTCCAGGCGGCTCTTGCTGATCTTGACGCGGACGGCGTCGTAGACCTCGCCCGGCGACACGGCCAATTCGCGGCGGATGACCTTGTCCTTGGTCTTGGTGTTGCCCTTGATCTCGATCTTTTCGATCAGGATCTTCTCGGCTTCGCGGACGACATATTCGATGTCGATCGTGCCAGTCTGGATGTTGGCCCGTTTGATCGGCGTGATCGAGGCGTCGATGTGGCCGCGGGCCCCGTAGGAGTCCTTG
>CANJSG010000022.1 GCA_947476875.1 Verrucomicrobiota bacterium | reverse complement strand
GTCGAAGGTCAGGTTGATCTTCTGGTGCTTCAGACGATCGGAAACCTTCTGGATCTCGAGATCCAAGATTTGAAGCAGATCGGGTTTGGTCAGCGTCCGGAAGACGACGATCTCGTCCATGCGGTTCAAGAACTCCGGTTTGAAGACGCGTTTGGATTCTTCAAGGATCTTTTCCCGCATCTTCTCATAGCTCGACTCGTCCTTGATGGGGGAGAAGCCGAGGGTGGAATTCTTCTTGATCAGCTCCGAACCGACGTTGGACGTCAGCAGGATGATGGTGTTCCGGAAGTTGACCACGCGTCCCACGTTGTCGGTGAGCTTACCCTCCTCGAGGATCTGGAGGAGCATGTTCATCACGTCGGGATGCGCCTTCTCGATCTCGTCGAAGAGCACCACGGAGTAAGGACGGCGGCGGACCTGTTCGGTAAGCTGGCCGCCTTCCTCGAAGCCGACATAGCCCGGAGGCGAGCCGATCATGCGGGAGGCGTTGTGGCGCTCCATGTATTCCGACATGTCGAGCTGGATGAGCGACTTGGAGTCGCCGAAATAGGTTTCGGCGAGGCTCTTCGCCAGGAGCGTCTTGCCGACGCCGGTGGGCCCGAGCAACGCGAACGTGCCGATGGGCCGCTTGGGATCCTTGAGGTCCGCACGGGACCGGCGCAGCGCGCGGCACAGGGCGGACACGGCTTCCTTCTGGCCGATGACGATCTTGGCCATTTCCTCTTCGAGGCGGAGAAGCTTCTGCTTCTCGTTGTTCTCGAGACGGGTCAACGGGATGCCGGTCCACTTGGAGACGATCTGGATGATGTCCTCCTCGTCGACGGTGACCCGCTTCTCTTCGCGGTTCGTGCGCCAAGTAGTAAGAACGTTTTCGAGCTTCTCCTTGGCTTGGCGTTCCTTGTCGCGCATGGATGCGGCGCCTTCGAAGTCCTGCTCCTTGATGGCCTTCTCCTTCTTGCCCTTGATCTCCTCGATGTCGGCCTCGAGGAGTTTGACCTCGGGAGGCCGGGTCATGGAAATGATCCGGGCCCTGGAACCGGCCTCGTCCATCACGTCGATGGCCTTGTCGGGAAGGAAACGATCCGTGATGTATCGCTCGGAATACTCCACGGAAGCCTTGACCGCGGCGTCCGTGATGTTCGCACGGTGATGCTCCTCATACTTCCCGCGAAGGCCCTTGAGGATGGCGATGGCGTCCTCGATGGAAGGAGCCTCGACCTTGACGCTCTGGAAGCGGCGTTCGAGGGCGGCGTCCTTCTCGATGTATTTCCGGTATTCGTTGAGCGTGGTGGCGCCGACGCACTGCATCTCACCGCGAGCAAGGGCGGGCTTGATGATGTTGCTGGCGTCCATCGTGCCCTCGGCGGAACCGGCGCCGACGATCGTGTGCAACTCGTCAATGAAGAGAATGACGTTCTTCGCGCGGCGGATTTCGTCCATCACCGCCTTGATGCGCTCCTCGAACTGGCCGCGGTATTTGGTGCCGGCAACCATGAGGGCGAGGTCGAGAGTCACGACGCGTTTCTCGCGGAGGATCTCCGGAACATTGCCACGGGCGATTTCCTGCGCGAGACCTTCGACGATGGCGGTCTTGCCGACACCGGCCTCACCGAGCAGCACCGGGTTGTTCTTGGTGCGGCGACACAGGATCTGGATGACCCGTTCGATCTCTGACTGGCGTCCGATGACGGGATCCATCTCACCCTTCTTGGCGATCTCGGTGAGGTCCCGTCCAAAGGCCTTGAGGGCGGGAGTCTTGACGTCTCCCTTCTTTTCACCGGCGCCGGGAGGTTTCTCTCCGGGACTCTCCTGCGGAATGCCGGACTGCTCTTCCTGGGCGGCGAAGTTCGGATCGAGCTCCTTCAGGATTTCCTGGCGGGTCAGCTCAATGTCGACATCAAGGTTCTTCAGAACCCGGGCGGCCACTCCGTCGCCTTCGCGCAGCAACCCGAGGAGGATATGTTCGGTGCCGACATAGGTATGGTTGAGCGCCTTCGCTTCCTTTGCGGCAAGGGCGAGCACTTTTTTGACGCGGGGCGTGTAAGGAATGTTGCCGACCATCTTCTGGTCGGGACCGGTGCCGACCTGCTTCTCGACTTCGAGGCGGACGGTTTCAAGGTCGAGCCCCATCTTCTGCAGGACGTTCACGGCGACCCCCTGCCCCAGTTTGATCAGCCCCAGAAGCAGATGCTCCGTGCCGACGAAATTGTGGTTGAAGCGGTCGGCTTCCTTGCGCGCCAGAGCCAGCACCTGCTGCGCCCGGGGCGTGAAATTGTTCATTGCTTCGTCGCTCATACTTCGTGTTGCAAGCTGTGCCTACTCCTGTGGTTTGTCCAGAGACGCGTCGTCGCCGAGGGCCTTGCACTGCGGCCGCGGCACGCCGGCGAGACGTTCTCGCAGCATGTCGGCCCGCAGCAGGTCGCGCTCTTCGGGTTGCAGTTCATCGGAGAATTTTTTCCGGAGATGCGCCGGCTGGGTGACGATCGAAAGTTCATCCACCAACGCACGCTCGACCCCGGGCAGGAACCCGAGGTCATGTCCCAGCCGGAGCAGCGACAGGAGGTTCATCGTCTCCTTGGAGGAGATGCTGTAGGCGTTGGAGAGGACCCCGTAAGCCCGGCCGATGTGGTTGAACAGGACCTTCGGCTTCTTCTCAAGCAGCGACTGACGGCCGTTCTCTTCGTGCTCGATGATCTGGGCGAGAACCTTGTCGAGACGCGCGACGATGTCGGTCTCGGACTCACCGAGGGTCATCTGGTTGGAAACCTGGAAGATGTTGCCGAGCGCTTCCGTGCCTTCGCCGTATAGACCCCGGACCGCCAAGCCGAGCTTGTTGACTGATTGGATGATCGGATTGATCTGCTCCGCCAGGACTAGTCCGGGCAAGTGCAGCATGGCGCTTACGCGGATGCCGGTGCCGAGGTTGGTGGGACAGGCCGTAAGATACCCGAGATCCTTGCTGACCGCGTAGTCAAGACGGCTTTCGAGGTCCGAATCGAGCGCATCGATCGCGGCGAAAGCCTTCTTCAACTGGAGGCCGGGGTAAATGGCCTGCATCCTCAGGTGATCTTCCTCGTTGATCATCACGCAGAGGATTTCCTGGTGATTGAAGACGATCCCGGATCCGGGCCCCTTGGCCGCATGCTCCCGGCTGATAAGATGCCGTTCGACCAGGATCTGCTTGTCCAACGCATCGAGCGTATCCATCGATCCGGCGAAGCGGTCAGCCATCGCGGCCGTCGCTTCGATCGCCGGCCTCAGCACTTCGAACGCGCGGACACGTTCGGCTTTTTTCGCGAATCCAGGGAACGCAAAGCCCCGGATGTTGCGGGCGAGACGGACGCGGCTGGAGAGGACGATCTTGTCGTTCGGACCCGTCCTGCGACTGAAGTCCGAGGGTTTGCTGAGAAAATTGATCAATTCCATGCGCTCAAGGAGCGGCCGGAGTGCTGCTCCGGGGCGCGATCTGGCGGATCTCGTCTCGGAGATTCGCCGCCAACTCGAAATCTTCCTGTTGAACGGCTTTTTCCAAACGCTTTTGAAGCGATTTCAGCCGCTCCGAGGAATCGGTCTTGGCCTTCAACGCCATGGGCATCTTGCCGACGTGGCGGGTGCCCTTGTGCATGGTCTTCAAAAGTCCTTCGAGCCCGTCGGCGAACGTGTTGTAGCACTCGGGACAGCCGAGCCTGCCGTTCTTCTTGAAGTCCGCCTGCGTGAATCCACAGGTCGGACATTTCAATTCGTCGACTTCGGCAGCCGCAACAGCCGTCGCCCCAGCCGCCGCAGAGTCCTTCTCGCCGGAGATTCCAAGGAGAAGATCCGCGAACGAAAAGCTGCCGGCGTCGTTGACGCCCTTCGCCTTTGCGCATTCCTCGCAAAGGTCCACCCGTTGCATCTTGTCACCGACAATCTGCGTGAAGTGGACCTTGGCGGTGTTTTGCTTGCACACCATGCACTGCATAAAGTCAGGGGTATATCGGCTCGCCGCTTTGCTTAGTCAAGGACCGGTAGGCGGATATCAGCCGGTGTGTCGTCGCACCGGGCTTTCCGTCGCCGATGATCCGACCGTCCACCTTGGTCACGGGAATGATCTCCGCCGCCGTGCCCGTCAGGAAGCACTCGTCGGCGTTGAAGATGTCGTATCGGGTCAAATTCGGTTCGGTCACTTCGATGCCCTGCTGCCGGGCAAGTTCAACAACAGCCGCCCGGGTGATGCCGTAAAGGGCACCCGCGGACAAGGGTGGCGTGAACATCTTCCCGTCCTTCAGGATGAAGATGTTGTCGCCGGTGCATTCGGCGACATAGCCCTCGGAGTTGAGCATGATCGCTTCTTCGACCCCTGCGTTGTTCGCCTCGATCTTGGCCAGGATGTTGTTGAGGTAGTTGAGTGACTTGATCGCCGGGTTCACCGCGCTGTGGAGATTGCGCACGGTGGGAACGGTCACGATGGCCATGCCGTTCTGATACATTTCCTCGGGATAAAGCTGGATGGTGCCGGCGATGACGATGACCGAGGCCAATTTGCACTTGTTGGGGTTAAGCCCAAGCGTGCCTACGCCGCGGGTGATCACCAGGCGGACGTATCCGTCGCGGATATTGTTCTCCCGGCATGTGTCCACAACCGCCTTGGAAACCTCCGCATGAGTCATCGGCATGGTCAGGAGGATGGCCTTCGCGGAACAGAACAGGCGGTCGATGTGCTCCTTCAGCTTGAACACCCGGCCATTGTAGGCACGGATGCCTTCGAAAATGCCGTCGCCGTATAGCAGTCCGTGGTCAAACACGGAAATCTTCGCGTTCGCTTCGTCATAGAACTGGCCATCGATGAAAACCTTCATTTGCTGGAGCGGAAGGTAGGAGAAAGCCTCCGGGGGCTGCAACTGGCGAGTAGGCGGAAAGTCAGGCAAACCCCTAGAAACTCATCACGCCCCCTCGGCTGACATCGAAACTACGAAGCCATCAGTGGAACTGCGGCAATCCAGTTGGTGTCCCCGAACTCCGTCGGAATCGCGGCCACGGCCCTCTGCGCGGCCGCTTCACCATCGAAAAGCGCAAAAGTCGTCGAACCGCTTCCGGACATGAGCGATCCAAGCGCGTGGTGTCTCCGGAAAAACTCCTGGAACACTTCGAGAAGCGGATACCTCGCGAGGACCGGCGCTTCCAGCGAGTTGTAGAGCAGACTGCACGCTCGCGGAAGATCCCCGGATCGCAGCGTTTCGATCAATTCCGATGCGCGGCCTGGCCGGCCTTTCAGTGCCACCGGATACCTCGCGAGTTCCTGATAGGCCCAAGGCGTCGAGACTCCAAAATTCGGACGGAGCAGCACGATCCAGACTTTGGAAAGGCACGGAAAAGGATCCAAGACCGTGACCTGCTCGCCTCGGCCAAGGCCCAGAGCCGGTTTGCCCTGAAGAAAGAAGGGCACATCGGATCCCAGCCCCGCCGCGATCTCCACCAACGCCAAATCCGTCAATGGGCGGCCAAAAAACTTGTTCAAACCCAGGAGCGTCGTAGCCGCGTTGCCGCTGCCGCCGCCAAGGCCCGCCGCCGCAGGGATGCGTTTATGCAAATGAATCCGGGCTCCCGGACCGCTCCACCGTGCAAAGAATCCATTGGCCGCCTTGACCACCAAATTGGATCCATCGGCCGGCAATGTCGGGTCGCTGCAGGTGAACTGAACGCCTCGATCGGCCGCCGAGAACGACAACTCGTCGTGGAGCCCGATCGGGTGCAGCACCGTTTCCAGCTCATGAAAACCGTCGGGACGTTTCCCCAGTATGTTGAGCAGCAGATTGACCTTGCAGCCGGAGCGTAGAGTCAGGGACATGGGCAAAAAGAAAGGCGCCAACGTTTCCGTTGGCGCCAGTTTGAAGGCTGCGTCTTATTCGAAGACCCTGAAACGGCTGCCGGGAACCATCGGGGCGACGTCGCCACCGCTGTATCCGAACGACGTGTCGGTCGCGAACGTCTGATCAGCGAAAATGCCGGGCTTGTAGCTGGCAGGATATACCGGATTCACCGGGAAATACTTTGGCTCGTAGCTCGGGAACGGGAAGGTCGCCACTTCGACGGCACCATAGAAGGTGCGGGCGACGCTGCGATTGAAGCCACGAATCAGGCCGGTGGTCGCGCCGACATCGGGACCGTCGAAGAGCGAAGTCTGTTCCACAGAACGGCGGATTTCGCCGCCCCGGAGGAACTCGGTGACGTTGTTCAGGCCTCGGCCAAGCTTGGCCTCAGGACCCGCGCAGCCGACACCGAATGAAGCGGCTGCAACAACAAGAGCAACTAGTGGGAGCGATTTGCGCATATTCAGTCAGGAGTTGTGGGTGGAAGATGTCGGCGCACGCCGACCGAAGTAAAGACAGAACTAGTCCGTCCTCGATTCTATCCGCTCCCGTTTCTTGTCTTGGCGATACCATGCCCATGCGATCCACACACTGATCTCGTATAGCACCTGAAGCGGGATGGCCATCGCCATCATCGAAAAGACATCAGCCCCGGGGCTGATCAACGCCGAAATGAAGAGGTTCACAATGATGAAATAGGCGCGGAACTTGGCCAGTTTCGGATAGTCCAAGAGTCCGATCTTCACCAACGCGAGGATGACGATGGGCAGCTCGAAGCTGAGCCCCATCGCGAGCATGAATTTGCAAATGAAGCTCATGTATTCCTCGGCCCGCCATTGATCGGCAGCGAATCCCTCCCATTCCGAGAACGCGGCCGAAGCCTGAAGGGTCACGGGAAGGACGAACTGGTAACAGAAGACCACTCCAATCATGAAAAGACCCACTCCGATGCCCAACGACCGGTAAATGAAACGCTTTTCTTTCCTCCGGAGCGCGGGGAGGACGAACTGGCCGATGAAAAGAAGGAGAAACGGCGATGACATGCCGATCCCGCCATAGAGGGCCACCTGAACCGCGACCATGAAGCCTCCCATGGGCCCGATGGTCATCAGCTTGATGAACGACCCATCGACCGGCGGCCCATTGGAGTTTATCTGGACCCCCAGAAGCTGGTTAGTCCCTATCGTGACCACCTTGAACTCCATCCTGACCGACGGACTGTTCGAGGGAATCTGGAGTCCGGGAATGACGTTGGTCCTGAGCTGGAAGCGGCCGATCGGGCTGCCTTCTATCTCTAGGAAGACGGCAGGAGTGGAAGATTCACCAAAGGACACAGCCCTATCCAGCGGCCGCTTCAAAAAAGCGACTACTTTGTCGGCCGCTACAAGACAAACGACCATTGCGAGCGATACGGCCACACCCGACTTGATGATCGTCCAGCGAAGATCCTCGAGGTGATCAAGGAACGATTTGATTGGGCCGCCATCCTCCTCGACCTCGGGAGGCAGCTCGTCCGGTTCTGGGGCCATTGGCAACAGCTATGCCGGGTTACTGCTTGGCCTTGCCGGCCGTGTCGGCCGGTTCTGTGGATTCCGGAACCTGCTTGGGCGCGGGCGTGGGAGGGGTTTCGGGAGGGGCGTTGAGAGACCGGTTGAAATCTTCCGTCACTTCGCTGGTCGCCTTCTTGAATTCCTTTATGCCTTGGCCAAGGCCCTTCGCCAGCTCAGGTAGTTTCTTCGCGCCGAAGAATACCAACATCACTACCATGATCAACAGAGCTTCAGGCATTCCTATCCACGCCAGCATGAGATTTGTCATAAAAAGATGGGGTCAGGATGCCATCGGGCATCACCTTGTAAAGGTTCGTTAAATCCACCAACGCAGGTCGAACTGAATCCGCCCGCTCCGCAACATCACTCCGACATCGCGATCAAGCGCCGCGTTCAAATTACTTCTGTCCAGCGCTCGCCGAAAAACTTCAGGCGACCCTTAAATGGCAGGAAGGAGTCAGGGAAGCACGAGCACGAACTCGCCCCGGCGGTTTTTGGCGTAGGCGGCGTTGTTCTTGGTCGAGTCAACCGGGCGGCTTTCGCCGTAGCTGATCGTGTGGACGCGCTCGGCAGGGGCACCAGCGCCAATCAATGCGTCACGGACAGCCAAGGCCCGGCGGTCGCCGAGCGAGAGATTGTAGCTCTCGGTGCCGCGCTCGTCGCAGTGGCCTTCGACGAGGACATCGTGAGTGGGATTGGCCTTCAGGAAAGCGGCCACAGTCTGGACCTTGCCCATGTCCTCACCCTTCACGATGGCCTTGTCCAAGTCGAAATGGACGGTCTCGCTCTTGAACTTCTCGGAGTCCTTCGTGCGGGAATCGAGATTGCCGGAATTCGCGAGCGGAGTGCCCGTTCCATCCCCGGGTGCCGGGATCGCGGTCACGCCCGCTCCACCAGTTCCAACAGCACCCTCGGTTCCGAGGGGTGTTCCAATGCCGATATTTCGCGGCCCACCAGCAGTGCCGGCCTGCCCATACGGCAGCGGCGTCACGCCACCGGGTTTCTTCTTACAACCGACTGATCCGAGGGCCAGAACGGCGCAGAGGCAGGTTACTGAGAGCAAAGACAGGCGTTTCATGATGTAGTGCAAATTGCGATTGGGAGGTGGATTAGCGAGCCCAAGCAGGCTGGGAGCAACTCCCCGAGAGTCTGGGCAAATCTTTTACGTGCTTCGTGGGCACGTCAAGGAGAGACAAGGTTCTTTGTCCACCAACTCGTTTCGTGAACATGACCACCCGCGAATTGGCGCCCCAGACGGGGTCTTCGCCCTCAACCAGCGGAACGGCCGAACCGCCGGTGGCCGGCACGGTGCAGACCTGGAAGCTCCCCATCTGGGCGGTGAAGACGATCGTTTTACCGTCCGGCGACCAGTCGGGTTCGGTTTGGTTCGCGACTCCCACCACGTTCATCCGGCGCATGGCGCCACCGCTCGCGGATACCTGGTGCAACGTCGGGCGGCCGCCGTAGCGGGACGAAAAACAGATCGTTTGGCCGTCTGGCGACCAGCAGGGGGACGCTTCATCTTCCTTCGTCGTGGTCAGGCGTTTCAGTCCGCTGCCATCGATTCCCATGACATAGAGCTCCGGGTTCCCGTCCTTGCTGAGGATGAAGGCGACCCGTTTCCCATCGGGCGAAACGGACGGGCTGTGGTTCGATCCAGGCTGGGAAGAGAGGATGTCCCGCGCACCGGAGGTAAGATCCTGCTGGAGAAGGAACGGTCCCCCGCTCTTCCATGAGGCGTAGATCAAACGCCGCGTTCCGGGAACCCACGCCGGTGAACTGACGAGCGAACCATCCCGGGTGATCAAGGTCGCGTTGTTCCCGTCAAAGTCGGACACGCCGACCTCCTGAGTGCTGCCCTTTTCCACCTTGTAGGCGATCTTGGAGCTGAAGATCTTCATCTTCTGCCCGTAGATCTGCTTCAGAAGATCGTCCGCGAAGGCATGGGCCTGCTGCCGGATGCTGCCGCCGGAATACTTTTGGCCGAAGAGCTGGTTCTTCTGGGCGTCCAGCAGCCGACCGGTGAGTTCCCCGTTGTTGGAGCCGGTGACGGTGAACTTGGCCTTGTCGGAACCGACGAATTCGAACCCGGCGACATAGAGGTCGAACTTCAGCACGGCCTCGGCATCGCCGGTGAAGCCCGACAAACTGATCGGAACGGCTTTGGACGGATCGACCCGCCCTTTCACCTCCAGTTCGTTGTTCTGGGCACGGCTTGTCGGCGACGCCCCGACCAGAAACACACACGCGGCAAAAATGGACGCTGAAATACCTCTTTTCATCCTGATCCTAGATTGAACTCGGGCTTGAACTTGATCGTATAGGTCCGGTTCTCGGATGAGACACCGGACGGAAATCCCCTGACCTGCTTGACGCGCTGAAGGACGCTCTCCACCGAGCGATCCAAAGCGGAGTCTCCTGACTTGGAGGAAACGGTTGCGGACACCACCCGGCCATCGCTCGCAATCGTCACGCGGGCTTTCACGGTGAGCGAATCGTCCCGGAGCGTCGACGGCAGGTTCCAGTTCCGCGTGAACTCCGCCACGATGTATTGGTCGTAGTTCAGCGAGGCCGGGCCCCCTCCGCCCGGACCACCCACCAGCTCGATCGAGGTCTTGGACCCCGTGCCCGCCTGCACCGCCGTGCCCGCACCGCGAACGGCATTGGCGAGGGCGTTGCGCCGTTGGTCGGCCTGCCTTTGGGCCGCGGCTTCCTCTGCCCGGGCGGCCAACTTCGCCGCGCGCGCCTTCTCCTCCGCCGCATTGTTCGTGTCGCGTTTCACGACCTGACTGAGATCCACCGGTGGCCGCACCGGCGCGGCCTTCGCCGCCGTCTTCTTCGGATTCCGATCGATCGGATTCAAGACGACGGTCTTCTTCTTCTGCTTTGGATCCGGTTTGACCGGCAGTTCGGCAGCCACATCCGCACGAAGATCCTTGGGTTGCGGAAACACGATCTCGGGTTCGGGTTTCGGAATCCGGACCGGCTCACGCGGGACCGGCGTCGGTTGGACGGGCTTGGGCTGCGGCGTCACGGGCCGAGGTTCCTCAGGGGGGCGAACCGGTGCCGGCGTCGGTTGAACCGGCTGTGGGACGGGTTGCGGCGGTGCGGGCGTCGGAGCCGACGGCGCAACATCGGGAGAACCTCCGGACGACTTGCCATCGGTCAGGGTGGCCGTGTCGACCATCGTCATGACCGGCACATATTCGTCGTCGACCTTCCGGCCGGAAAACGCCGTCGTCAGGATGAGCGTCAGCACCACCGCCCCGTGCATGACGGCCGATCCGAACAGGCATTTTTTTTGCAGGCGGTTCATGGGCGGATCATTCGTTGGCCGTCTGCGGGGCGACCTGGGTGATGCCGTTCTTCATGCACATCCCGAGGACCTTGGCCACGTGGTCCCACTGGGACGTCTTGTCGGCCCGGATGTTCACGACGATCTTGGGATTCTGTTTGTGCTCCGAAACCAGCTGGCTCTCCAGCTGCGCCAGCGTGGCGGGCGCCCCGCGGTAGCGGATCGAGCCGTTGGCCCCGACCTCAACCGTCCGGATGTCGGTCTTCTTGACCTGCTGGGGCGTGTTCAACTTGCCGACGGACGGCAACTGCAGGTTCATGCTCTGCTCCAGCATCGGCCGCGTGATCACGAAGATGATCAGGAGCACGAAGGCGAGGTCCATCAACGGCGTGATGTTGATCTCGTTCAACGTGACCAGATGATTTCGCTGGGAGGCGCGGCGCATGGCTCAGTTCATTTCAACGACATGAGATCCCGGGAGGAACGCATTGAACACAACTCCGGCGCGAAGTTGTTCACAGGCTGTTCACAGTGCTTCCGGTCAATGTTCATCGGGTCAAAGCGCGGTCTTAGGGATCACTCGTCCTTCAGATACTCGGTCTCCATCTTCGACACCAGCTCCTGGGCGAAGTTGTCCAGCTCGACCGTCTGCACCCGGAGATTATGCACGAGCCAGTTGTAGCCGAACATCGAGGGCAAGGCCACCAGCAGGCCGGCGACCGTCGTCACCAGCGCGGCGGACACGCCCGGGGCCATCGTCGCCAGGTCGGCGGAACCCTTCGCCGCTACGTCCGCGAACGTGATCATGACGCCCCAAACCGTGCCGAGCAGCCCCATGAAAGGCGCGCCGCTGACGGCGATCGCCAACAGGATCAAGCCCGACTCCAGCTTGAGGGCCTCGCGGGCGACGGCGCTTTCGATGGCTCGTTTGACATGTTCCATGCTCTTCAGCGAAACCATCTCCTGACGGACCTCGCTGCCCTTCTTCAGACGGGAATCGAGCGCGATTGCTCCCTCGTTGTAGACGCCGAAGAGCGGGCAACCCTCGGCGAGGACGCGCCGGTCGAAGATGCCCAGGACCTTCGTCTGGTTGCGGTATTCCGTCTCGAAGAAGCCGTTCAGGTTCTTCGCGCGCCGCATCTGCATGACCTTCGAGAAAAGCACGGACCAGGAGAAGATGGAGAACAGGAGCAGCAGGACGAGGATCACGATCCCCTCCGTCGGGGCCTTGGAGATCACATACCAGAGCCCGGCGCCGCTGGCCAAAATAGGTTGAAATTCGATCATTGAGTCAGCCCGGAACAGCTTCCGGAAACGAAGCAAGCGAGTGTGTAGCCCGCGCTCTGGCAAGGGTCAAAGGCATTGTGTCCGAAAGCCGCCGCAAAGCGCCGGAAGGACGAAATCCGCAGGCCAAAGACCGGGCCAAACGCCCAGCACCCAAGTCCGGTTTCGGATTTTGGCCTTTCCCCTTCGTCATTGAGGCCTCGCCTCCCGTCCGGCATCTTCGACCACGAAATGAGTTCCCCTGCGCCGCGTCGACTTCCGTTCCGTCTCCAGGAGACCGGGCTCATCTTCGTCATCCTCGTCCTCGGAGCGTTCATCGCCGGGTTCGGCGGCACCGTGCGCCAGCCGAGGCTGGAAGCCGGTCCCGACGGAAATCCGCAACGCGTGTTCACCACCAGTGCCGACGGAGAACGCGTCGCCGTGTTCGAAGAAAAGAACAAGTTCCTCAATGCCCGCAACCTCTCCCAGCTCGCCAAGGACACGAGCTTCATCGCCATTATGGCCGTCGGCGCGACCTTCGTGATCATATCCGGCGGCATCGACTTGTCGGTCGGGGCCATCTTTGCACTGGCATCGGTCATCGGCGCGATCACCTTCCGGCACTTCGGCCCGGAAGGCCCGGCAGCCGGGTCGCAAATGGCCGGAGTTCTCGCTGGCAGCGCGGCGTGTTTAGGCACGGCCACGCTCTGCGGTTTGGCCAATGGGCTCATGATCACCGGGCTCAAGGTCCACCCGTTCATCATCACCCTCGGCACCATGGCCATCTACCGGGGCATCGCCTTCATCATCACCAACGGCCAATCCATCGGCGCATTTCCCGAGGCCTTCCGGAACATCGTCCTCTGGGGTTCCAGCACCGGGCTCAGCCTAGTCCCGCTCTTCACCATGCTGCTCGCGGGCGTGGCGGGAACCGTTTACCTCGTCCGCCTCGCCGCCGGCCGACGCATCTACGCCATCGGCGGCAATGAACTCGCCAGTCGTTACAGCGGCATCCGCGTCGAACGCGTGAAGCTCAGCGTCTACGTCTACTCCGGACTCACCGCCGGCATCGCCGCCCTGCTCTCCCTCGGTTATTACGGCGCGGCCACCTCCGGCGACGGCCAAGGCTACGAACTCAACGTCATCGCCGCCGCCGTGGTGGGTGGCGCCAGCTTGTCCGGCGGCAAAGGCACGGCCCTCGGCGCCCTTCTCGGTGCGCTCATCATCCAGATGATCAGCGCCGGCATCGTCATCCTCGACATCAACCAGAACTA
This sequence comes from Verrucomicrobiota bacterium, assembly GCA_947476875.1. Lineage (GTDB taxonomy): Bacteria > Verrucomicrobiota > Verrucomicrobiia > Limisphaerales > CANJSG01 > CANJSG01. Next base: position 17,261 of record CANJSG010000022.1, on the reverse strand, counting down.
CTCCCAGATCATCGTCGGCGCCGTGGTCATCATCGCCGTGCTGCTGGAACGGTTGAACCAACTGCTGGCGAGGAAGAAAAAACATGACTCCCCCGGGCCAAGGCCGGGTTAGTCCGGACCCACTGTTTGCCGAGGGTTCGCCTAGTTCCCGAAAGTCAACTTGACCGGAAGGGCCACCCGCAACGGCTTGGACGGAGCGACAAGTAGATTGGTGACGTTGTAGAAGAGGGCGGTTTCGCTGCCGGCGCCGGGGGGACGGAAGCCGCTTTCCAGGGTGACGATCACGGTTTTGCGACCGGGCAGAGTCAGCTTCTTGGGGGCGATGAAGCCTTCGGGTGCGGAGACGAGTTCCAGCTGGTAGTCGACGTCCGAGTCGTTCGACGCCTGGACCGTGACCTTCTTTTTGGCGAGAAAACGGACCGATTCCTGGTCGAAGCGGATGGACCTCTCGAAGATCGGCCGGAGGAACTGTTCATCGCCGATCAGTCGATGGCTGGAGTAGACCACGGTGCGGCGGGCGAACAGCGCTTCCTTCAGCGACTCCAGGGTGCGGGCCTTCGCGAAAACGAGCGTAAGCGGCCGGTGGTCTCCGTCGTGGACGTGGTAGTCGAGGTTGAGCGCGGTGTGGATGTCCGAGTTGCTGAACATCGCGAGGTTCTTTTCCAGCGCCCATTTGTGGGCCTCGGGATAGTAGTCGCGGCCGTTGACCACCTCGATGCCGTGGAGCATGCCCGCCTCAAGCAACTGCGTGTGCTCGGCATACCATCGGACGACGCCGTTGGTGATCTGGCTTTCCCAGCCCGGATGATTCCAGAAGACGAACGCTCCCTGCGCCTGGGCGGCCTTGTGGGCGTCCATCCAGTTGGTCTGGTTCAGCGGAGTCGAATTCGTCAGGAAGATGGCGTTCATGTGCCCAGGTGGCATTCCGCGGGTGATCTCGGAACCGTGGACCACCATCACCTTCAACTCGTCGCCGGCGGTCTTCGCGATCTCGTAGGACCGGTTCAGATCAATGACCATGTCCTTCTTGTGCGGCTGGTATTCGATGTGGTCCGTGATCGCGATGACATCGAGCCCTTCGCGCCACGCCTCCTCTGACCGGACATCGGGCCAGACCTTGCCGTCGGAGAAGACGGTGTGGATGTGGAAGTCGCACTTCAGGGTGAGGAAGCCCGCGACATCGGGGATGTTGATGGCCGTGCGGGCGCGCGTCACGGGCTCGTGCGCCAGCAGAGCGGCCTGCGCCAGGAGCAGAACGGACAGGATCGGGCAAAGGGCAGGTTTCATTGATCGAAGAACTCTAATCGGCCTGCGGGCCATCGGGGAAGTGACGATCGGGCGACGGTTCGATTACGGCTTTGGCAAAGCCAACTGGCTGGCGCGTTCGAGCACGATCTGGGGTTTGCCTTGGAACTCGGCGACCCTGCCGGTGATCTCGATCTTCTTGCCAACCATCGCGTCCAGGTTGGTGAAGACATTGAAGTTCTTGGCGAACACCACGGCGGTGAAGGCGTTGGTCGGATAGTTTCCGTCCATGTTGAGATACCAGAGTTTCTCCCGCTTCGTGAGCTGGGTCAGCAGGCCCGACACGACGGCATCCTTGCCGACTTTGGTCGCCGCTTCTGCTGCGGGCGTGCGCGGTTCCAATGTGCCGACCTCCTCGGCGGCGGAAAGCGGGAAGGCGGCGATCAACGACAGGAGGATGAATTTCTGAATCTTCATGGATCAACTGGGTGGATGAAGGGGAACCCGCGCCGCGCAGCAAAGGCGAGCGGAAACAAGCGTTCCGCACACCCCAAGGTCGACGTCTGACTCGGCATTGCGCGTCGCCGCCGTCCTGTCCCAACATCGCCCCGTGGCGCGTGACAAATCACTTCGCGGAATGCTGCTTCTCGATGGTGGAGACCTCGAAGGCTCGTGCTTTCACCGCACCGTAGTCCTGGTCTGCCAGCACACGCCCGAGGGCGCCTTCGGCCTGGTCCTGAACAAGCCGGGCGAACACAAGGTCGGCGACGCGGTCGAAGCCGATCTGCCCGACGGCGTGAAGTCGGACCCGCTCTTCCAAGGCGGCCCGGTCGATCCCACGACGGTGACCTTCCTCCATTCCAATCAGCTCATGCTTGAGGGCTCGGTCCTTCCGCAGCTTTCGGTGGGGCATTCGATGGAAGAACTCCAGGAAATCGCGGGCGGTCATGCGTTGAACCAGAAGCTCCGGATCTTTTCAGGCTATGCCGGCTGGTCTCCCGGGCAGTTGGACGACGAGCTGAAACGGGGATCCTGGGTGATCCATCCTGCTTCGGTCGAACTCGTGATGGACCACGATCCGTCGAAGCTCTGGCGCGACCTCATTCTGACCAAGGGTCCCAAGTATCGGCTGCTGGCCGACTCGCCGGACGACCTCTCATGGAACTGAGGAAGCACGCCCTGCCTCCGGGAACGCCCACGACTGGAGGCGGACGTCGCTACCCAAGTCCGGCCCACGCTTCAGCCACCACCCGGCTTTCCACTGACGATTCCGACCGATCGAGGACGGTGCCGTCGATCGATGACTTCATTCCGGTGGCGATGGCGATCACCGTCGACTTCGCCTCCAAGGATACCTGCATCGATTTCGGAGCGATCATCCGGGCACGCCGTGCCAGCGGATGCTGAACAAGAAACGGCACGCTGTTGCCGTCAGGATCGGTCAACCGCAGATCGACCAGGCCTCCCTGGCTTGCCCCGAGCAAGGCCGACGGCAGCGCAAGCTTCACAACCTTCGCCGACGTCACGTCGACATCGTGCCGGAACTCCCATTCGGTCGAATCAAAAACCGCCGCCTTCGCGTCACTCCGACCGACGATCACGAGCAGGGCCACTTGCAGGCATGCCGAGACAAGTCGGAGGCTAGTTTTTGGTTTCATTCTCGTGGGTCCGTTGGGTGAGGAAACGTTGGTAGATGACCGAGGCGAGGATCGCGACGATCGCCACGACAATCAGGGCACCGATGCGGTAGAGCGCATCCAACCGGGCGAGATCGTGGAAGAAGAGCTTCAACAGGACGACGGAGAGAAGCCCGAGCGCCGAATACCGCGCCGGCCGGATCTCCTTCCAGATTCCGATGATCAGCAGGCCCAGGGCAAACAAGGCCCACGCGATGGTGTAGGCCATATCCAGGGCGAAACTTCCGCTGAACTTGAAGGCCAGCACCGCCTCGCCCGCGGCGGTGAAGTAGTCGGCGATCTCGATGTTTAGCAGCAGGAAGGCGAGGACTGTTCCGAGCGACTGGAGCATTCCTCGCGCGTTCGGACGAACCATCCCGTCCCACGGTTCACGCAGTTGCGCGGCCGCCGTGAAGAGCGCGGCGATCGCGAGGCCGTAGGTGTAAAGATACCAGTTCCAAATCGGCGTCTCCGCCCGCGCGTGATAGCTGAGCACCTCGGGATTCAGTGCCAATCGGACGAACGAAGCGACGAGCAGACCCACGCCGACGCCGCGCAGGCCCGGGTGGGGCACACGATGGAACAGCCAGCACAGGGCGGCGCCCTCCAACGCCCACGCCACGGTCAGCCACTGTTTCTCGAACTGGATCGGGAAGATCAGCGTGACGAAGAACAAGGCCACCCCACCGAACCACGCGAGCTTCTCTAGGTCGCTGCGTTCGCGACGCGGGAAGAGCCGGATCGACCAGAACAGTTGCCCGAAAGCCGGAAGCGCCATCAGGCCGGGAACCAATCCCATGAAGCTGTTCGGAGCCAGTTGCCCGATCCCGCGGTAGATCATGAGGAAGTGCAACGGTCCCGAGAGGGCCGCCGCGATCCACGGTGATCGGCACTCCCGGAACGAGCCCGACAGGGCAAACGGAACCAAGGAAAACAGCAGCCAGAAGCCGATGTTCCAGCCAAAGAATTCCCAGCCATGCGTTTCCCAATTCATGCCGGAATAGAACCACGCATACTCCAGGGCGATCATCGCTCCCATCGCCACCGTTGCCACGGAACCCAAACGCAGCGCGCGCGCTAATCCGATCATGAGCACGACCAATCCCAGTCCCAGTCCGAACACCGCCGAAGGTCCGGCCATCGGAAGCCTCATCACCATCATGATCAGGAGCAGAAACGGCAGGACTCCCGCGAACACCGGCAACAGCTTCGCCGCAAGTTCCGGCGAGGTTCCCAGAAGCTCGTCGCGTTCCGTCCGCCCCTGCCAGCGTTTCGCGAGCATCAGCCCGGCCACGGCAAAGAAGATCGCCGCGACCCCGATCACGATCAGCATCGGCGACACCGAGACGCCCACCGCTCCCATCACGGGGACGTTGCCAATCCAAACCGCGACCAAAAGGACCGAGACCAGGAGGACGACCGCGACCGAGAGGATCGAAGCCGTCAGGAACGCCACCACCACCGCCACCGCATCGATCAGGAAGACAAGCGGCCAGATCAACCACGGCAGGTCCGGAAAACGGAACATCGGCAGCAGGAGGCACAAGGCCAACGGCGGAAACCCATGGATCCAGTTTCCTGCCGCCAACGCCGGCTTGAGGCGGGCCATGCCGACGGGAAGCAACGCGTGAATGGTGCCGAACACAAAGACGAACCCGAGCGCCCAGTTCAACAGCTCCGTATCCTTCAGGCCGAGGATCCAGATTCCCAGGATGCCAAGTGCGACCGCCCCGCAGACGGGAAGAACCTGCCGTAGTTCGGACTGTTTCCACACCATCGCAATGGCCAGGGCATCGACCAGAAGCAGATAGGTGAAGATCATTCCCGGCCTACCAGCCAGTGACGAATAGCTGATGAAATACAGAGTCACCAAAGCCGCCATTCCGATCAGCGCCAGGGCGGATCCGGTGAGCCAACGAGAACCCTGCTCCCGCCGAGCAGTCCACCAACTTGCCGCCGCGAACAACAGCGCAAAGCCTCCGAACACGGCCATCGCGATCAGGACGCCGTTGCCCTCGAAGTAGCGTCCGGCCGAGAAGAACTTGGCCAGCCAACCAACCTGCATGACCAGCGTGCCAGCGGTCGCCAAACCGCCGAGGTAGTTCCAGCGCGTGCGGAGCACAACCGCGAGCAGACCGATGTCGAGAAGGGCGATGAAGGTGAAGAGGCCGAGCGGATTGTCCTGGCCTGTAGAAAGGAGAAGCGGAGTCAGGAATCCTCCAACGAGGCCGAGAACGGCGACCACCATCGCATCCAGCCTCACCGCGAGAGTGAACGCCGTGGCCGTGATCATTAACATCAGCAGCAGCGTCGGAATCGGGCCAAAGAAGGGAAACTCGTAGATGGACCGGCAGGCGTAGGTGACCCCGTAGAGACTGACGATGCCCGTCGCACAGAGCGTGTGGGAGGTCACCTTGTAGTCCTTTGACCGCAGGATCACGCCGCCCACCACCAGCCCGATGCCCGTCAGGAAGCCGATGGCAACCCGCAGCTCCGGGGGAATCAGGTTCCGCTCGAAGCTGTATTTAACGAAGAACGCCAACCCGAGGAACAGCGCCAGTCCGCCGATCCAGGCGAACAGCTTCACGCCCATGAATTGCTCCCAATTGAATTCGGGAAGCACCGGCGTAACAGGCACGGTCGGGTTGAACGCGGGAGCAGTGGTGGAAGGTTCTCTGACCATCGCCTCCTCTTGCGGAACAGATCGCGCCAGCACAGGCAGCACAACAGGCGGAAGCGGCGGCGGCATGATCATGGCCGCGGCGGCCATCGCTTCATCCACTTCGAACTCCTCGGGATCACGCTCCGGCGCGGCCGGAGGCTCAGCCGATAAGGTGTGGACTGGCGAAGGAACTTCCGCAGCCCGCCTGGTCTCCAGCCCTTCCACCCGCCGACGGAAAGCGACGACGTCGGCTTGGAGATCTTAATTTCGATGCTCGAGCTCTTCGAGTCGAGACCGGTGCCGAACGATGGCCACCAGCAGCCCCACCGGCACCGCAATCACCGCCAGGACGATCAGAATAACCACGTTTTCCATAGCTTCGATCCTTCACCACAGCTCAACCGGGCCCGCTTCTCACGGGCTGCGGAGCCGCCGACCCCGCCACCCTTGCAGGTTCGTGCGATTTGCGTGAATCGATTCTTCTAGCCGCCAATCAGTTGAATCAATGACGCGAATCGGCTGATTGACATAGCTGTCCTAGTGTCCTATGACAGATGCCGCACCCCATCATGATCCTCTCGATCAACTTCAACTCCGCCAACCCGGCCTACCTGCAACTGGTCGACCAGGTCAAAGCGGCCGCCGCTTCCGGCGCGGCCAAGCCGGGCGACTCTCTGCCGCCGGTGCGCCAGTTGGCCGAGCAACTCCGTTTGAATCGCAACACCGTCGCCAAGGCCTACACGGAACTCGAGAGCCAGGGCGTGATCGAAACGGCTGCGGGCAAGGGCTGCTTCTTCCGGGCCAACCGTTCCCCGTTCAACGCCGAGAAGAAGCGCGAGGTCCTCATTCCCGAGATCGATTCACTCGTCGTCAAGGCGCACCACCTCCAGGTGGGAAACGCCGAACTCCGGAAGCTCGTCGAGGAACGCCTCGATGCGCTCGCCACCGTCCGCGAAAAGCATGCGAGCAAGAAGAATTAGGAAAACCAACCCATGAGCACACCCGTCATCGAGATCACCGGCCTGCACTACCGCTACGACAAATCGGACGCCGTCCACGGGCTCAACCTCAAGGTCATGCCCGGCCGCTGCCACGGGCTTCTCGGCCGCAACGGCTCGGGCAAGACCACCACGATGAAGTGCCTCTTGAGCCTCCTTCGCCCGCAGCAGGGTTCCGTTCGGCTCTTCGGTCTCGATCCCGCCAAGGACGAAGTCGCGGTCAAGAAGCGGCTGGCCTACGTGCCCGATTATGTCGGGTTTTACCCGTGGATGAGCGTGCAGGAGACGCTGGATTTCTTCGCCTCGTTCCGTGACCGGTGGAACGACCGCACGGAGAAGGATCTGCTGGAACGGTTCCAACTCGATCCCAAGAAGAAGGTGACGGCGCTCTCGAAAGGCCAGCGGACACAGCTCGCCTTGATTACCGCGATCTGTCCAGAGCCTGAGCTGCTCATCCTTGACGAACCCACTTCCGGCCTCGACCCGATCGTGCGGCGCGAATTCATCGAAACGGTCATCGGCGCGTATCAGGACGCCGATCCGGCCAACCGCACCATCCTCGTCTCCACGCATCTCATCGCGGAGTTCGAGGGATTGATCGACGAATTCACCCTGATCGACGCCGGGCGCGACGTGCTTACTCTGACGACTGACGCCGCCCGCGAACGCTACCAGCGCATCCATGCGCGCTTCACCGACGCCGCGGCCGTGCCCGACATCGCGAACGTGATCTCCAGCCGGAAGAACGGGCGCAATCTGGAAGTCGTGGTTAACGGGGAACTCGACCGTGTGATGAACCAGCTCCGGCAGTTGCGGCCCGAGGAACTGCGCCAGGAATCGCTCAGCCTTGAAGAGACGTTCACCGCCGTGCTTTCGACCAAGAAGGACCGCCAATGAACGCTTTATTGAAGAAGGAGCTGCGACTGGTTCTCCCGATCAGCCTCGGCGTGCTTGGGCTGGTGTGCGTGGCCTACCAACTAGGATTCGGAGGTTTCAAAGGATCGAATCTGGTTGCCCTGCTCCTCATGGGCATCGTCGGCGTTTCATCCCTCGGCTACGGCAAGGAATTGGAGCACCAAACCTTGGATCTGCAGCTGACAATCCCGGTCAGCCGCCGGCGCATCTGGGCAACCAAGCTGATCGCGCAGGTGGTCGCAGTGCTTCCGCTTCTTGCGCTGCTCAACGTCTCAATGCGGTCGGAGGGTCCATCCGTTCCAACGTCCGAAAAAGAATTCGATCCTATTGTCCTCTGGCCGGCCTTTGCATGTTCGAGCGTCTCTCTGTTCACCTGGAAGCTCAGGAGCATGATCGCCGGAGCAGCCGTGGGGGCATTGACTTCCCTTGTTTGGTTCGGAATCGCCGAGCCGGCGCTATGGACAAGACTAGCCCACCAAATCCCGGGCACGATAGCTCACCAATCAGGCGAAACCATCCGCGGGCTGATAAGCTCGGCATTGGTCATCTTCCTTTGCGCTTTTCACTACCGCTCGTGGATGCACGGAGAAATCCGGGGCCGGATGACTGCCGAAAGCGGGATCCACAACTGGTCACTGGCCCGCGAGGGAGGTGGTTCGCATCGGAGACGTCCCCTGTTGAACCTGATCTTCAAAGAGCTGCGGCTTCAAAAACCGGCGATCTTCGTCGCTATGGCCTGCATTGCTTTCTCGCTGGTTACGTATGCTTGCCGCGGACTTTTCCCCGAAGGAGGCACCGAGACGTATTAAGCGGGAGGCGTATTGTTGATCGGTATCGTTCCACTGCTAATCGGATGCACTTCCTTCGGCGAAGAACGATCACTCCACTCGCTGCAGCCAGCGTTGATGATTCCACGGTCTTGGCTGACGGTATTCACCATCAAGGGAGTCACGAGCTGGGTTCTGGCGTCGGCCTTGGGCGCAGCGTTGCCCCTGTCACTTGAAGCCTTGTCGGGAGGCCAGAACTTGAATCCATCGTTTCTTTTCACAGGCGTTTCCGCTGCCTGGGCCTTGAGTTTTTTCGCCGGCTCAATGTCAACCGGAACAGTAAAAGCAGTCGGCTCGACCGCAGTCATGGCCACGCTTCTGACATTCACATGGTTGTTCTGGAGGGACTACTATGAGTCGGGCTTTCCCGAGGGCGGATTGACCGGAGTCATCAGATCAATCTGGGAGTTTTTTCCCGATGCGTTCTCCGGGGAACAAGGACGCCTTCGGTATCTCCTAGCTGTCGGTTGGATTTATGGAGGCGTAACGGGCTTCTGCCTTCTGCGATTCGCATGGATTTTCGGCCGGCGCCACCAAGTTGGCCTGAAAGACAGGATCAAGGCGGTAGCCGTAGTTTTGGCAGTCTCCACACCCTTCGCCGGCCTCGTTAGGGAATCAATTCTTCTCGTAAGCAGAACCAGTCCTTAAGGCACTAGAGCTGCGCTTCCATCCCCGCCATAAGCCGCATCAGCGCGGGCTGGGAGAACTGTTCGCGAGCCAGTTCGCCGCTGATCCGGCCTTGGCGGAGGACGATGATGCGGCGGCTGAGGTTCATGACCTCGGGAAGCTCGGAGGAGATGACGAGAATCGCGAGGCCTTGGCAGGCGAGTTCGTCGAGCAGGCCGTGGATCTCCGCCTTGGCCCCAACATCCACGCCGCGCGTCGGTTCATCGACGATGAGGATGTCGCATTCGCGGGCCAGCCATTTCGCCAGTGCGACTTTTTGCTGATTGCCACCGCTGAGTCCGGAGATGAGCGATTCGGTCGAAGGCGCCTTCACGCGGAGCCGATCGGCGTAGCGCTGGGCCATCGACCGTTCTTCACCCATCCGGACGAAGCCAGCCGTCGCCAGACGGCTCAACGACGCCAAGGAAGTGTTTTCACGGCAGTTCATCGACAGCACGAGCCCGAGCCGTTTGCGGTCCTCCGGCAGGAGCCCGATTCCGGCCGCGAGCGCGGCCTGCACATCTCCCACGGGAAGCGCCCTGCCCTTCACTTGGATGCGGCCCGTCGCGTTGGGATCCAGCCCGAAGATCGCCTGCGCGACTTCGCTGCGACCGGCCCCGACTAGCCCGGCGAACCCCAGGACTTCACCCGCGCGAAGCGTGAACGAGATGTCGGAGAACTTTCCCGGCGACGTCAGGTTCTCCACGCGCAACCGTTCCTCTCCCAAAGGCCGATCAAGATGTTTCGGCAAGACCGACACCACGTCGCGGCCGACCATCTGGTGGATGACGCGTTCCGGGTTTGTCGCGGAGGCGGCTTCGGTCGACACATGTCTGCCGTCGCGGAAGACGGTGATCGTGTCGCACAGCCGGAAGATTTCCTCCATGCGGTGGGACACGTAGAGCACCGTGAGACCGCGCTGTTTCAATTGCCCGAGCAGCTTGAACAGGTGCTCGCTCTCGGCCACGGACAACGAACTGGTCGGTTCGTCCATCACGATGATCCGGGCCTTCGTGCCCAACGCCGCGGCGATCTGGACGAGCTGCTCCTGGCCGGTGGTCAGTTCGCCGATCGGCCGGTCGACATCGATGTCCGCCTCGATTTCGGAGAGCATCTTGCGGGCGCGTTCCCGCATCAGACCGCGATCAAGCCAGCCGGCGGTGTTGGGAAGATCTCCCAGGCAAAGGTTCTCCGCCACGGTCAGGTTCGGGCAGAAGGCCAGTTCTTGGTGCACGATGGCGATTCCAAGATGGCGGGCGGCCAATGGATCCTTTGCTTCGATGCGTTGACCTTCCAGTAGGATCTCGCCGGCATCGGCCACATAGACTCCGGACAGGATCTTGCCGAGCGTGCTTTTGCCCGCGCCGTTTTCGCCCATGAGCGCGTGGCAACTGCCGCACTCCACGTCGAACGACACCGCGTCCAGCGCCTGCACGCCGGGAAACGCCTTGGAGACGGAGCGGAAAGAGAGGAAGGACATGGGTTAGCCGCGAAAGAACGCTAGGAACGCAAAGAGCGCCGACAGGATTGATCCAGCCGCGGAATGACTGCCCGGCTGGCTAAGGATGAATTTCTGGATCTGAAACTTTTGAGACCCGAAATTGATCAAAAGGCGGTGCTCGACCCGCGAGGACTTGAGGTAGCCAAGAATCTGGGCGGTGTGCTCATCAGCGAGGGCACGACAGGCCTTGAGTTCGATGATCAGCCGTCCATCAACAAAAAGATCGGCGAAGTATTCACCAAGCAGGGTGCCGTCCTCATCGAAGACCTTGAGCGGTTTCTGCTGTTCCACTTCGAGCCCCTGTTTTCGCAAACGATGGACGAGGGCATTCTCATACACCTTCTCCAAGTGCCCGTTGCCGTGATAGACGTGGAGGTCGTAGGAAGTCTGTCGAACCCGGTCGCAAAGAACGAAGATGTCCGAGTGGGAAGTCATGGTTGAGAAATAGCCGTCTATTTCTCTTTTGTGAACTCTGTGTTCTTTCGCGTCAAAAGCTCACGCCGCCGGCATGGAACTGCCCTTGAACCCGAAGACGCCTTTCAACCAACGCCACATGGCCCGTAAGCCGATCGGTTCAACCCGAAGTCCGTAGACCTGGGCCAAGTCCTCTTCATGGCTCCGGTAACGCGGAGGCAGCGACATGATCGAACGGACGTCGTCCCCTTCGACCTGCACCAGTTCCGAGAGCACCAGTCCCTTGCCCACCGCATAGTCCGCCTTCGGCAGTTCGAGTTTTTTGGGGGCCATGACCAGCCACGGCTTGTAGGTGAACACGAAGCCGCCCTCATTGCGTTTCTCCAGCTTGCCGTAGGTGCGGACCGGCACGTCGTCGATCTCACGGGCAAGGAACATCTTATTGGCCTGCGTATCGGGCTGGAAACGTCCCTTGCGGCCCGTGAAGAAGTCCCACAGGAAGACCGTGCCGAAGTGCGCGAGACGGAAGGTCCACCCCGAGAGGAACCACGCGAACAGGATGATGACCGACGCCCAGATCAGGCCGATCGTCGGGCTGGCAAACGAAGTTCCCACCACGCTGCCGAGCAGCGCAAGACGGATGCCCTTCAAAGCCGCGTCCACCGTGGCGAAAGGACTGACAAGGATGAGGACATTGATCGCGTGGCCCAGCAGGAACACAAAGACAAAGGCGATCATCGCGAACGGCACGAGCAGGTAGTTCAGGATGCGCGGCCCGTCGATGGCGGCAAACCCGGCGTCACTTAGCGACGCACTGCCGAAGAGATCGCTCCCGAAGACACTCGCCGCCAACGGAACGAACGCGCCCGCCGCGACCAGGCCGCTCAGCTTATTCTCCAGCGTTTCCGCCACGTCGATGGGCTTCTTGAGCGCAGTGGGGACGGCCGGACCCATCACGTCTTTCGCAAACACCAGTCCGACGATCAGGAGAGCGGGCAGGAAGAACATCGGCTTGGCATACCATGGCAGGTTGGCCTTCTCCTCCTTGGACGACGCGACGTATTTCCAAGCGCCGACGGCACCCACACCGAGCAACGGCGAGATGGCCACTCCGGTGATCATCGAGACCGTCTGGGCCAATTGCTCCCACTCGGGTCTCTGGTTTTTGGAAGACTTGGAAGCGGGCGCGGCAGCATCGGACGCATCCGCGACAAAGGGCTGCACGAAAATGAAAACCACGAGAAGCGCTGCCATGATCCGCTTTTTCATGGAGGAAGCATGAGGAGCCGAGACTGGAAGTAAAGTGGAGGAACCGGCCCCGTTTTCCAGCCGCACGACAACCGGTAGGCCAGTCGCAGCGCGACCCGATCTACCTCGCCAACTGCTCGCGCAGCCACTGTGGACGGTTGGTGGTGATGCCGTCGACGCCCGCATCGGCCCACTTCTTGGCCATAGCCGGATCATCCACCGTCCAAACGAAGAGCTTGAGGCCGGCGTCCTTCACCTGCATCACGAAAGCCTTGTCGACCGGGAATCCCTGATGCAGATCCAAGCCGTCGAGCCTGCCCGCCTTCGCTTTGGCGATCAGGTCGCCGATCTTGGGAAACTCGCCCGTCTTCTTGTCCTTGGCCCAGCTGTAGAGCCAATAGACGTCGTGCTTGGAAAACTGCTTCTTGGCCGCGACGGACGTCTCGTAGCCAAAGCAGATGATCGGCATCTGCTCGGGCGTCTTGCCGGAGGCCGCGATCACCCGGGCCAGCTCGGGAAAAATCTCCGGCCCGACCTTGATCTCGATGAAGATGCGTTTGCCCTTCTCCAAGGTGGCGAGGAAGGAATCGAACGTCGGGACTTTTTCGCCGGCATACTTCGGATCCTTCCACGCGCCGACGTCGATGCCCTTCAGCTCATCCCAGGTCATCGCCACGATCTTGTTCGTCGAACCGCCGACCCGTTTGAAGTCGAAGTCGTGGCTGATGACGATTTTCCCGTCCTTCGACAAATGCAGGTCGGTCTCGATCCCGTCGGCCTTCTGCACCCACGCCAGCTTCATCGCCGAAAGCGTGTTCTCCGGCGCGTCGTGGGAAGCGCCGCGATGGGCGACGATTTCAACGGCCGAAGCGGCGAAGGTCAGGGACATGGCGGCAAGCAAGTGCGAGAGGCGACGCATGAGCGGAGTAGACGAAGCACTTAACCCAAGTCCAAGAAACATTCCTGTGACCGATCTGGCGCTTCAGAACCGACCGATCACTTCGGCAGCCACTTGTCCCAGTTCTTGCCGAAGGCATCCACGTTCTCCTTCGTGACCGGCACCAACGGGCTCACGTCCTTCACGGCGGCAGGATTCTTTTTCAAGTGGAGCTTGTTGATGAGGTGTTCGGTCGACTTGTAGCCCCATTCGTAGACCTGCTGGGCGAGGAGGATCTGGACATGGCCGCTCTTGAGGTAGCCAAGCTGCGCCGGCAAGGCATCGACGCTCACGACCTTGACGCTGCCGGGCGACCACTTGAGGGCGTTGTCCGTGAAGAGCGGCCAACCGCCGATCATCGCCCAACCGGTGATGTCCGGATTGGACTGCATGACCTGCTCAACCCGCGCGGCCGCGTCCTGCGGGGTCTCCTTGTGGTAGTAGGTGTCGCGGATGGTGATGCCGGGATACTTCTTCGCCGCATTGCGGACGCCTTGGGAACGCTTCTGGAGATTCGGCGCGTTCTGGTTTCCGGCCAGGATGGCGACGACGCCCTTGCCCTTCATCACCTTCGCCAGTTCTTCCATGACCTGTTCCCCGCATTGGATGTCGTCGACGCCATAGGTGACGAAGCGCTTCGACGCCGGCGCATCGGAATCAAACGTGGCGACAGGAATGCCGCTGGCCACGGCGCGGTTGATGGCGTCGGTGAGTTTGTTCGCATCGGAACAGCTCACGGCGATGCCGTCCGCGCCGGCGAGGACGAGCTGCTCGATGGCGTCGGCCTGCTTCTGGGCGTCCTCCTCGTTGGGCGTGCGCCAGTCGATCTTGATGGCGATGCCGTGCTTCGCGCCGAGTTCCTTGGCGGCGTCCATGGCCCCGACGCGCGCGGCCTGGAAGACGGGATTGCCCTGCGATTTCGCGACCAGCCCGATGGAGTAGGACTTCTTGGCCTGAGCAAAGGCGCTCAAGGAAAAGCTGAGAATCGTGGCGGACAGGATGAAGGCGCGGCGTTTCATAGTCGGTGTGTCGGGTGAACACCCGTATTTCGAGAACGGAAGGCCTCCGGCGCAAGGGGGATTTTTGGGAATGCCAAATGACCAATGCAAAATGCCGAACGCGGCTCCCTCCTTCACCCCTCTGTCCTTGGTGCTCTTCCAGTCCTTCGTGGACAAAGCCCTCTTCCTGCTTCGCGCCCCTGGGGGATATCCATTCGCTCCCAGACTCGACGCCCCTCCCTCCTCTCGCCAACGTCCCTTCGTGGATTCCGCAACCGCCCCGCCAACTCAGCTCCCGCCGCTCCAGCCGTCGACCCTGTATCTCGTCGCCACGCCCATCGGGAATCTCGAGGACATCACGCTGCGGGCTCTGCGCGTCTTGAAGGAATGCGACGTCGTGGCCGCCGAAGACACCCGCCACACCGGCCAGCTTCTCACCCACTTCGGCCTGCACCGTCCGCTGATCAGCTACCACAAGTTCAACGAAGCCACCCGCACCGCCGAGATCCTCCAACGCCTCGCGCGCGGCGAGAAGGTCGCCCTCGTCAGCGACGCCGGATCACCCGGCATCAGCGATCCGGGCGAACGCGTCGTCCGCGCCGCCATCGACGCCGGGTTCAAGGTCGAGGCCGTTCCCGGAGCCTGCGCCCTTGTAGCCGGACTCACCGCCAGCGGACTCCCGACCGACGAGTTCCACTTCATCGGATTTCTCCCGCACAAGTCCGGCCAGCGCCGCAAACGCCTCGAAAGCCTCCGCGCCATTCCCGGCACCGCCGTCCTCTACGAATCCCCTTACCGCATCGAGAAGCTGCTGGGCGAACTCGCCGAAGTGTATCCCACCCACCGCATCGTCCTCGCGCGCGAACTCACCAAAAAGTTCGAGGAATACCTCCGGGGCACCCCCGCCGAACTCCAGGCCAAGCTCAAAGGCCGCTCCCTCAAGGGCGAGTTCGTCGTGATGATCTCGGCGGGCGACGCCGAGGAGAGGGACGAAGATGAGACGCGGGATACAAATGAAGGTGCGATCAATCCTCGGCGCGAAGCTCAAGGCGAACGCACGCCGTAGAAGCGTTGCGGGCTGTTGGTGGCCGTGGGGTCGGTGAATTGATACTGGCCGGCCGGACCTTCCACCGCCGGACCGAGATTGGACCACGAGCTGAACGGCAACGCCACGTTGGTGCTGGCAAAGAGGGTGAAGCTCATGCCGGGCGTGTTGGTGAAACTGAATTGGAAGGTGCCGTTGCCCAGCCGCGTCATGCTCGTGAGCAGCGGCGGAGTGGGCGGAGGCCCGACGTCCACCGTGCGGGTGACCGGTGCGGCCACGCCACCCAAAACGTTGGTGCTGGTATAGGTGAGCATGTAGGTGCCGGGAGCATTGACATCCACGCTGCCGCCCACGGTCACTCGCACGTTTCTCAACCCCGCGGGGATGGTCGTTTGACCAGAGGAACCGTCTCCCCATGCGGCGATCGTCCCATCACTCTTCAGAGCCAGACTGTGGCCTCCTCCCCCGGCAATAGCCACCACGTTGCCCAACCCCACGGGGACGGTCGTTTGGCCATCATCATTCCAACCCCATGCGGCTACTGTCCCGTCGCGCTTCAACGCCATACTGTGATAGCATCCAGCGGCAATCGCCACCACGTTGCTCAAGCCCGCAGGGACGGTCGTTAAGCCACGAGGACTCCGTCCCCACGCGACCACCATCCCATCGCTTTTCAGCGCCAAGCCGTAATACTCTCCCCCAGCTATGGCCACCACGTTGCTCAACCCCACGGGAATGTTTGTTTGGCCATAGTCATTGCGCCCCCATGCGACGACTGTCCCGTCGCGCCGGAGAGCCAGACTGTAAAGGCCTCCCCCGGCAACGGCCACCACGTTGCGCAATCCCACGGGAATGGTCTTTTGGCCATAGCTATTGGATCCCCACGCTATGACCGTCCCATCACTCTTCAACGCCAGACAATGATAAGATCCCGCCGCAATGGCCACCACGTTGATCAAGCCAGTCGGGAAGGTAGTTAAGCCGGAGGAATTGTTTACCCACACTACGACTGTCCCGTCACTCTTCAGCGCCATACTTTGTAGATAACCGCCGGCAATGGCCACCACACTATTCAAAGTCGCCGGGACATTCGTTTGGCCACCGCTATTGTCTCCCCACGCTGTGATCATCCCATCACTTTTCAGGGCCATACTGTGTAAATAACCCCCGGCAACGGCCAGAGGTGCGACCGTGGCGGTCGCGCCCGGATCGGTGAAAGCAATTTGGTATCCACTGGCAAGATTGGCCGCGCCATTGAGCACGAGCGCGGGCGAACCGAACGTCACATCCAACCCGCGCACCACCCCGAACTCATTGGAAGCCACCATCCGGACGTGATAGTTGACCCCGGGTGCGAGACCGGAAAGGGGAGCGGTTAACTCCACAAAGACCGAACCGCTTCCCACACCCACAGGCACCGTGAAATTGGTGTTGTTCAACGGATACAGCCCCCACTCGAACCACGCGGTTGTCTCCGCACCGTTGGGGTTAAACGTGCCGTTGAGGTTCGCGACCGTGTTGCTCTGACCGCCGGCCGCCAGGGTCACTACGGTGGGCGGGGGGCGCCCGACGACCACCGTGCGGGTCATCGGCGTCGCAACACCACCCAATGAATTGCTGCTGGCGTAAGTGAGGGTGTAGGTGCCAGGAGTGTCGCTGTCCACATTGCCGCTCACGGTCACTGGCATGTTGGCCAACCCCGCTGGAATGGTCGTTTGGCGATAGTAGTTCCCGCCCCATGCGACGACCGTGCCGTCGCTCCTCAGAGCCAGGCTGTGCTCATTCCCCCCGCCAATAGCGACCACGCTGTTCAAGCCCGAGGGGACAGTTGATTGGCCACCGGCATCATTTCCCCACGCAGCCACGGTTCCATCATTCCTCAGCGCCAGACTGTGATAGTCTCCTGCGGCAATGGCCACAACGTTGCTCAACCCCACGGGGATATTCGTTTGGCCATAGTCATTGCCACCCCAAGCGACGACCGTCCCATCGCTCTTCAGGGCCAGACTGTGAGCATATCCCCCGGCAAGGGCCACCATGTTGCTCAATCCCAAGGGGATGTTCGTATCGACATCACCATTTAATCCCCATGCGGCGACAGTGCCGTCGCGTTTCAGCGCCACACTGTG
>CANJSG010000021.1 GCA_947476875.1 Verrucomicrobiota bacterium | reverse complement strand
GATTCGCCGGGTTGGCCAAGCGGAAAATCCCCTTCGCCCGATTGGCGGCGTGCGGCTATTGGCCCAACGAACAGCGCCTCTATCTCACGAACCAAGCCGAGTTCTTCCGGCGTTTGGACGGTGTCGTGAAATCGGCGGAGCAACACGGCGTCGGGCTGATCCCGTCGCTCTTCTGGTTCCACGCCACCGTGCCGGACATGGTCGGTGAACCGGTCGGCGAGTGGGGCAATCCTGCCAGCAGGACGCACGCGTTCATGCGCAGCTACGTGAGCAACGTGGTCACACGCTACCGGGGCTCGTTCGCGATCTGGGCCTGGGAATTGGGCAATGAATTCAACCTCCCTGCCGATCTGCCCAACGCCGCCGAACATCGCCCACCCGTGGTGCCCTCTCTTGGAACTCCGGCAACGCGCTCGCAGGTCGACGACTTGACGCACGCGGCTTTCCGCACCGCGCTGGTCGAGTTCGGTCGTGAAGTCCGGCGGCATGATCCGCATCGGCTGATCCTTTCCGGCAACGCCTTTCCCCGCGTTTCCGCGTGGCACCAGATGACGGAGAAGAGTTGGCAGAAGGATTCGTCCGAGCAGTTCGCGACGATGCTCGCCGGTGACAATCCCGATCCCATCAACTGCCTGACCGTGCGCGGCTATGAGGACTCGGACTTCACCCGGCTTTCTGCGGCGATGGACTTGGCGACACGGTTGAAGAAGCCCCTGTTCGTCGGAGAGTTTGGCGTTTCCGGTCCGGGCGATGACACGACCAAGGCGGCCTTTGCCCGACGGTTGGAATCGCTGGAGAAGGCCGGTGTGACCTTCGCCGCGCTGTGGGTTTACGACTTCGTCGGGCAACAGGCGGATTGGAGCGTCACTCCGTCGAACAGCCGGAGCTACCAGTTGGCGGCGTTGCAGGAAGTAAACGCACGGCTGAACCCGTCGAAGCCGGACATCTCCGTCGTCCGCTTGCCCGCAGGCGCGCTCCAACCGCAGGCGCTGACGGACGCCTCGGGCGATGTCCATGTGTTCCATCTCACAGGCGATCCCAAGGCGTCGGACGTCGTCTATCGGCAGCTGAAGGCGGGTTCGACCAACTGGTCCGTCGCCCTCCGCGTGAACCAACGTCCCGGCGGCGCCATCGCCATGGGAACGGTGCGCGGTGTCCAAGCGGCGCTCGGTCGGGACGGGCGCCTGCATGTCGTTTGGAACGGCACGACCGACGCCAGCGGCCACGAGGGCAGCCCGCTCTTCTACACGCGTTCGTCTACGGACGGCCGGAGCTTCGAGCCGGAGCGCGACATTATCGTCTCGACGGATCACTTGGATGGAGGCGGTTCGGTGGCGGCGGACGGCGCAGGCAATGTCCACGTCGTCTGGCATGGTTCGCCGACTGGCCAAGCTGGCGAACCGACGCGACGGATCTTCGTCCGGAAGTCTTCCGACGATGGGAAATCCTTCGCGAACGAAGCGCCTCTTGTCGGAGCCGATCCGGGCGTGTGCGGATGCTGCGGGTTGAAGGCGTCCATCGGCGCCGATGGCGGGCTCGCCGTGGTCTATCGCGCGGCGGTTGGCGGAATGGATCGGGGTATCAATCTGCTGGCAGGCGGAGCGCCCGATGCGTCGCTGAAGACGATCCTCACCGACCCGTGGCGGACGGGTTCGTGTCCGATGAGCACGGCGGCGATCACAGTGGAACGCGGCCAAAGCTGGGCGGCTTGGGAAGCTCAAGGGAAAGTTCGTTTTGCCCAATTCAACGCCACGAATCCGGTCATCCACGACGTCACCGTTGCGGGGCGTTCGCCGCAGAAGCATCCGTCGCTGGCGGTCAACCGCGATGGCCGGGTGCTGGTCGTCTGGATGGAAGGAACCGGCTGGAACCGCGGCGGCGACGTGGCGTGGCAGGAGTTCGATGCGGCCGGGAAACCCCTGTCGGCGGCCGAGCGCCGGACCGGGCTTCCGGCATGGACCTTCGCCACGGCGACGGTGCGGGCGGACGGAGGGTTTGTGGTCATCTACTGAGCATCCACGCGGCTTGGTCGAGTGATTGGCGGTTACCGTCACCAGTGAATCGCCCGGTCAGGGGACCGGGACTACAGCCTTTAGGCCCGGTCTCCCGGCCTGGCTCGAACAAGTTGGCGTTTTCCTTCGGCTGGGTAGGTTGGCGGTAGAACAATCCACACCCATCCATATGGAGATCTATTCGCACCCCATCTTCGACATGGCCTGCCGGCAGTTCGACATCGTGGCGGATCGGTTGCAGATCCCGCAGGACGAACGCGCACGGCTGAAGTTCCCCAAACGTTCGCTCACGGTCGCCGTGCCGATTCGCCGCGACGACGGCAGCGTCACCGTCTTCTCCGGCTACCGCGTGCAGCACCACCTCACGCTCGGCCCGACCAAGGGCGGCATGCGCTACCATCCCGACGTCTGCCTCGGCGAAGTGGCGGCGTTGGCCATGTGGATGAGTTGGAAGTGCGCTTTGGCCGGATTGCCCTACGGCGGCGCCAAGGGCGGCGTGAACTGCGATCCCCTTAAACTTTCCCAGGGAGAACTGGAACGGGTCACACGGCGGTTCACCCAGGAACTTGTCCAGTTCATCGGGCCGCAAATCGACATTCCCGCGCCCGACATGGGCACGAACGAACAGACGATGGCCTGGATGATGGACACCTATTCCGTCCACGCGGGCCATTCCGTGCCCGGCGTCGTCACCGGCAAACCCGTCGGTCTCGGCGGTTCGCTTGGGCGTCGCGAGAGCACCGGACGCGGCGTCGGGTATCTCATCAACCGCGCGATGGACACGCTCGAGATGGACCCGGCCAAATGCACGGCGGTGATCCAGGGCTTCGGCAACGTCGGTTCCATCACGGCCTACTCACTGGCGAAATACGGCGTGAAGATCACCGGCGTCAGCGACGTCTCCGGCGGCCTCTACAACCCGAAAGGCCTCGACCTGTTCAAGCTCCAGGAACACCTCGCCAAGACGCGGTCGCTGGAAGGCTTCGGAGAAGGCGAACTGGTGTCCAACGAACAACTGCTCGAACTGCCGTGCGACGTATTGGTGCCCGCGGCGTTGGAACGCCAGATCACGGGCGAAAACGCCTCGCGCCTCAAGTGCCGCATCCTTGCCGAGGGCGCCAATGGCCCGACCACGCCCGACGCCGACTTGATCCTCGATCAGCGGGACGACGTCTTCGTGATTCCCGATATCCTCTGCAACGCCGGCGGAGTGATCGTCTCCTACTTCGAGTGGGTGCAGGATCTGCAGAGCTTCTTTTGGACGGAGACCGAGGTGATGGACAGACTGTTCCGCATCCTCGAGGGCTCGTTCCACCAGACGCTCCAGCTCAGCCGCAAGGAGAAGATCTCCATGCGCGCCGCCGCCCTGACGCTCGGCATCAAACGCGTCCGCGACGCGAAGCAGATGAGGGGATTGTTTCCGTGATGGTGCCGGGGATCGCGATGGGCTTGGGTCGGCTCCGTAGGAGCCAACTGTTTATAGAGGGGACCACCAAGACTCGGTTCAGCTCCGTAGGAGCGACCTTGGTAGGCCGCTCCTACGGAGCTTTGGGAGCCGAGATGATGCGGGTGCTATTAACAGGTCGGCCCAATGGGCCTGTCTCACCTCTTCCCGAACTTCTTCCGGCCGCCTTTGCCGTAGCTCGTCGCCTTGGCGGGTGCTGCACTTGCGCTGCCGGATGAGCCGCCCATCCGATTCTTCAGCTCCTTGATCTGGTCACGGAGCATGGCGGCTTTTTCGAACTCGAGGTTGTTCGAGGCTTCGATCATTTCGCCCTCCAGTTCGCGGATGGTTTCCGTGAGGTCGAAGTTGCCGCCGGCGTCGTTGATGACCGCCTTGCTGTCGAACTCGTGGGCGCGGGTGCTGAGGCTTTCCTCCACGGCGCGGATGACGCTGCGGGGCGTGATGCCGTGCTCGGCGTTGTAGGCGAGCTGCTTCTTGCGCCGATAGTCCGACGTGGCCAGCAGCTTCTGGATGCTCTGGGTCATCACGTCGGCGTAGAGAATGACCTTGCCGTGGAGATGGCGCGCGGCGCGGCCGGCGGTCTGGATGAGGCTGGTGGCGCTGCGGAGATAGCCCTCCTTGTCGGCGTCGAGGATGGCGACGAGGGAAACCTCCGGCAGGTCGAGGCCTTCACGGAGAAGGTTGATGCCGACGAGCACGTCGAACTCGCCCTTGCGGAGCGCGCGGAGGATTTCGACGCGTTCGATGGCGTCGATCTCGCTGTGGAGGTAGCGCACGTTGACACCGAGGTCGCGCAGGTAGTCGGTCAGTTCCTCGGCCGTGCGTTTGGTGAGGACGGTCACGAGCACACGCTCCTTCTTGTCCACGCGCTCGCGGCATTCGTGGAGCAGGTCGTCGATCTGGCCCTTCAGCGGCTTGATGACGATCGCGGGGTCGATGAGGCCGGTGGGGCGGACGATCTGTTCGGCGACGTGTTTGCCGGCGCGCTGCATCTCTTCGGGCGCGGGTGTGGCGCTGACGTAGACGGCCTGGTGGATGTGGCCGTTGAACTCCTCGGTGTTTAGCGGGCGGTTGTCGAGCGCGCTGGGCAGACGGAAGCCGTGTTCCACCAGAGTGGTCTTCCGCGAACGGTCGCCGGCAAACATGCCGCCGATCTGCGGCACGGTGACGTGCGACTCGTCGATCACGAGGAGGAAGTCGTCGGCGAAGAAGTCCATCAACGTGTTCGGCCGGGCGTTGGGCGGACGCGCGGTGATGTGGCGGGAATAGTTTTCGACGCCCGAGCAGAAGCCGAGTTCCTCCATCATCTCCAGGTCGTATTCCGTCCGCATCTTGATGCGCTGCGCTTCCAGCAGACGGCCGGTGCTCTCGAACTCGAAGACGCGTTTCCCCAGCTCCTCGCGGATGGAGAG
The DNA here is from genome assembly GCA_947476875.1 of Verrucomicrobiota bacterium. GTDB lineage: Bacteria > Verrucomicrobiota > Verrucomicrobiia > Limisphaerales > CANJSG01 > CANJSG01. The sequence continues at coordinate 25,665 of CANJSG010000021.1, read as the reverse complement.
GATGGCGCGCTTCATCTTGTCGGCCACGGTGGCGAACTGCTTCGCCGGGAAAACCATCGCGCTCGCGAGTTCGCCGAGTTTGTCGCCGGTCAACGGTTCGAAGCGTGTGATGCGGTCGATCTGGTCGCCGAAGAACTCGAAGCGCAGCCCGTCCTCCGTCGCGGCGGGACGCAGTTCCACCGTGTCGCCGCGCACGCGGAACTGGCCGCGTTCGAAGGCGATGTCGTTGCGGGTGTATTGCAGGTCGACGAGGCGCGAGAGGAAGGCGTCGCGCCCGATCTCCTGGCCGACGCGCACGGGGATGATGAGCTGCTCGTAGTCGTCCCGGCTGCCGATGCCGTAGATGCACGAGACGCTGGCGATGACGACCACGTCGCGCCGGGTGAAGAGCGACGCCATGGTCGAGAGGCGCATCCGTTCGATCTCCTCGTTCACGCTGGAATCCTTCTCGATGAAGGTGTCGGTGCGCGGGATGTAGGCTTCCGGCTGGTAGTAGTCGAAGTAGCTGACGAAGTATTCGACGGCGTTCTCCGGGAAGAAGCTCTTGAACTCGGCGTAGAGCTGCGCCGCCAGCGTCTTGTTGTGGGAGATGACGAGCGTGGGGCGGTTCACGTTCCTGATGACATTCGCCATCGTGAACGTCTTGCCGGAACCGGTGACGCCGAGAAGCACCTGGTGTTTGACGCCGGACACCAGGCCTTCGGTCAGTTGGGCAATGGCCTGGGGCTGGTCGCCTGCGGGTGAGTAGTTGGAGACAAGCCGGAACATCGGACGCGGAAGTTAGGGGCGGGTGGGGGGGGGCGTCAACGGACCGGGGGAGGACGATGGATTTGCCGTCCAGCGTTTACATTGAGCGGGCGGTTAACCACTGTGTTGCCTCCGGCGGAGAAACGAACATTCCGCAGGAAGGTGAACCCGCAGAAAGATACCAACCGTTATGGGCGACAGATCCCCCAAAGATAACCAGAAGAAGACCGGCCAGAAGCAGGCCGCCGCCAGTTCGGCGGACAAGAAGAAGCAGCAGGCCACCGCCGCCAAGTCGGCCGTCGGCAAGAAGAAGTAGTTCTTCGGGCACCGCCGTCTCTCCCGGTTTTCGAACCGGAGAGACGCGGTGCCGTTCGGTTCGCGTGCTGTTGGTATCGCCAGAACGGAGTCTTTACGCAGGGGGTTCTTCGGGCGGATAACAGGCCATCGCCTATGGCAAAGCTCACTCCGATTCCCGCACTGGCCGCCCTTGTCCTGCTGGCCTCGTGTGCTTCCCAACCTGTCGCTCCATTCGCCGGATCGGGCATCGATGCCAATGGCCGCGATCTTCCCGGCCAGCGTGAGGACGGTTCGGTGCGACTGCCGAACCAGTGGTTCCTCCGTCCGGTCGGCCGCCAGATCGATCTGGGCGACTTCCCGGTCAACATCGCCGTGCATCCGACGGGCAAGTGGGCCGCCGTGCTGCACGCGGGCTATGGGCAGCATGAGATCGTCGTCGTCGATTTGGCGACCGAAGCGATCGCGTCGCGGACGAAGCTCAAGGAGGCATTCTACGGCATCGAATTCTCCGCCGACGGCCGCCGTATCTTCAGCAGCGGGGCGGGGGAGGAGGCGATCTTCAGCTTTGATTTCACGGAGGGACAATTGGCCGCGCGTCCGCCAATCCCTCTTCGCGATGTGAAGGAACGCGGCATTCCCGCCGGCCTGGCGCTGGACGCGGCGGCCAAGCATCTCTTCGTCGCGAATGTCTGGGGCCATCAGATTTCGCAGGTCGACGTCGATACCGGAAAAGTGTCCGCCCAAACCACCTTGGGCCGGACCAACCGCGCGACGCTCGTGGTCCCGCCGTCGAACCCCGATCTCGCCGCGATCACGAAACGCGCCGAAGCCGAAGCCGAGGCGACGCGTCTGGCGGATCCGTTCCCATACAGCTGCCGCCTGGATGAACGCCGGCAGCGGCTCTACGTCAGCCTGTGGGCGCGGTCCGAAGTCGCGGTCATCGACTTGAAGCGCAACGAGGTCGTGGCGCATTGGCCCACGGAGGAGCATCCGAACGAGATGCTGCTATCGCGTGGCGGCAAGCTGCTCTTCGTGGCCAACGCCAATCGCAACACGGTCACGCTCATCGACACCGACACGGGGCGTGCGTTGGAGCAGATCTTCGCCAGCTTCCATGCGGATTCGCCGCCGGGATCGACGCCCAACAGCCTCGCGCTTTCGCCGGACGAAAAGACGCTCTACGTCGCGAACGCCGCCAACAACATGGTCGCGGTGCTCGACGTTTCGTTGCCGGGCAAGAGTCGGTCGCTCGGTTTCATTCCGGTCGGGTGGTATCCGACGTCGGTGCGGGTCACGCCCGACGGGACGAAGCTCCTCGTGGCGAACGGCAAGGGCATCATCTCGAAGGCCAATCCGCATGGCCCGCAGCCCGGCGTGAAGAAAGCGGCCGGAACGCTCGACGAATACATCGGCGGACTCTTCCGCGGGACCCTGGGGGTCATCGATCTTCCGAAGCGTTCGGCGCGCGATCGGCAGCTTTCGGATTGGACGGCCCGGGCTTTCCAGTGTTTGCCGGCGACGAACGCGGCCCTCATCGCCTCGCTGCCTCAGGATCATCCGATTCCGCGGAAGGCCGGCGACGTCAGCCCGATCAAATACGTCGTCTACGTCATCAAAGAGAACCGCACCTACGACCAGGTCCTTGGAGACCTGCCGCAGGGTAACGGCGACCCGAAGCTCTGCCTTTTCCCCCGCGCCATCACGCCGAACCACCACGCCTTGGCCGAGGAGTTTGTGCTGCTGGACAACTTCTACGTCGAGAGCGAGGTCAGCGCCGACGGCCACGAGTGGACGATGGGCGCGTATGCGACCGACTTCGTGGAGAAGTTCTGGCCGATGAGCTACGGCCACAACAAACACGGCAAGTATCCCTATCCGGCCGAGGGCAATTTCCCCATCGCCGCGCCGGCCGGTGGTTACCTGTGGGACCGGGCGCGCGAGGCGGGCGTCAGTTATCGCAGCTACGGCGAATGGATCGCCAACGGCAAGACCGCGAAGGATCCGGCCAGGGCCAAGGTCGCCGCGCTCGAAGGCCATTTCGATCCGGGCTACCGCAGCTTCGACATGGCCTACCCGGACAGGAAACGGGCGGACCGGTTCATCGGCGAGTTGAAACGTTTCGAAGCCGAGGGCGACATGCCCCGGCTCCAGATGGTCCGATTGGGGAACGACCACACGTCCGGCGCCTCCGTCGGACAACTCACGCCCCGGGCGCATCTAGCGGACAACGACCTCGCCTTCGGCATGGTGATCGAGGCCTTGAGCAGGTCGAAGTTCTGGAGCCAGACGGCGGTCTTCGTGGTCGAGGACGACGCGCAGAACGGGCCCGACCATGTCGACGCGCACCGCACCATCGCCTATGTCATCAGCCCCTACGTGAAACGGCGTTCCGTCGATTCGACGATGTATTCCACCAGCAGCATGCTGCGCACAATGGAGCTGATCCTCGGCTTGAAACCGATGTCGCAGTTCGACGCGGCCGCTCTGCCGATGTTCCGCTCCTTCCAACCCAAGCCCGATCTCTCGCCCTACGTTGGCCGTCCGGCGACCGTGGATCTGACGGAGAAGAACGGCCGCACCGCCTGGGGCGCGGACAAGGCGCGTTCCATGGACTTCAGCAAGGAAGACGCCGCCGACGATCTCCTGCTGAACGAGATGATCTGGCGCTCCATCCGCGGAGCCGACCAACCCATGCCGGCCCCGACCCGCGCCGCCTTCGTCTTCGCCACGCCGTTGAAGGACGCGGATGGGGATTAGGCTGGCAGCGCCTTGGACCCAGCAACACTCAGGACGATCTGGGAGGTTCGCCGTCTCAGATCTTCACCCGGAACTCCTCGCCGGCTTTCACCGAGAGGCAGAAGGCGGCCATGAGCTCGGGAATCTGCTGGAGGTCCTTCAGGCTGACCACCTCGACGGGCGAGTGCATGTAGCGGTTCGGCAGGCTGATGAGCGCGCTGGGGATGCCGCCGCGGGTCCAGAAGATGACGTCGGTGTCGGTGCCGCTGGTGGCGGAGGTGGTCTCGTGCTGGAGGGCGATCTTTGACTTCGCGGCGACGGCTTCGAGGCGGGCGACGACTTCGCGGTGGTTCGGGCCACCGTGGGTGATCGTGGGTCCGTGGCCGACCTTGATGTCGCCGTGCATGATCTTACTGACGGTCGGGTAGTCGGTCGCGTGGGTCACATCGACAACCAGGGCGACGTCCGGCTTGAGCGAGTAGGCGATCTGGCGTGCGCCGAAGAGGCCGGTCTCCTCCATGATGTTCGAGACGGCGCAGATCTCGACGTTGAGCTTTTTCTTGTCGTCGGCTAGCAGGCGAAGGGTTTCGGCCACGGCCCAAGTGCCGATGCGGTTGTCGAAGGCGCGGGCGATGGCGAGGTCGCCCCGGAGCATCTCGAACTCGTCGACGAGGGTGATCATGTCGCCGACGCGCACGAGCTTGTCGGCCTCCTTCTTCGAGCCGACGCCGATGTCGATGAAGAGGTCGTGCATCTGGGGCAGCTTGCGGTCGTTGTCCGCCTTGGAGAGATGGGGGGCGACGTTGCCGACGACGCCGCGAACGGGGCCGCCCTTGGCGTGGATGGTGACGCGCTGGGCCTTGGTGATGGCGGCGTCGATGCCGCCGACCTTCTTCACGTAGATGAAGCCTTTGTCGTCGATGAAGTTGATCGTCATCGCGATCTCGTCGGCGTGTCCGGCGAGCATGATGCGGGGACCGCCGCCCTTGTTCAGGACGGCCACGCAGTTGCCGTAGGCGTCGGAGAAGGTTTCGTCGGCGTGCTTGCCGACGTAGTCGAGCCAGACGCGCTGGCCGCGGGACTCGTAGGCGGTGGGGCTCGGGGTGTTGACGAGGGTCTTGAGGAAGTCGAGGGACTTGTCGCGCATGGGGGGAGGGTAAAGCGGGCTTTGGACGGAGTGCAACCGGGACGGTGCTTGGGTCTTGGTCCTCCTCTTTCTCGCTCTCGTTCTCCTTCTCGAAGGGGTAAGCCGAGAAGGAGAACGAGGACGAGCAGGAGAATGATAATCCCTCGAGACTGAGAACCCGCCGTTGACCCGCTTTGCCTTGCGACCAGACGGGCAAAGGTAAAATCACGCTTGAAGCTTCCGCCGTGGGCTTGGCCCGTGTTACGAACTCCCACGTGCGAATCAAAGTGCTGGAGAACATCGGCCGTCTTGTCGTGAAGCTGGGGACTGGCGTGCTGACCGATGCCAAGAAACAGCCCGATCTGGCCCAGATGAAACAGCTGGTCGCCCAGGTGGCCGCCCAGCGCAAAGCGGGTCGCGAGGTTGTCCTGGTTTCTTCCGGCGCGGTCGGAGCCGGCATGGGTGTTCTCGGCCACGCCAAGCGCCCGACGGAGTTGGCCGAACTCCAGGCCTGCGCGGCCGTTGGCCAGTCGCGGTTGATGGCGACCTACGAAACCCTTTTCGCGGAACACAAGCTGGCCGTCGCGCAGGTGCTGCTGACCCATGACGACCTCGAGCATCACGACCGGCATCTCAACGCCCGCAATACTCTGGTCACGTTGCTGACCCACGGGGTCGTTCCGATCATCAACGAGAACGACGCTGTTTCCTTCACCGAGATCAAGTTCGGCGACAACGACAAGCTATCCGCCCTCGTGGCCGCGCTCCTGCCGGCCGACCTGCTCGTCATTCTCACGACGGTTGATGGCCTCATCGAAGACTTCGGAAAACCGTCCGCCAAGACGATCAACGTCGTGGAGAAGATGGACGCGGCGTTGGAGAAACTCGCCGGAGGCACGACGAGCGAGACGGCCGTGGGCGGCATGGCTTCCAAGCTGCAGGCCGCGAAGATCGTCATCCGTTCCGGCATCCCGTTGGTCATCGCTTCCGGACGAAAGAAGACCGCGCTCAACCGCATTCTCGCCGGCAAGGAAGAGGGCACGTTGTTTGTGCCCGAGTCGAAGAAGCTCACGGGCCGGAAACGCTGGATCGCCTTCTTCCATCATCCCAAGGGCAGCGTCATCGTCGATGAAGGCGCGAAGATCGCCCTGCGCGAAGACGGCAAGAGCCTGTTGCCGCCCGGAGTCACGTGCGTGGAAGGCGAGTTCGGATCGGGCGACATCATCCGGATCGTCGACCCGAACGGCACCGAGTTCGCCCGTGGCATCTCGCACTTCGATTCGACCGCGCTCCGCAGCGGAAAGCTCACGCGGACCGAGGTCGTCCACCGGGACAATCTGGTCATCCTGTGATCCCCCCCAACCAACCGCCCATCCGCGCCAAACTCCCACCCAAGGGAAACGGCATCGAGCAGCTCGTCTGGCTCATGGCCAAGCTCCGCGCTCCCGAAGGCTGTCCTTGGGATCGTGAGCAGGACCACATGACCCTCCGGTTGCACGCCATCGAAGAGGTCTACGAGTTGGTCGATTCGATCGAAGCCGGCGACGACCACGAGATGGTCGAAGAGCTCGGCGATCTCCTGCTCCAGGTTGTCTTCCACGCCCAACTCGGCAAGGAACGCAGCGTCTTCGATTTCGATCAGGTCTGTCGCACGCTGGTCGAGAAGCTTCTCCGGCGTCACCCGCATGTCTTCGGAAACCTCAAGGCCGGGGGCGTCGACGAGGTGTTGGCCAACTGGGAGACCATCAAGCGCGCCGAGAAACAGGGCACAAAACACGAACGGCCCTCCGCGCTCGACGGTATTCCCAAGCATCTCCCCGCGTTGCTTCGTGCGGAAAAGCTCGTGAAGAAAGCCCGCAAGGCCGGCCTGTTGCCGAAGCCGTCGAAGGCCAAGTTGAACAAGGCCCAATTGGCCAAACAGCTGTTCGATCTCACTGCGGCCGCGCAGGCGGCGGGTGTTTCTGCGGAGGCGTTGCTCCGCGCGGAAACCAAGCGGCGGGAGAACAAGCTGCGGAAGTCGGAGAAGTCCGCGAAGTAGTCCTGCCCGGCAGCGTCCGCTCGACAAACCCGCGTTGCTGAATAGCTTTTCTCAAATCCTATGACAGATCCCCGCCTCACCAAGTTGGCCAAGCTGCTCGTCGAATACTCCACCGAACTCAAGAAGGGGGAGACCATCTTCCTCGACATGATCGACGTGCCGGACGCGATGACCATCGAGCTCATGCGCGCAGCCCGCGCCGTCGGCGGCATCCCGCTGGTCGAGGCCCGGCACAGCCGCGTCATGCGCGAGGTCATGATCGGCAGCGACGAGAAGCACGCCAAGACCGTCTGCGACGTCGAGATGGCCCGCATCAAGAAGAGCCAGGCCTACGTGGCGATCCGCGGCTCGGCCAACGCCTCCGAGTCGTCCGACGTGCCGTCGAAGACGATGCAGATGTATTCGAAGACGCTGCGGCCCTTCCTCAATTACCGCGTCGACAAGACCAAGTGGGTCGTCCTCCGCTGGCCCTCGCCCAGCATGGCGCAGGCGGCCAACATGAGCACCGAGGCCTTCGAGAATTTCTACTTCGACGTCTGCACGATGGACTACGCGAAGATGTCGAAGGCGATGAACCCGCTGGAGAAGCGCATGAAGAAGGCGGACAAGGTCCACCTCAAGGGACCAGGCACCGACCTGACCTTCTCGATCAAGGGCATCGGAGCCAAGAAGTGCGAGGGCTCCCGCAACATCCCCGACGGCGAATGTTTCAGCTGCCCGACGCTCAAGTCCTCCAACGGCGTCATCCAGTTCAACACCCCCACGCTCTACGCCGGCACCAAGTTCGAAGGCATCCGGCTCGAGTTGAAGGAAGGCAAGATCACCAAGGCCACCTGCGCGGGCGGGGCCGAGAAGAAGCTCAACGAGATCCTCGATACCGATCCGGGCGCGCGCTACATCGGCGAGTTTTCCCTCGGGTTCAATCCGCACATCCAGAGCCCGATGTGCGACATCCTGTTCGATGAAAAAATCGCAGGCTCGCTCCACTACACGCCCGGCCAGGCCTACGAGGACGTCGGCAACGGCAACAAGTCGGCCGTCCATTGGGACATGGTCCTCATCCAGCGTCCCGAATGGGGCGGCGGCGAGGTGTGGTTCGACGGTGAACTCATCCGCAAGGACGGCCTGTTCCTGGCGAAGGATCTCGTGGGCCTCAATCCGAACAACCTCAAGTAGGCCTTCGGCAGCGGGCCTCTCTTTCGAACGGGCTTCCGAGCACTCGGACGCCCGTTTTCATTGCCACCGAGTGGTTGGTGGTCGAGTCATCCGGAAATCGCGGCGGCGATGATCAGGCCGAGAGCGATGATGACGGCCCCGGCCAGGACGGCGGCGGCCACGTTGCCCTTCTGGATCTCCTTCTCCAGATCCACGTGGGCGACGGCTTTGTCGAAGACCTTGAAGCCGGCGATCATCAGGACGACACCGATTCCGGCGAACAGCGCCGCGTAGCCGACGGCATCCAGGAGGGAATTGGGATGCCACGTGGTCGCGGCGGTTCCGTCCGCCGCGGATGCGCTGGCGGCGGCGAGGGTGAGTGCGGTCAGAAGGGCGAGTTTGGAGCTCTCGGTTTTCATGGGGTTGCTAGGCTTCGGAACGGTGGGGAAAAGCATCGGAAAAAGTAGGCCGGTCGCGTGAGTTCTGCGACCGGCCCGGCCAACCGTTGTGCGGAAGGTTCCACCTCCTTGGCGAAAAATGGGCGAGGGTCGAGGGTCTCTTCGGTAAATGGGCGGCGGAGTTGTTCAGAAAAAGTGGGGAATAAACCGGCTGCCGTTTCCGGTGATACGGGACCGGTCCTCGCGGATGCCGAGGCCGCAGGCTTCGTGGTTCACGATCCAGACGCCGCAGATCGGGTGATTGCCGTCGAAGCTGCGGAGCTTGGCGGCTTCCTGGAGGATGAAACCTTCATCGCCGTAGTCGCCCTTGGTCTCCTCGACGACATGGTCGCCCTGAAGGAACGACACGTTCGCGCCTTCGCGGGACAGCTTGGGTTTGCGGACGAACTCGCCGGCAAAGCGCCGCCGGTTTTCAGCCGTGTCGGCGTAGGCCGGGAGGAGATTGGTGTGGCTGGGAAAGAGTTCCCAGAGAATCGGCAGGAGCGCCTTGTTCGAAAGAAGCATCTTCCACGCGGGTTCGATGAACTTTGTCTTGGTGACCGGGAGCTGTTGGGCGAATTCGTCGGCCCACATCCATTCCCACGGGTAGAGTTTGAAGTAGGCGGCGACCTCCGTGTCCTCCAGATCAACGAAAGCTTTCCGTATCGCGTCGAAGCCGACGTCCTCGATGAAGAGCGATTTCGTTTCCAGCCCGGCTTGATGGCAAGTGTCCTGGATGTAGAGGACCGTCTGGGCGTCTTCGAGGTGGTCCTTCAATCCGCCGAGCCAGACCGGCGCGTTGTGGCCGGTGCCGAATTCCTTCCACGCCGCGATGAGCTTTTCGTGGATGCTGTTGAACTGGTCGTGTTCCTTGCCGAAGTCCTTTAGCCAATACCACTGCGTGACCGCCGCCTCGACGAGCGCCGTCGGGGTGTCGGCATTGTATTCGAGAAGCTTGGGCGGGTTGACGCCGTCGTAGGCGAGGTCGAAGCGGCCGTAGAGGCTGAAGTCCTCGCGGTTCCACGAGTCGACGACGCTGTCGATGGCCGAAAAAGTTAGGCCGAAGTCGGAGAAGCGCTTCGTGGCGAGGACGTGCTCGACGGCGTGGAGGCACATCGCATGGAGGTCGTTTCCGGCCGCTTCCAGCCCGTCGATCTGCTCGGCGGAAAACCGGTAGCAGGCGGATTCGTCCCAATAGGTTGCGCCGTCGATCGTGTGGTAGGTGAGGCCGGTCTGCTCGACGCGGGATTGCCAGTCGGGACGTGCTGGAATGACGAGGCGTTGCATCAGGAGGAGCTGGACCGCCAGTTGGAGCCGAAGCCGCCGCGCGACGTCGTCGACGAACTCGATGAAGTGACACGCGACTTGGGAACCTGCGAGGGACTGCTCGCGGCCATGGCGGGAACTGCGGGCGGAGTGGGCTGGAAATTGCCGCCCGAGTAGTAGCCGCGTCCGGGCATGAAATGGCCGAAGGGCATCGGGAACCAGGCGTGATAAGGCGCGTGGTAGTAGCCGTGCGAGGCGCGGTAGGTGTTGTTCGTGTAGGTGTTCGTATCGTCCGGATCGAGCACGCCCGAATCCGTCCGCTCATTGCGGCTGCATCCGGCAAGCAACGCGCCGGAGAGGACGAGCAAGACGGTGGAGGAACGTTTCATTTGTGACGCGGCCAGCGTTGCTGCGAACGCGGTTTCCTTCCATTGGAATTCTTCCGGGCTATTCCAAAGCCGATGCCTGTTGGGCAAGGCGGCGGCTGCATTCCCTCTTCCTGTCGGGAGCGGTGCCCGCTACAACCGCCGGAACGTCCGCATGAAACGATTCCTCCTCATCCTCGCCACCGCCGCCTTGGGCGTGCTGCCGCTTTACGCCGAGAACTTCATCTGCGCCCATGGCCACGTGCATGCCGCGCCGCCGGCCGGACCGGGTTCGGGTATCCGGCGTTACGCCCCGGACCGCCGGGCGGACCTGCTGCACCTGATCATCGACGTCACGCCCGACTTCAAGCAGCGCAGCATTTCCGCCCAAGCCACGCTGACGTTCAAACCCATCGGCCAGCCGATGGAGGAGCTCCGGCTCAATGGCATCGACCTCCAGGTTTCCTCCGTCGTCTCGTCGGCCAAGCTCAAGGGCTACCAGTCGACGGCGGACGAAGTGATCCTGACCTTCGACAAGCCCCTCGCGCCCGGCGTCGAGCACAAGGTCACCATCGTCTACACCGCCACGCCGGCGGAGGGACTATACTTCCGCACGCCGGAACTCGGCTACAAGGAGGGTGAGACCCACCTGTATTCGCAGGGGGAAACCGTCTTTGCCCGGCATTGGTTTCCCGTGCTCGACGCCCCGAACGAAAAGCTCACCACCGAGGTCATCTGCCATGTGCCCGACGGCATGACCGTCTTCGCCAACGGTAAACTGATGTCGCAGGAGAAGAGCGCAGCGACCGGCCTGACGGCCTTCCGTTGGAAGCAGGAGAAACCGCATTCGGCCTATCTCGTCTCGCTCGTGGCCGGGCAGTTCGCCGTGCTGGAAGACAAATACAAGGAGCTGCCGCTCGCGTTCATCGTTCCTCCGGGCGACGCCGCACTCGCGAAGAAGTCGCTCGAAGGCACGAAGGAGATGCTCGCGTTCTTCGAGAAGGAACTCGGGTTCCCGTATCCGTGGGAGAAGTATTACCAGATCGTTGTCCGCGATTTCCAATGGGGCGGCATGGAGAACACTTCTGTCACCACGTTGACCGACCGCACGCTCCACACGTCCGAGTATGAAAATCTGCGCAGCTCCATCGGCCTCGTGGCCCATGAGCTGGCGCACCAGTGGTTCGGTGACGTGGTCACCTGCAAGGACTGGTCGACGCTCTGGCTGAACGAAGGATTTGCCACCTACTACGACGCGCTTTTCCAGGAACACTTCTACGGCCGCGACCAGTTCCTCTACGACCGCTGGCGCATGGCCAAGAGCCTGACGGCCACGCAGAATCCTCGCTCCATCGTCTACCGCAAGACGGCCGCCGACGCGATGGACCAGTTCAGCAACCTCAGCTACGACAAGGGTTCCTGGGTCCTGCACATGCTCCGCAGCGAACTCGGCCCCGACCTCTACCGGCAGGCGATCCAATCCTACCTGAAGCGCTACCAGTTCCAGCCAGTGGTCACGGAAAACCTCCTGTCCGTGTTCGAGGAATTGACCGGCAAATCCTTCGACCAGTTCTTCGACCAATGGCTTTACCACGGTGGCCATCCCGAGCTTTCGGTCGACTACACCTGGGACGAGAAGACCGGGTTGGCGCGCATAGGCATCCGGCAGACCCAGAAGATCAGCGATGACATCCTCCAGTTTCGTGTGCCCGTGACGGTCCGCTTCAAGGGGGGCTTCGGCACGGTCGACAAGGTGTTCCAGCTCGACGACCTCGCGCAGGATTTCCATGTGGCGTTTCCGTCCGCACCCAAGAGCGTGCGCGTCGATCCCGAGGTCGCGCTGCTGGCCAAGGTCGACTTCAACCCCTCGCGCGCCCTGCTCGACACGCAGCTTGCCGACACCGTCGACCACATGGGCCGCGTGCTCGCCGTGGAGAAGATCGCCAAGGACAAACAGGCGGATGCGGTGAAGCGAATCGCCGGTCTGCTCAAGACGGACAAACAATGGTTCGTCCGCGCTGAAGTGGCCAAAGCGCTGCTTCAGATCGGAACCGACGACGCATTGGAAGTCTTGCGCGGCGCGACCGACCAGCCCGACGCCCGGGTCCGCAAGGGCGTGGTCGATGCCATCGGCAACTTCACCCAACTGGCCGCGCTGGAAACGCTCACCGCCGTTTTGGCCAAGGAGAAGAATCCCGACATCCGCGACGCCATCCTACGCGATCTGCCCAAGCATCCGAAGGCTGAGACGCGCACGGAGCTGCTGCGCCAACTGGAATCGAAGTCCCTTCGCAACCACCTTTTCGATGCCGCCGTCTCCGGACTTCGCGCCGCCGACGACGCTTCGCTCATCAAGCCGCTCCACGAAGTGATCCTGAAGCGTGAAGCCGAACTCGAAGGCCGCAGCCTTGGGCAGGCTTTGTCCGCACTGGGATTCCTCGCCCGCAACGAAACCGACAAGACGCCCGTGCGCGATCTGCTGTTGAAGCATGCTTCCAACCGCCAGGATCCCGTGGCGCGTGGTGCGATCGCCGGCCTCGGTGAACTCATTGATCTCCGCGCTCGTCCGGTTTTGGCCGGATTGGCTGTGGCCGCTCCGAACGAAACCCGCCGCAAGGCCGCCGAGGCTGCGCTCAAGGCACTCGATCAGGGTGTGAAGGCTCCCGAAGCCGTCACCGGTCTGCGCACCGAAGTGCTGGAACTCCAGAAGTCGAACAAGGATCTGAAGGCCGAGCTGGAAACCTTGAAGAAGCGGTTCGACGCGGTTGCCACCCGTCCCGCGGCGCCCGACGCCAAGAAGAAGAAATGACGGCCGTGACCATCGGAAACGGCCTGTTCAGAAGGTGGCCCGAGCCGCGCTGCGGCTCGGGCTTGTCTCGCAGCGCGAGCCAAACCAACTAGAAATCTTCACCGATGACCCTTCCTCCGTTCCTCGACCAGGTTCTCAAGGACACGCCTGCGTTGCGGCGGGCGTTTCTCGTCGGTGGCTGCGTCCGCGATTCGCTGCTCGGCAAACCGGTGAAGGACTTCGACGTCGAAGTCTTCGGCGTCGACTACCCGGAGCTGGTCGCCGGATTGAAGCGCTGGGGCCGGGTGGATCTCGTCGGGAAAAGCTTCGGCGTCGCCAAGCTGTCCGGACCGGACCGCGAGCAGTTCGACTTCTCCATCGCCCGCCGCGATTCCAAGACGGCTCCCGGCCACAAAGGCTTCAGCATCGATCTGGATCCCTCCTTGGAACCGAAGGATGCCGCCGCGCGCCGGGACTACACGGTCAACGCGCTGATGTTCGATCCGCGCTCGGGCGAGGTGCTCGATTTCTTCGGCGGCCAGCGCGATCTCGCGGCGGGAATTCTCCGACACACCAGCGACGCGTTCACCGAAGACCCGTTGCGTGTGCTGCGCGGAATGCAGTTCGCCTCGCGCTTCGGACTGGTCGGCGCGCCGGAGACGTTGGCGCTGTGCCGGAGCATCCGTCACACCCACTCGGAACTGCCGCCGGAACGGTTGCGCGAGGAGTGGTTCAAGTGGGCCAGCCGCAGCGTGAAGCCGTCGCTCGGTCTGCGCTTCCTCGCCGAGTCGGGCTGGATCGAGAACTACCCGGAACTCGAAGCCATGATGCGCACACCGCAGGATCCGGAGTGGCACCCGGAAGGCGACGTGTTCATCCACACCGGCCATTGTCTCGATGCGTTGGTCGGCTTGGAAGAATGGCAGACAGCCCATGAAACGGGGCGAATCGTGCTGTCGCTCGCCGTGCTGCTCCACGATGTGGGCAAACCGCAGGTCACGCATGAAGCCGAACGACATGGACGCATCCGGATCGTTTCCCCGGGACACGAGGAAGTCGGCGTTTCCATCGCAGAAAGATTCTTCAACCGGCTCGGTCTTCCCAACGTGCTGCGCGACCGTGTGCCGCCGCTGATCCGAAACCACATGGTCTGCCACACCAACTGGAGCAGCCACGCCGTGCGCCGATTGGCTCGACGTCTGGAGCCTGAGAACATCGCGGATCTCTGCACCGTGATGACGGCCGACCACATGGGCCGTCCCCCGAAGCCCGCGATTGTCCCCGAAGGCGTTGTTGAGCTGCTGCAACGCGCTCACGAGTTGCAGGTGAAGGATTCTTCGCCGAAACCAGTTCTCCTAGGCCGCCACCTGCTGGAGCTGGGCTGGAAGCCGGGCGAAGCGATGGGCGAGATGCTGAAAACCGCTTTTGAAGCGCAGCTCGACGGGGCTTTCCACGATGTGGATGGAGCCGTCGCGTGGGTGAAGGCGAAGTAGGATCTCCGCGAAGGACGCGAAGCGCCCCCGGGCTGGAAGGCTTCGCTTCGATGGTCCCGTCCAAAGCCCCACTCGGCCGGGCGCGAATGTCCAGCCCGGGGCGTAGCGTCGGCTGGCGGTCGGCTGGATCGCCGATTGGAAATCCGCAGAAGTCACGACAGCTCGTCAGCCCTGCCGAATGCCATTCGGCGATACGGCAGATTGCCAATCTGTGCTGCGAGGAAGGGTGCCGCCCTTGCTGCGGCCTACGGAGCAGCGGCGCGGGCCAGGCGGTCGCGGACGGCGCGCCAGTCGGCGGTGTCGGGCGGTGTTTCCACGAGGATGACTTCCGCGCCGAGATCGTCGCAGCGATGGAGCGCGGCGTAGAGGGCTCGGGCGTAGGCTTCTGGATCGTCGGGCACGACCACGACGCGTGTCGGGTCGGGAATGTTCATCGGCACCGCGTGGACGACGATCACATGGACGCCGCCCGCCGGAACACCTGTCCCCGCGATGAGCCGGTCGAGTTCGTCGGTGGTTCTCCAATGGGTCAGGACCAAGCGCGCTTTGGGCGAATAGTGCTTCGCCATCTGCCCCGGGCTCTTGAGTGATAGGGAGTTGGTAGTTGCCTTGTTCGTCGACGAATCATCGACGATGCCGAAGGGCTTGAGGTCGTCCGCAGTGATCATTCCCGGCCGGAGAATTCGCGGAGGCACCGAAGTGAGATCGACGACCGTAGATTCGACGCCGACTTGGCATTGTCCGCCGTCGACGATCAACCGGAGTTTGTCGCCCAGGTGCCGGGCGACGTGCTGGGCGTTGGTCGGGGAAATTTGGTTCGAAGGGTTTGCACTGGGCGCGGCCAGCGGCAGGCCAGTTCGCCGCATTACGGCGAGCATGAACGGATGACTGGGCCAGCGGATACCGACGGTGTCGCCGCCGGCGGTGACGATGTCCGGGATCTTGGCTGAGCGCGGAAGAATCAGTGTGAGCGGTCCCGGCCAGAAGGCGGCGGCGAGGCGGCTGGCGAGCTCGGGCCACTCGCGCACGCAACTCCGGGCCATGGCTTCATCCGCGACATGGACGATGATGGGATTGTGCGCCGGGCGCCCCTTGGTTTCGTAGATCCGGCCGACGGCCGTAGGGTCGAGGGCGTTCGCGGCGAGGCCGTAAACCGTTTCGGTGGGGAGGCCGGCGACATCTCCGGCCACAAGCAGGGCAGAAACCTTCTCGACGGCGCTCTGGAAGAGCGTGGGTGTGTGGGTGGGAAGAATTTCAGCCGTGGCAAAACCGCTCATGGAGCGGTCACGTTGGGCTGCGGAGGGGAAGTAGGGCAATGGGGAACTGCGGTGGCTGACTGGGGAACCGGATCACTGGTTCTTGGGCGGTTTGACGCCACCTTTGTTTGGTTGGCCATCGCCCGGACCCGGGCCGCCACGCTTGCCTCCGGGACCACTCCGTTTTCCGCCGTTCTTCGAGACCCAATCCTGCCGTCCCTTTTCCATCTTCTCGAGCAGCGGCTTTTGGTCCTCGTTGACCAGGGCGAGGACGGAGGTGTGGAACTTCTGGAAGATCTGTTCGGTTTCCTTGATCCCGTTCACGCGGACCAGTTCCACGTCCTTGCCCAGCTGGATCACCATCGGGTTGATGGCGTTCGACTGGGATTGGGTCAGGCCCACGTCCTTGCAGAGTTTGCCCATCATGAACTTCTCGAAAGACCACTCCTTGTGGTCCGGAGGCGGCCCGGTCCGCTCGGACCGGCGTGAATCGTTCGGATTGGCGGTTCTCAAAGGCGCCAAGGCCGACGTCGCCAATGAGCCCGCGAGGGCGCCCACGGCGAACATGCCGGCGAGGCTGGAGATGAACTTGGCTTTCGAGATCGTGCTCATGGGGTCGAGACAAACATCTGGCTCACCGGAATGTCGGCGAAGGCCATTTCATTCGCCGGGATCTGCGCAGCCGAATCGGCCTGCTGCCCCATGGGGTGGGCGAAATAGAGCGCAGCGCTGGCCATGACGATGAGGGACGCGCTGGCGAATGCGCCCCGGATCACGGGCAGGAGCCAGCCGGGTTCGGCGGACGGGGCCACCCGGCGCAGGCTGGCCAGGACGCGCTGCTCAAGGGTCCACGGAACGGTCGAGTCATCGTGCGCCGGAGCGTTGCGGCGGGCTTCAGCGGCGGACCGCAGGAGGCGGTCGAGTTGGTCTTGTTCGTTCTTCATGGCGACCTTTCGGCGAGCAGTTTCTTTAAAGCTTTGCGCAATTTATGTCGGGCCCGGAAGGCGCGCACCTTCACGAGGGCTCCACTCCACCCCGTCATTTCCTGGATCTCGGCCACCGACCGGCCTTCCAGATGGAGCGCCTGCAATACAAGACGGTCCTCAGGCGACAAGGTTTCCATCAATTTCGTCACCAGCTCCGATGAACCGGCTTGATGGGCTGCATCTAGGTCATCGGTCGTTGCCGCCAGGTTTTCAACCACAACCTGTTCTTCTTCTCCGAGGTCGGCGAACCGCCATTCCGGCCGGCTGGCCTCGGCCTTGATCGCCGACAGGCAGGTGTTCACCGCGACGCGTGACACCCAGTGCGTGAAGGGAACCTTCCCCTCATACTGTTCAAGGCGGGTAAACACCTTGGTATAGATCATCTGGGCCAGATCTTCCTCTTCCATGCGCCGGGGGCGGTGAGAACGGACGATCTTCATCACGAGCGGATGCAGATGCTGCATCAGCGCACGGACGGACGATTCGTCGCCCTTACGGACTCGATCGAGACATTCGGCGACGTTCAGTTCGTCTTCGGTCATGCATGCCGCCGGAGCGGCTGGTTCCGCGAGTGTCGGAGCCGGCCACTGACCTGACAAGGAGGCGATTGCCACCATGCAGGAGAAGACAGCCGGGTCGCCGGATGGTTACGCGTTTATTTTCGGGCTGTTGCAGCTGCCGGATTGGGGTTGTCCGAGGATTTCGGTGTTCCGATTTCAGCTTTCGGTTTTAACGTCGGGCCGTGCTTCTCCCGTTGATCCAGAGCCTTGAGACCGGCGCGTCCCTCATAAGCGGGGATTTTGGGCCTGTTGTGGCCGCGCTCGTCGATGAATCGGTCTCGGCCCACGAGAAGGCTGATTTCCTCACGGCCTTGGCCAAAAAGGGCGAATCCGCCGCCGAGATCGCCGGTCTGGCCCGGGAACTGGGCAGGTTGTCGATCCGGCCCGAATTGCCGGCGCCGCTGCGGGGAATCGACATCCTCGACGTCTGCGGCACCGGCGGTGACCACCTGAACACCTTCAACATCTCCACGACCGTGGCCATCCTGTGCGCGGCGGCTGGAGTGGTGGTGGCAAAACACGGCAACCGCGCCGTGACCTCCCAGTCTGGCAGTGCGGATGTCCTGGAAGCGCTTGGAATCCGGATCGACCTGGCGCCGGAGGAAGCGGTCGCCCAGCTCGCTGATCACGGTTTCGCCTTCTTCTTCGCCCCCAAGTTCCATCCCGCATTCCGGCACATCGCTCCCGCGCGCAAGCTCTGCGCGGAGCGCGGCCAGCGGACGATCTTCAACTTTCTCGGGCCTCTATTGAATCCCGTCCGGCCGAGCGTCCAGTTGATGGGTGTTTCGAGGCCGGAACTTTGTCAGCCCATCGCCGAGGTGCTGCAGGAACTGGGCGTCCGCCGGGCGATGGTGGTCAGTGGTTCCGTTACCGACGCCGGGCAGCCGCGGTCTTTGGACGAATTGTCCATCCTCGGGGCCAACCGCATTGCGGAGTTCTACCACGACCGCGCGTTGCTCCTGTCCGACGAGACCTTCGGGATGCTGCCGCTGCGGCCGGCGTCCCTCGCGGATCTGCGGGGCGGCGATCGCCTGGCCAACGCGGGGATTATCCGGCAAATTCTGGGCGGCGAAGAACGCGGCCCCAAGCGCGACGCCGTCCTCTTGAATGCCGCGGCCGCTTTGTTCGTCGCGGGCAAGGCCCGTTCCATGATGGAAGGATGGGAACTCGCGGCGGAAGTGATCGACTCCGGGCGTGCGGCCGCGAAACTAAAGCAGCTTTGCGGGCGTTGAACCCGCGGACTCCGGTCCGGTTCCAGCCATGTATTTCACCGTCATCGGCCCCGATCTCCGCGAATATGAACTGATCGACGCCGCCACCCTTCGACGATGGGTGCGGCAGCGCCGGTTGGACCTCGCCTCCCCGGCCAAGGAATTCGGCGACACCGGTTGGCGGACGGTGGGTGACTTTCCCAGTTCCCTCGAAGAACCGCCGCCGCCCGTCCCTGAAGCTGCCGGCCCGCCTCCGGTTCTTGGAACACCGCCCGGGCTGCGCATGGTTGATGGCATTCCGGTGATCCCGCCGATGGAGTTTGACCGGCCTCCTCCGAGTTATCTGCTGGCGTCGGTGCTGGCCTCGTTGTTCCTCCTGAGCTGCTTTCCCACCGGCCTCTTCGCGCTTTGGTTCTCGCTGGCCGTCGGTCGGTGCTGGCGCGCCGGCGACCGCGAAGGCGCGGAGCGGGCGTCGTTCTGGGCGCGCGCGTGGTGCCTGCTGACCCTTTGCATCGGATTTCCCATCGCCCTGCTCGCATGGTGGCTGTCCGCCAAACTCGGAGGGCTTCTGTGATGGGTGACTCGTTCCAGAAGACGCAGCTCATGCTCCGGCTCCGCCCGAAACAGCCACTGAACCGCATTGAGGCCTGGGTGTGCCTGGCCGTGAATGTGATCGCCTGTCCGGGACTCGGGACCTGGTATGCGCGGCGATGGACCGGCTACCCGCAGTTGGTCTTGATGGGTTCCGCGTTCGGCATGTTCCTCGGCATCTTGGGCTGGATGATGCGCAAGGTCTACGATCAGCCCGATGTCTCGCCATTCACGCCCGAAGTGATCCTATGGTGGAAGATCTTCGCGACCTTGTTCGGGGCGGCGTGGGTCTGGTCGCTCCTGAGCAGCATCTGGATCATCTCGCGAACGCTGCCGATTCGGCGGCCGATCCGACGTTGACTTGACCCGTCGTTAGTAAACGGACGGGCCAGCTTGAGACGGATGACAGGCTTCATTCGGTGTGCGATTGGTTGTCCATGCCCAAACTGACCGCTCCGCAGATCAAGTCCGCACTTGCGACCGCTCCCACTTGGAAGCGCAAAGGCTCCGCCATCGTCCGGATTTTTCAGTTCAAGGACTTCGTCGTTGCCGTGAAGTTCGTCAACGCCGTCGCCAAGCTGGCGGAGAAAGCGGCGCACCACCCCGACATCGACATCCGGTGGAACAAGGTTTCCCTCCTGCTCACGACCCATGACGCGGGTGGATTGACCGAGAAGGATTTCGCGCTCGCCGCCAAGTGTGACGCCGCGGTAGCCAAGCTGTGATCGAGTCTTAGTCGTCTCCATGGTCTCGACGGCCCATTCCGCCCGCGCACTTTTTCGAAGCCATTTCGGCTCGCTGCCGGTGCATGTCGTCGTGGCACCCGGCCGCGTGGAGATCCTTGGCAACCACACCGACTACAATGGCGGGCTCGTGCTCGCCGCCCCGATCGACAGATCCCTGGCGATGGCCGTTTCACCGCGTCAGGACGGCCGTGTGGAAATCGTCAGCGACCGATACGTCGGGGCGGTTTCGTTTCTGGCCGATGACGCGACCCACGACCCGGGGTCGACATGGACGGGCTATGTGAAGGGCGTTCTTGCGTGTCTCGGACGGCGCGGAATTCCGCCTCGGGGGTTCAATGCCGCGGTTGCGGCCGATCTTCCGGCGGGTGCGGGACTGAGCAGTTCGGCTGCGTTGACGATGGCTACTCTGCTGGCCTTCCGGCAGATGTTTCCATTCTCGCTGCAGAGCGGCGTCGCTGCGCCAAAGCAGGACCGGAACGGCCGGGTGCCGCCGCCGAGCGCGACGGAGCGGCTGGAGTTCGCGCGGCTCTGTCAGCAGGCGGAACGCGAGTTCGCCGGTGTGAACTGCGGTCTGCTGGATCCCCTGACGATCCTGTCGGGCCGCGAGGGCTGCGCGCTCGAACTGGATTTCCTCCATCTCACGGTCACACCCGTGCCGCTGCCACCCGAAGCCGTGTTGATGCTGGCACCGACGGGCGTCCAGCACTCGCTGGCCGACAGCGCCTACAACGAACTCCGGGCTGCATGCGAGGAAGCCGCCGGCGTTCTTGGGGTCGGCGTCTTACGGAAGGCGGACATGGGCCGGCTGGACGCTGCGAAAGCGCGGCTCAGCCCCCGGGCGGCGGCCGTGGCCGAACACGTGATCGCCGAGAATGTGCGTGTCGCCCGGGCCACACGGGCTCTTCAGGAAGGCGCTTCGGATGAGTTCGGCCAACTGCTGTTCCAAAGCCACGCCAGCTCGCGCGACCTGCTGGGGAACAGCTGTCCGGAGCTGGATGCGATGGTCGAGCTGGCTCAGATGGATTCGCGCTGTCTCGGCGCCCGACTGACCGGCGGCGGTTTCGGCGGCGCAACTCTTCACCTCGTGAAGGCGAAGGAAGCCATCGGCTACAAACTCTGGCTTGCCGAGAAGTTCTACGAACGCACCGGCCGAACGACGGAGCCGTTCATCTGCCGGGCGGTGGCAGGAGTGGGCTGAGATTCAGCCAAGAATTTCCTTCAACGCCGTCAGGCACCGTTCGTTCTCGGCCGGCGAGCCGACGGAGATGCGGAGCCATTCGGGCAGTTGGTATCCGGCCATCGGGCGCGTGATGACGCCGCGCTTCTGGAGTTCTCCGAAGACCTTGGCGCCGTCGCCCACGCGGATGAGGACGAAGTTCGCCGCGCTCGGGATGAACTCCAGCTTCATGGCCTT
This sequence comes from Verrucomicrobiota bacterium, assembly GCA_947476875.1. Lineage (GTDB taxonomy): Bacteria > Verrucomicrobiota > Verrucomicrobiia > Limisphaerales > CANJSG01 > CANJSG01. Next base: position 4,453 of record CANJSG010000021.1, on the reverse strand, counting down.
GAAAGCCGATTCGAAGAACTCCACGCCGGCCGCGTTGTTCGCCTTGGTGGCGGCGAAATGTTCCGCGTCGTCCAGCGCGGCCATGGCTCCGGCCTGGGCGATGGAGTTGATGTTGAAGGGCTGCCGGATTTTCTCGAGAGCGTTGATGATCTCGGGCGAAGCGATGCCGTAACCGAGTCGAAGCCCGGCGAGGCCGAAGATTTTCGAGAAGGTCCGCATCAGGATCACGTTCTTCATCTGCCCATCACGGATCAAAGGGACAAGGTTCACCGCGTCGTCGAGGAACTCGATGTAGGCCTCGTCCATCACGAGGAGGACGTGATCGGGAACACTGTTCACCAGCTCGACGATCTCGGCACGGCTCGCGAGCGTGCCGGTTGGGTTGTTCGGATTGGCCACGAACATCACACGCGTCCGGGGCGTTATAGCCTTCACCATCGCCTTGAGGTCGTGGCCGAGGTTCTTCGCCGGAACCGTGATCAGGTTCGCACCGAAGAGGCTGGTGACGATCGGATAGACGGCGAAGCAATACTGCGAGACGACGACGTCGACGCCCGGCCCCATGAAGGCGTGCCCGACGAACTCGATGATCTCGTTGGAACCGTTGCCGAAGATAATATTGGCGGTTTCGACGCCGATCTTCCCGGCGAGCTTTTGCTTCAGGTAGAAGGCGTTTCCGTCCGGGTAGAGATGGAGGTTCTTCAACACATGCTCCATCGCGGCGAGTGCCTTGGGCGACGGACCGAGAGGATTCTCGTTCGAGGCCAGCTTGATGATGGAGGCGGCGGGCAGGCCGAGTTCGCGCGCGACTTCCTCGATGGGCCGGCCGGCCTGGTAGACGGGGAGGTTTGCGATCTGGGGATTAAATTGGAGGGGCATGGCTTGGGAAATGGGGTTCTTTCTCCTGCTCGTTCTCGTCCTCGTTCTCGACTTCGTCTCTTCGAGGACGAGAAGGAGGAGGAGCGCGAGAAAGAGGCTTCGTTTAGAGCGCCTTCACGATGAGGTCCATATTGAGGTGTGTGGCGATGATGTCCCGGATGAGTGAAATTTTCTCGGTATCAGTTTCCATTCATCTTGAAGGGTGATCATTCGTTCCGCCATGGCGCAGTCGAATGAACCTGTCGCCCTTGTCGAACAAGGCCATTAAAAAACCAACGGTGAGGCTTAGCGCGATCACGCCAATCAATATCCAAAAATAGGTTCCTGGAGGGACTCGTTTCATGTTTGAGCCTATTCGATGGCGAGGCTTTAGAGAAACACATCCAGTCTGATATCAGAGGGAGTAAGATTAAGAACAAGGAGATCGGGCGACTTAGAGCGCCTTCACGATCCGGTCCACATCCACGTGCTTCGCGATGATGTCCCTGATGAGCGAAATCTTCTCGGAGTCGCTCGGGCGGGTCTTGACCGGGAGATCATGGACGCGGCTGGCGACCTGGTAGGTTTCCTCCTTCGCCAGCAGCACGGGGAAGGGCATGCGGCGGACGAGATCGAGGACGCCGTTCTTGGGTTTGATGCCGCCGGTGAGGAGAAGGCCGGACAGCTTGTCGCCGTGGCTTTCGCTGGCCCAGGCGGCGGCGGCGATGATCAGGTCGTCGCGGTCGCCGGGAGTGATGAGAAGCGCGCCGTCCTTGAAGTGTTTGGTGGCGTTCTTCGGCGACATGGCGCCGACGACAATGCTGCGGATGATGGAGGTGACCGGGCCGCCTTGATGGAGCATTTCCGGCGACAGCTCCTCTTGCACAAGCTGGATGGTCGGGCTGGAAAGAGACGGCTGGTAGGGCAGCACGCCCAGCAGATCGAGACCCTTTCGCTTGAGGCCGCGCCGGGCGAACTCGGTGATGTAGTCGATCTTGTCGGGCAGGACCTTGTTCAGGATGACGCCGATGACCTCGACGCCTTCCTGTTTGAAGAGCGCCTGGTTGAGCGAGACTTCGTCGATGGGTTTCCCGATTCCGCCCTGGCTGACGATGATGACCTTGGCTCCCAAGACCTTTGCGACCTGGGCGTTGGAGAGGTCGAAGACGGAACCGACGCCCGCGTGGCCCGAACCTTCGCAAAGGACGAAATCCTTCTCCCACGCGACGCGGTCGAAGGCTTTCTGGATTTTCCGGATGAGCGCCTCGTTGTTCGAGGCCTGGAGATACTTCCGCGTGAAGTCCGGCTCGATGGCGATGGGGCTCATCGCCGTCAACGGGCAATTGAGCTGGTAGACCCGGTCCATCAGCACCGTGTCTTCGTCGATTTTGTTCTCCTCGATCTCCACGAAGCGCTGGCCCACGGGCTTGATGTAGCCGACGCGGGGGAAACTTTTCTGGAGCGCGGCGAGCAGGCCGAGCGAGGTGGTGGTCTTGCCGTCGTTCTGGCGGGTTGCCGCAATGAAGACGCGTGGCGTGGAGGTGTTCATCGTCTCGGATAAAGGGCGGAAACGGCTCCTGACTGGGGGTTATTCGTCACCGGGCAGCACGCGGCCGGCTTCCGGATACAGCTGGGAATATTCGATCGACTGAAGGCCGATGATGGCGGCGACGCCGAGGATGTCGTGGGCCGAGGCGCCACGGGAAACGTCCGAGGCCGGCCGGTCCAGCCCGAGGAGGATCTGGCCGTAGGCGTTGGCGCGGGCCATGTGCTGGACGAGTTTGGAGGCGATGTTGCCGGAGTTCAGGTCAGGGAAGACGAGCACGTTGGCGCGTCCGGCCACCTTGCTGTCGGGCAGCTTGCGTTGGGCGATCTCGGGAATGATCGCCGCGTCGACCTGGAGTTCGCCGTCGAAGTCGGCTTCCAGCCCGATCTCCTGCGCGCGCTGCCGGGCCAGGGCCGTGGCGGCTTGCATCTTGCCGATCGTGGGCGCAGTGGCGCTGCCTTTGGTCGAGTAGGAGAGCAGGGCCACCCGGGCGCGTTGGCCGATGAGCTGACGGGCTAGGCGCGCGGTGGAAATGGCGATGTCGGTGAGCTGGTCCACCGTGGGTTCAGGGATGACGCCGCAGTCCGCCATGAAGATGACGCCGCTGTCGCCGAACTTCGTGTCCTCCACTTCCATGACCATGCAGCTGGAGGCCGTCGTGGCCTTCGGGGCGACCTTGATGATCTGGAAGAGCGGACGCAGCACGCTGCCGGAAACCTCGCTCGTGCCCGAGATGAAGCCGTCCGCCTGGTGCATGGCCACCATCATTGCGCCGAAATAGTTCGGCTTGAGCATGGCGTCGCGGGCCTCGCGTTCCTTGATGCCCTTCGAGCGGCGAAGCTTCTCGAACCGGCGAACGAAGCCATCCAATTCCTCGCTTTCGGCCGGGTTCGTGATGCGCACGCCTTCGAGCGAGACGTTGAGGCGCTCGGCGGCTTCTTTGACCTTGGACCGGTCGCCGAGGAGGATCGGGACGCCGAGGCGGAGGGAATAGAACTGCCGGGCCGCCTGGATGACGCGCGGCTCGGTGCCCTCGGGGAACACGATGCGTTTGGGATGCCGCTGGAGTTTCTCGATCACACTGCCGATGAAGCGCATCGCTGGTGCTTAAAGGAGCGTCCAGCAAACTGCAATCTGCATCCTTGGCCGGGTTTGATCGTTCTTGGAAACTTTACGCCGCTGGCGTTTGCTGGAGTGAGCCGATGAGCCTGCCACCCGTCATCCTCGCTTCCGCTTCGCCGCGACGGAAGGAACTCCTCGAACACATCGGGGTCGAGTTCGCCGTCGTCCCCAGCCACACCGCGGAATCCGAGACCGAGATGCTGACGGCCGCCGAGATCGCCCAGCTCAACGCCTACCGGAAAGCCCGCGTCATCGCCAAACAACACCCGGACGCCCTCGTCATCGGCGTCGACACGGTGGTGGCCCTCGGCACGCGGCTCTTCGCCAAGCCCGTCGACCTGGCCGATGCGGAACGAATGCTTTCCGAACTTTCGGGGAAATCCCACGTAGTCGTCTCCGGCGTCTGCCTGATCCACCTCCGGAAACACCGGCAGGTTCTCTTTTCGGATCACACCGAGGTCACATTCCGCGCGCTTAATCGCGCGCAGATCCGGCGTTACCTCTCGCTCATCAAGCCGCTCGACAAGGCCGGCGCCTACGCCATCCAGGACCACGGGGAGCTCATCGTCGAACGGGTGGATGGATCGCTGACCAACGTCGTGGGCTTACCGCTGGCGAGGTTGGAGGAGGAGTTGGAGCGGTTTCAAAAGTAGGCGGAAACGCCGAAGGCTAATCTCGTGAAAGCCCTCTGGGCTTTGCTTATCCCCGCCGCGCCAGCCACGTGTAGAGCAGCACCGCCAATCCGTAGCCGACCATGCCCACGCCCATGCCAAAAGGAATTAGCCGCAGCCCGCTGCCGACCGCGAGCACCAGTCCGAGCAGGATAAACGGCAGCGTCTTGCCCAGGAGGCAGCCGAAGTAGAGCGATCGCGGCGTTTCTGAAACGCGGCGCAGATACCAGTCGCGGTAGTTGTGTTCGCCCATCGT